>NZ_OX636706.1:520000-760000 GCF_951793255.1 Desulfovibrio piger
CCACGCCGTAGAGGGTATCGTTGGGCCGCAGCACGTAGACGCCGCCCGAAGGTTCGGGCCTGTTGCGCTCCTGCCTGTCCCGACCGGACGAGCGTTCTTTCCGCGAGGGCTTGTCGTCCGCCGCGGCCACGGCCGAAGGCGACATGGGCACACCACGCGGCAACAGCAGGGTATCCCCGGCGTAGATCTTCTTCTTTTCGGGGTTGGCGGCCTGGATGCGTTCCAGGGGCACGCCGCTGCGCTTGCTGATCCGGGCCAGAGAGTCGGACGAGGTCTGCACCTTGGTGGGACGCCAGTTGGCAAAGGCCGAAGCCGACGACGAACGCAGGAAGGCCTGGGCCTGGGCCTCGTTCTGGACCGGCACATAGACGAAGGTGGAGCGCTCGGTGGACGAGATGGTCCGCTTGTGGTGCAGGTTGTAGTTCTGGAAACTTTCCCAGCTCAAACCACAGGCACGACTCAGGGCGATGAGGTCGGTACCGGGGCGAGCCGTCAGACGACGGACCGGGGCGGGCTTGTCCTGATCCACGGGCGTGAAGCCCAGCTGGGGCAGGTTGCGCATGATCTTGCTCATGGCCAGGAAGCGCGGCACATACTGCACGGTCTCGGGCCGCAGGCGGGCTTTTTCGTCCAGCTTGTGGTTGCGTTCCACCACTTCGTAGAAATTCCGGGCGCCCGTCCCTTCCTTGGCCCGGCTCATCTTGCCCTCACCGGCATTGTAGGCGGCGATGGCCGTGGGCCAGTCGCGGAAGTCCCCGTACAGTTTCTGGAGATAGTCGGCGGCGGCTTCGGTGGCGCGGTAGGGGTCCAGGCGCTCGTCCAGCCACCAGTCCTGGGTCAGGCCGTATTTCATACCGGTATAGGGCATGAACTGCCAGGCGCCCAGCGCCCCCACGCGGGATTCCGCATCGGGACGGTAGCCGCTCTCCACCAGGGCCAGATAGGCCAGTTCCTCAGGCATGCCGCGCGAACGGAAGACCTTGCGGGCATAGCCCAGATAGGGCTCGGCATTGCGGGAAAAGACACTCATGGTCCCGCGCCCCTTGCGCAGGAAGTGCTTGTATTGCAGGACGACGTCCGGCATGGAGGCCTTGTGGATGTCGCGGTCGATGCGGGCCGTGTTCTGGAAGGCGGCCAGTTCCGTGGGGGTCAAAGGCTCGCCGCCCTCGTCGCCGGGGATGATGAGGGACGGCATGGAAAGGGGCTGTCCTTTTTTCTGTTTGCTGCCGCAGCCGCCTGCCAGCAACAGACAGAAGGCCAGAATACAAAGCACCCCCAGACGTGCGCGGCCCCTGCCGGACCAATCAGGAAAGAACATGCTTACTCCCGTGCCCCCGGCTTGCCATGTGCCGGGAAGCTGCGTACACAAAAACGGATCGGGACCTCTTCCCGGTCCCTCCCAGTAACAACGCCCCCAATCATGGAGACGCCATGAATCAAACTTCCGAGACCCCGCTCCTGCCGGGCATGAAGCCCGTGCTGGAACTTTTGCGGACCGACCCGCAACGCATCGACCTCGTCTTTTGCAAAAAAGGCCTGCGTACCCGGGATGCCCAGGACGTGCAGCAGCTGTGCCGCCAGAGCGGCGTGCGCTTCAGTCTGGTGGATCAGGCGGCCCTGGACAGGCTCTGCCGCGAGGCCGCCCAGCAGAACGGCAACGATGCCGCGCCGCTCAACCATCAGGGCGTGGTGGCGCGCCTGACGGCCACGGATTTCCGTGATCTGGCGGACGTGCTGCAGGCCGCGGCCGAAGCGCCCCTGCCGCTGGTGGTGGCCCTGGACCAGGTCCAGGATCCGGGCAATGTAGGCACCCTGTGCCGCACCCTGTATGCCCTGGGCGGCGCGGGCGTGATCCTGCCCCGCCACAACAGCGCCTATCTGGGCCCTGCGGCCCATCGTGCGGCTGCCGGGGCCCTGGAACGCCTGCCCGTGGCCCGGGTGACCAACCTGGCCCATGCGCTGGACGAAGCCGAAGAGGCGGGGTTCAGCATCTACGGCGCGGGCTGCGGCCCTGACGCCGCCGACGCGTTCGAACACGCCATGCAGCTGCCCGCCGTGCTGGTGCTG
Organism: Desulfovibrio piger; assembly: GCF_951793255.1. Taxonomy (NCBI): domain Bacteria; kingdom Pseudomonadati; phylum Thermodesulfobacteriota; class Desulfovibrionia; order Desulfovibrionales; family Desulfovibrionaceae; genus Desulfovibrio; species Desulfovibrio piger. The sequence goes on from NZ_OX636706.1 coordinate 522,068, forward strand.
GGCAATGAAGACAAGGGCCTGCGCCCCGGTGTGGCCAAACGCTGCGGCCGGATGCTGCGCATCCCGCTGGCGCGCAAATTCGATTCGCTCAACGTGGCCCAGGCAGGCGCCATCCTGCTGGGTCTGGCCGCCATGCGCCGCCAGGGATAACAAAAACAAGCCCCTGCGCCGCATGCTGGGGGAAAAATAGCTTGGCCGCCAACATGCGTCAACAGGAAAGGCCGTCGGCAGCGCGGCCGGCAAGGGAGTTCCCCCGGGAGCTCCCTTGTTTTTTGGGCTGCCGCCGGAAGAGCCCCTCTGTCCGCGTATGCCTTGACTTCCCTGCCGACGGCGATATTTTGAAATATATTTCAAATCAAGGATGTCCCATGCGACCGCAAAAATTGCGCCTCATCGCTGCCAAGCCCGCGTGCCGACGCTTCTCCCCTGACACAGGGAACGACGCGCCCGCCATGACGCTGGGCCTGGACATGCTGGAGGCACTGCGCCTGGCTGATGCCGAAGGGCTGTCGCAAGAAGAGGCCGCCCGGCAGATGGAGATCTCTCCGCCCACGTTCTGCCGCCTGCTGGCCGAAGCCCGCCGGCGTGTGGCCCAGGCCCTGACCCGGGGGCTGCCCCTGGTCATGGAGGGCGGTCCCGTACGGCTGCGTTGCCAGCACCACAGCGGAGGAGAGGGCCCTCACGGCGGACACGGACAGCAGCCGGATGGGGCGACGCGGACGCCCGGGACAGCAGATCAGACAGAGGAGCCGTGTCCTCCTGCCCGTCCGCGTGGCGGGCATGGCTTCGGGCATGGCAGGAGAAGCCGGACATCACGCTGATTTCCGGTCCGACGACGCACACCGGCGCAGGCGGCATGATGCCGTACAGGGGCGGCGCAAAGGAGCGACAGACATGCTCTGGACGAAACTCGGCATGGGCCTGCTGGGCATGGCAGGCAAGGGACTGGCCGGCAGCGGCCTTTTGCAGACCCTCAGCCAGGGACTGGGCAGCGGTAAAGGCGGCGGCTCCGGCAAAGGCATGGGATGCGGCAGAGGCGGCTCCCTGCACGGCAGCGGCATGAAGGGGAGCCGCAGCGGCAAAGACGGCAAGGGCTGCCGCCAAACGGACGCCCCGGCCCTTGATGAGCTGCTGACCGGCCTCCTGCAACGCCAGACCACCGTGGGCGAGACCGTACGTACCTTCCTGCCTGCCGCGTCTCCGCACGAGGCCGGAGCGGAGACCATCGACGTGCAGGCCCTGCCCGCAGGCGCCGCAGCATCGACGGCCGTGGACAACACGGATATGGAAGCCGCCATGCGTGCCCTGCTGGGGAGTATCCACCATTTCAGCGACGGGCGTGTCCGCCTGCGTCATCCCCTGTTCCGGGAAAGCAGCACGTTCGGGGCCTTGCACACGCTGCTGTGCGAGGGGACCGGCATCCGGGACGCCACATTCAACACCGTCACCGGCTCCGCGCTGCTGACCTATGACCCCGGCCAGACGAGCCGCAAGGAGTTCCTGCAGCAGGCCCTGCCCCTGGGGGCCTGCCTGCTGGAATGGGAGGCCCGGCACTCCTGATCTTGCCCGGGCCTGCCCCGTCCCGGCGGACAGGCCTGCCCTACGGCCCGATGATGCGGCATGGCGGCAAGGTGACAACGTATGAGGCAACAGCCTGCTCCCTGCCCTCTTCACCGCAAAAGGCTGCAGCTCACCACCTCCCCGCTCCGGCCCAACACCATGAAATCAGAACCACCCGCAAAGCGGGTGGTTTGCTCTGGCCCTGTAAGGGCCTGTTACCGGCTGCGCCTAAAGACGCTGGCTTTCACGCTGTTCAAGCCCAGTGCCCTTGCCGCCTTGGCTACCCCTTAAAGGGGTCTTGATATTCGCGTGATGTCAGCTTGTCTCTCATAATGTCGTGACGTTCCTGATCCTGGATATATTTTTTGATTGTTGCCTCATTAAGCCCCACCGTACTGACATAATATCCTTCGGCCCAAAATTTTCTGTTGCCGAACTTATACTTCAGATTTGCGTGCTTATCGAATATCATCAACGAACTTTTCCCTTTCAGGTAGCCCATGAAATTTGCCACACTGATTTTAGGAGGGATGGACACCAGCATGTGGACATGATCCGGCATCAGATGCCCTTCCAGAATCTCAACCCCTTTATATTTGCAGAGGCATTGCAGAATTTCTTTTATACTTTCACGGAGCTGTGCGAAGATTATTTTTCTTCTATATTTTGGAGTAAAGACGATATGATACTTGCACAACCATTTCGTATGCGCTAGGCTATGAGCCTTGGTTCCCATAACAAAAACACCTTTCCGTTAATATTGCGATGGGCTTGAACAACTTCATCGTAGCGGAAAGGTGTTTTTGTGTGTATAACGTATTGTCTCCACCCGCATAGCGGGTGGTTTTTTGTTTCGCGCCTGTCAGGCGCTCAACAGGCTAAAGCCCATATTGAACACTCCACCGGCTAAAGCCGGTGGATTCACCGTGGCGACTAAAGTCGCGTTCCGGCTAAAGCCGGTATGGCCCCTGCTGAAGCAGGCTGAAGTCATTCCCCCTCAATTCGGAAGGTTTCATCTGCATCTTCCTGTTGCGTGATGTATTGCTTAATGACCTCATCGGTCACATTGCCACTGCTGCAACAGAAATAGCCACGCGCCCACATATGACGTCCCCAGTACTGGCGGCGCAACAATGGAAATTCATTTATCATGGCATGCGCGGTTCGGCCTTTCAGTTGTTGCATCAACTTGCTCACAGCAAGGCTTGGTGAAATCGAAACGAAAAGATGGATATGGTCGGGTGCTATATGTCCTTTGAGAATTTCCACCTGATGCTTTTCACAGATGCCGCGTATCAGCGACCTGGCTCTCTGGGCGATGTCGCCTGACAAAATCTTTTTCCTGTACTTGGTTATCCAGACCAGGTGCAGGTGAATTGAAAAAACACTGTGGGAGCCTTTACGATAATTGCTCATGCCCACAGACTACAAAAGAAACGCTAAAGCCGCCACCTAAAGGTGGGGGTTTTACCCCTCCCTGAGTGGGACAATAAAAAAGGAGCCTGTCAGTGACAGGCTCCTTTCATATCCTCGTGATGATCCGTTACGCGGGGACCTTGGGCGGACGGGGACCGAAGATGTCCGTGCCGATGCGCACCAGGGTGGCCCCTTCGGCCACGGCGGCGGCAAAGTCGCCGGACATGCCCATGGAAAGATGGGGCAGCGGCAGGCCGGTACGCGCCCGCATGTCCTCACGCAGACGGTAAAGGCGGGCAAAGTAGGGCCGGGCGGCCTCGCCCGCGTCGAAGACGGGCGGCAGGCACATGAGCCCCTGCATCTCCAGATGGGGGCAGCGGGCCAGCACATGCTCCTCCAGCTCGGGCAGGGCATCGGCCATGATCCCGGCTTTCTGGGGCTCCTCGCCCACATTGATCTCGCACAGCACGGGCTGGACCACGCCCAGCGCGGCGGCGCGCTTTTCCAGGGCGTCGGCCAGCTTGACGGAATCCAGGGTGTGCACCAAGGCAAAGGCCCCGGCCACCTGGGCGGCCTTGCGGCTCTGCACATGACCGATCATGTGCCAGCGGATGTCACGGCACTGGGGCTGCGCCACCAGATCCTGCCGTTTCTGCAGGGCCTCCTGCACATAGTTCTCGCCAAAATCCACCTGTCCGGCGGCGGCCACACAGGCCACGTCCTCGGCCGGATGCAGTTTGGAAACGGCGATCAGGCGCACCTCTTCCGGCTTGCGACCGGCACGGGCAATGGCCTCGCCCAGCCGATCCAGCACGGAAAGATAGCGCTCACGCAAGGCGGAATCATCCATCATGCATTCCTCTACAGGGATTCGGCCCCCATGCCCAGCTCGCGCAGGAAGGCCGTATCTTCCGTCCAGTTCTCACGGACCTTGACCCACAGTTCCAGGTGCACCTTGCCGCCGATGAGCTCGCGGATGTCCTGACGGGCCTCCATGCCCACCTGCTTCAGCACCGAACCGCCGCGGCCGATGACCATGCCCTTGTGCATGGGACGGGCCACATAGATGACGGCGTGGATGATGGTCTGCTCACGTTCGGGGTCTTCGTCCCAGTTCTCCACTTCCACGGCGATGCCGTAGGGCACTTCCTGACGCAGGTGCAGGAAGAGCTTTTCGCGCACGATCTCGGCGGCCATGAATCGCACCGGCGCGGTGGAGATCTGGTCTTCGGGGAACTGGGCGATGCCCTTGGGCAGCTGCTTCTTGATGAACTTGGCCAGCTCGGGCAGGCCGTCCTTGTTCAAGGCCGACACCGGGAAGATCTCGGCGCGGGGCCACATCTCGTTGAGACGGGTCAGCAGGGGCAGCATGCGGCTCTTGTCGGCGAACAGGTCCACCTTGTTGGCCACCACCACCATGGGGCGCTCGTCACTGGCCAGGGCCTCGGCCACGGGAGCCAGGTCGCGGTCCAGATATTCGGGATGGCGGATGTACAGGTGGGCGTCCAGCACGGGCATGATGACGTCGGCCTGGCCAAGGCTCTGCCACACGGCCTGGATCATGGTCTTGCTCAGACGGCCGCGCACCTGCGACAGGCCGGGCGTATCCATGAAGATGGCCTGGGCATCGTCGTCCGTCAGGATGCCCACGATCTGGTTGCGGGTGGTCTGGGGCTTGGGCGTGACGATGGTCACCTTCTGGCCCATGAGCCCGTTCAGCAGCGTCGATTTGCCGGCATTGGGCGGGCCCATGAGCGCCACCCAGCCGCAACGGTAATTCTGACCGTTCATTGTTTTTCCTCGTATATATGTAATGAAAAAATGAGTGTCTGAGCCCTGTCTCCCATATCCGGCGCGCCTGGTCAAGCGCGGCGAAGGCCCGCCCGGCCATCAGGAGGACAGCCCGCCGCAGGGCGGGACAGCACATGACGGGGCAGCTGCAAGGAGCGGCAAAAGGGAGCGATGCCTCCGGGACCGGGCAGGGAGACGGCCCGGCGACCCGTCATGCCACAAGGGAAAGGACGGACAGGGAACCGGCACAGGAAAAGACAGCCCCGCCGCAAGGGAGAGGCCGCACGCCGCACAGGCACGCCGGACATCCCGGCCCCGCGCGCTGCGGCAGGAGCTAGAGCCGGGGATCGTCCACAGGGACCTTCCGGCCCGTGCGGGCTTCCAGCCAGGCCCGGATGCGGGCATGGGAGGCGGCCCGTACCCGGTTCTTCTCCTCCATCATGCGGGCATCGGCCTGACGCAGCAGCACCTCGGGCGCCACGGAACCGTCATCGGAGCCTGCCAGCCCGAAGGAGAGCTCCAGCGGCAGGCCGCCGGCGGCATTCCACGCCTCCAGGGCCTTGCGGATGGTGGACAGCCGCTCGCGCACCACACTGCCGGGACAGGACAGCACCATCACGCACTCGTCCCCGCCCAGACGGGCCAGGCAGTCTTCCTGCCGGATATGCTTCAAAAGCTGCTGTGCCGCGGTACGCAGCAGTTCGTCTCCGGCGTGGTGTCCAAGATGGTCGTTGATCATCTTCAGGCCGTTGACATCGGCCATGAGGACACTCAGGGGCCCCCTGTCCTTGTGTACCTGCTGGAGCAGCCCGTCCAGATGGTAACGGTTGTACACCCCTGTCAGGGGGTCGAGGCGGATCTTCTTTTCCAGCACGTTGCGGTCGTGCTGGAGGGAGCTGATGTCCGTGTGCATGCCCACGATGCGCAGGGCCCGGCCCTCGCTGTCCCTGCTGGTCACGCAGCCGCGCCCCAGCACCCACAGCCAGGTGCCGTCGGCACGCCGGATGCGGTAGGTACAGGAGAAGGCGTCCCCCTCCGCGGGGAAGCCGCGACCCGCATCTGCATGTTCACGGTCTTCTCGTAATCGTCGGGGTGCACGGCGCGCACCCACGAGTCCAGCTCGGCGGGATAGGTCTCGGACGTATGCCCCAGCATGGACAGGTAGTTCTGGCTGTAATAGACCTTGCCGGTGGTGGCGTCCCAGTCCCAGAGGCCGTCGCTGCAGGCATCCATGGCCAGCAGCAGACGGTCGGCACCGCCCACGGGAGCGGCCTTGCCCGCCAGGAAAGGCGCCAGACTGCCCGATACCACCAGGGCCCGCCCATCCCTGTCACGATGCAGGACCGAGGCCGTCAGCAGCAGGGGGAGCTCCTCGGAGCGGGAAGGCATCAGCAGCAGGCTCTGCCGTCCCGAACACAGGGGGATGTCCAGCCAGCGGCGCAAACGGGCCAGCGACCCCGCCGCCCGGTACAGGCGGCGCAGACGGCGCAAGGCGGCCCTGTCCAGCGGCCCGGACCCGGCCCCCAGCCCCAGCAGACCGGCACAGCGGGCATCCAGCAGCAGGGCCCCTTCCTTGCGGACATAGGTCCAGTAGCCACCGTCTTCCCCTGCCGGCAGGGAACCCTCATGACGCACGTCGAACGTGCCGAGGATCGTCTGCGGCCTGCCGTCGGCATCGCACTGGATGATGCTCAGGTCTTCGCGAACATGCCGCCCGTTGTAGGTATAGGCACAGCTCAGGCAGCCGGGCCCCTGCCCCGCCAGGGCCATCTGGCGCTGGCGCTGCAAAAAGCGGCGCTGCGGTTCCGGCAGCCGGTCCAGAAAATCCGCCATGGTCCGCGGCGCCGTCTCCGGCGTCAGGCCCAGCAGGAGCAGGGCCGGCGCGCAAAAGACGAGGCTGTCCGTCGGCAGATGCCAGGTAAAACAGGGGGTGGAGTGAGTAGGAAAGGACACGATCCCTCACTTGTGTTCGAATGCGAAGAATACCGTCATCCTACCCAAAAGTGATATTAAAAATCAATTTTACTATATTCCCCTGTACTGGCGGACTGTTATCAAAGGCCCCGGCCCTGGGCCGCCTCATCGGGATAGAGGCTTTCCATATGGGCCAGGAAGGACGCATAGCGGTCCTCAAGGATGGCCTGGCGTGCCTGCCTGACCACATTGAGGAAGTAGGTCAGGTTATGCAGGGAGTTGAGGCGGAAGGCCAGCAGCTCCTTGCTGACGTACAGATGCCGCAGATAGGCACGGGAGAACGTCCGGCAGGTGTAGCAGTTGCAGGCCGGATCCAGGGGGCTGTCGTCCTCGGCGTATTCCTTGCGCTTGATGTTGACCTTGCCCAGCGAGGTATAGAGCGTGCCGTTGCGCGCATTGCGGGTGGGCAGCACGCAGTCGAACATGTCGATACCGGCATTGATGCCGTGGGCGATGTCCAGGGGCGTGCCTACACCCATGAGGTAGCGGGGCTTGTCCTTGGGCAGCTGGGGCGCCACTTCGTACATGAAATCGTAGAGCATGTGCTTGCTCTCGCCCACCGAAAGGCCGCCGATGGCGAAGCCGTCGAAATCGTGGCAGCACAGCTCCTCGATGGAGCGCTTGCGCAGATCCTTGAAGAAACCGCCCTGGGTGATGGCGAACAGCAGGTTCTGGCCGCTGCCCTGCGGATAGGCCGCGCGGGCGCGCAGGGCCCAGCGCGTGGTCAGGGCCAGGGACTTTTCCGTATAGGCATAGTCCGCGCCGTAGGGCACGCACTCGTCCAGCACCATCATGATGTCGGAATTGAGGTTGCGCTGGATGCCCACCACGCTCTCGGGCGTGAACAGATGCCTGGAGCCGTCCAGATGGGAACGGAACTCCACGCCTTCCTCCCGGATCTTGCGCAGGGAACTCAGGCTGAAGACCTGGAAGCCGCCGCTGTCGGTGAGGATGGCGCCGGGCCAGGAGGCAAAGCCGTGCAGGCCGCCGTGCCGGGCCACCAGCTCGTCACCGGGACGCAGGTAAAGGTGGTAGGTATTGCCCAGGATGATGGGCGCGCCGATGGCGGCCAGGTCGTCCGGCGCGATGGCCTTGACCGAGCCCACGGTGCCCACGGGCATGAAGATGGGGGTGGGGATGACGCCGTGTGCCGTGCGCACCTGACCGGCGCGGGCCGCATTGTCGCTGTGTTCGAGTGTATAGACGGATTGTGTCATGGCGGGCAGACTAGCCGGATGGGCGCGGAAAGACAAGCCGTCCGGGGCCGGGATTTTTTGCCTGTGAAACCCGGCCGTTGCCGGAATCACGGCAGACTTTCCTTGTGCCTGCCGGGCAATGTTGCTATGCTGCCTCCCTGTTTTTCATCCGAGGAGCCGTCATGAGCTGCACTTTTACCCCTTCCCGCTGTCATATCCGCCTGGGAGCCCTTGTCCGCAACTTCAGCCGCATGGGCCGGCCCGACAGACTCATGCCTGTCATCAAATCCGATGCCTACGGTCACGGCATGACCGAAGTGGCCCACGCCCTGGACGCCGCCGGCGCCCGCCATTTTGCCGTGGGCACCGTGGCAGAGGGCATCTGCCTGCGCCAGGACGGCCTGGCCCAGACCATCCTGCCCCTGCTGGGCTGCCAGAACGACGAAGACTGGCAGCAGGCCAGCGCCTGCGGCCTGACGCCCCTCATCACCGGTTTCGAGGCCCTGGAAAAGGCCGCCGCCCTGAGCAGCCCCGCCGATCCCTGGGGCGTGGCCATCAAGCTGGATACGGGCATGAGCCGCCTGGGCTTCAGCGCGGAAGACATCCCGGCCCTGCTGGAACGCCTGCGCGCCTGCCCCGGCCTCAAGCCCACCCTGGCCGTCTCGCACTTCCCCTGTGCCGACATGCCGGAAAAGGAAAATTTCACCCGCCGCCAGCTGGAAAAGTTCACGGCCATGACCGACAGCCTGCGGGCGGCCTACCCGGCCCTCAAGCGCTCCCTGGCCAACTCGGCCGGGACCATGGGCTGGCCCGAGAGCCGCTTCGAGCTCTGCCGCCCGGGCTTCTCGCTCTACGGCGGCAATCCCTTCCGGGGCACGGCCTGGGAGGAACGCGGCGCGGGTCTGGAACCCGTCATGGAAGTGAGCGCCCCCTTGCTGCAGGTGCGCCACCTCAAGCCCGGCGAAGGCATCTCCTACGGCCAGACCTTCATCGCACCGCGCGAGATGAGCGTGGCCGTGGTGGGCGCGGGCTATGCCACGGGCTATCCCCGCGGCGCCTCCGGCCGCATCCATGTGCTGGTCAACGGCCGCCGTGCGCCCCAGGTGGGCCGCATCTGCATGGGCATGTTCATGATCGACGTCACGGGTCTGTCGGCCCGCGCCGGTGACCTGGCCTGGCTGCTGGGCGGCCCTGCCGCACCGGGCGAGACGCCCGTCAACATCGACGAGCTGGCCGAAGCCTGCGGCGGATTCTCGTACGAGCTGCTTTGCCTGCTGGGCCAGGGCAGCCCGCGCGTGTACCACAAATAAGCCGTGGCGCAGCGCCCGGCATACGGCATCCGTCCCGGATATGCGGGCAAGCCTGCCCCTGCCCGTGAGGGACGGCGCAACGGCCCCGCAGCCGCTCAAAAAAAGATTTTTCCGCCGCTTTTGCGGCCAAAAACTTGACAGACGCGCCGCTTGCGGCTATAGAGCGTCTTCCCTTGCTCGTACCAGAGGGGTACGGGCTGTCAGTCCAAAAGGAGATAACCATGCGGAAATTTGAGACCCTGCTCCTCCTTTCGCCGGAGCTGTCCGCTGAGACCCGTGAGGGCATCCTGACCGCCCTGACCGGCGTGGTGGAACGCGAAAACGGCGTGATGGAAGAAGTGGATCACTGGGGCATGCGCGATCTGGCCTACCCCGTGCGCAAGCAGATGCGCGGCTACTATGTGCGCCTCGTGTACCAGGCTCCCGCCGAACTGGTGGCCGAACTGGAACGCAATGTGCGCATCACCGACGGCATCTTCAAGTTCGTGACCGTCAAACTGGCTGAAGAAGTGGAGGTCGCGTAATGGCTTTCAAGAAGAAGTTTGCCCCCCGTCGCAAGTTCTGCCGCTTCTGCGCGGACAAGGATCTGCCCCTGAACTACAAGCGCCCTGACATCCTGCGCGACTTCATCACCGAACGCGGCAAGATCATCGCCCGCCGCATCACCGGTACCTGCGCGCACCATCAGCGTCTGCTGACCCGCGAAATCAAGCGTGCCCGCCAGATGGCCCTGCTCATCTACACCGCCACGCATGATTCCACCGTCAAGAAAAAGAGCATGATCTAAGGAGGCGCACATGAAACTGATACTCCGCGCCGACGTGGAAAATCTCGGCAACCTTGGCGACGTCGTCACCGTGAAGCCCGGCTACGGCCGTAACTTCCTGCTGCCCCAGGGCCTGGCCATGGTGGCTTCCGAAGCCAACATGAAGGCCTTTGAACTGGAACGCAAGAAGCTCCAGGAACGCATGGATGCCCTGCGCGCTGACGCCCAGGCCCTGTGCGCCAAGCTGGAAGCTCTGGAAGTCGTCATCCCCATGCACGTGGGCGACAACGACAAGCTGTACGGCTCCGTGACCAGCAGCATCATCGGCGATGCCCTGGCCGCTCTGGGCGTGGATGTGGACCGTCGTCGCATCCTCATGGACGCCCCCATCCGTACCCTGGGTGATCATCCCGTGCGCGTGCGCCTGCACGCCAGCATCGTGGCCACCGTGCCGGTGAAGGTCGTTTCCGACCATCCCGTGGTGGAAGAAGAAGCCCAGCCCGAAGCCGAAGCTGAAGCTCCCGCCGCCGAAGCCGAATAAGGCCGGCGTCGGCCTTCCGGCCAATGCTGATCGAAGCCCCGCTCATCGAGCGGGGCTTTTTTCATGCCTGTCGTCTGCATCCCTCGCGTCGCGGCATGGGGCATCACCTTCCGGCCCATGCACGCCCTGTCCCGCGGCAAGGCCCGTGTGCCCGCGTGTGGCCTGCCCCCAGGTTTGCCCGATGGCGCCGTTCCCGCGCTCCGCTCCGCCGGATGAAGGCACGCGACGGCCCCGGCATCCCTGCGCGCCCGTCGCCCGCACGGCCCTGTCCGGCTACGCAGCGGATGCAGGCACGCCCGCCGCACGCCGGAGCGGACAGGCGCGGTGCCCGGCCCTTCCCGGACACGAGCACCGCATTGACAGGCACCAGCGCAACCCGTATGCCTTTCAGGCGACATCACTCATCCCGAACCCGCGAGATCATCATGGCCAGCAACGAACCTTTCGGCTCCGCCTCTTCCCCGTCCCCCCGCCAGTCCGGCGCGCCCCGCACCAGCGAGGGCAACGACCGCGCCCGCACCGCGGAGAACGACCTGCTGCGGCGCGTGCCGCCCCACAGCCCCGAAGCCGAACAGGCCGTGCTGGGCGGCATCCTCATGCGGCCCCAGCTCATGCACGTCATCGTGGACCTCATCGCGGACACGGACTTCTATCTGCCGGCCCATGCCACCATCTTCCGGGCCTTCCTGGACCTGTACCGCAAAAGCGCGCCCATCGACCTCATCTCCACCGCCGAGCAGCTCAAGAGCAACAACGCCCTCGAAGAGGCCGGCGGGGCCGTCTATCTGGCCGACCTGGCCCAGGCCGTGGTCTCCGGCGCCAATGCCGAATATTACGCCACCATCGTGCGCGACAAATCCCTGCAACGCGGCCTCATCAATGCCTGCTCGTCCATCATCAGCAACTGCTACGATGCCTCGCGCGAGGTGGGCAGCCTGCTGGACGAGTCCGAACAGGCCGTGTTCGCCATCTCGCAGCGCACCACGGGCCGCGACTTCACCGGCGCCCGCGAACTGGTGGACAGCGTGTTCGAGAACCTGTCCAAGCTGGCCGACTCCCGCGACGTCATCACCGGCGTCACCACCGGCTACACGCGCCTGGACAAGCTCACCGCCGGTCTCCAGCCCTCGGACCTCATCATCGTGGCCGCCCGTCCCAGTATGGGCAAGACGGCCTTCTCGCTCTGCATGGGCCTCAATGCCGCCATCCGCCAAGGCGTGCCCGTGGCCGTGTTCTCGCTGGAAATGAGCAAGGAACAGCTCATGCAGCGCATGCTGGCCGTGTGGGGCAAGGTGGACATGTCCAAGCTGCGCCGTCCGGCCCTGCTCACCGACGCCGACTGGAGCAACCTCTACGCCGCGGCCGACGTCATCTCGCGCGCGCCCATCTACATCGACGACACCCCGGCCCTGACCACCCTGGAGCTGCGCGCCCGTGCCCGCCGCCTCAAGGCCGAAAAGGGCCTGGGCCTGGTCATCGTGGACTACCTCCAGCTCATGCGCACCAGCCGCCGCACCGACTCGCGCGAACTGGAGATCTCGGACATCTCCCGCTCCCTCAAGGGCCTGGCCAAGGAGATGAACGTGCCCGTGGTGGCCCTTTCGCAGCTCAACCGAAAAGTGGAAGAACGCGGCGACAAGCGCCCCATGCTCTCGGACCTGCGTGAATCGGGCGCCATCGAACAGGACGCCGACGTCATCATGTTCGTCTACCGCGACGACGTGTACAAGTTCACCAAGCCTGCCGACCGGCCGGTGCAGGGCATCGCCGAGATCATCATCGGCAAGCAGCGCAACGGTCCCGTGGGCGTGGCCGAGCTGCTCTATATGTCGCCCTATACGGCCTTCGAAGACCTGGCCCCCGACTGGGCCCCCTCGGAAACGCCGCAATAACCAGTCACGGATCGAGGAGCCCCGCCCGCATCACTGCCGATGCCCGCGGGGCTCCTTTTGTCACCGACGGCGCGGACCGTGCGGAGCGGCCTGGGGAGGGACCCTCGCGGCGTCGCTGCCACCGGCCGCAGGTCCCCTTGCCTCGACGGCAGGAACGACCAGCGGCCCGTTTGAGGAAAGTCCCGTGGGAGCTGTCCCCTTCTCCGTCATGCGCCGTCCGTCGTCGGGGCTGCAGCTGCGGCGCTTTCCGCCATACCGGCCCCAGAGCCGCCTTCCTCCCGCGCCATCCCCGGCAAGATGGTTGGGGCAAAGGCACGGCCACAGGCCCCCCCATCCCCTCCAGGGTCCCGCTATGGCTTCCCTCCCCTGCCTGGGGAGACACGCATCCTTCCTGCCCTGCCCCCTCTCACGGGAGTATCGCTCCCGGCGTCTTCCTGCGCCCCCTGTCGCAAGCGATCCTCCCCCTGTTTTTCCCCTGCCGGACCTCCTTCGCAGCGGTGCGTCCGTCCCGCTCCTTCCAGGCCAGAAGATTGTGCGCTCAACCAGCATTTTTCCAGCCATCCCGGCACCTTTGTGCAAAGAAAAATGATTTTGTGAAAAAAAAACGCGAACACTGGCCTATCCCCCCCTTCTTTGCCTGATAAATCAGCCTGTTCGCCGCCCGAAAGCCCCCCGAAAACAGGGCCAAAAAATCGAAAAAATCAAGAAATAACGGACTTTTTCCGTCAGTCTGCGTTGACAAGCCCTGCAAAGCATGTTTCTATTTTCTCAATTGCCGCAGGTCTTCAAGCTGTTTGGGGGATCACATGCGGTGTGTCTGTCACTTTCGAGAGGGTGTTTTTTCATGTCCAAGTCCATCTATGTTGGGAACCTCCCCTGGGCCGCTACTGAAGAACAGGTGCAGGATCTTTTTGCCGAATACGGCAAAGTTCTGTCGGTGAAACTGGTCAGCGACAGGGAAACCGGCCGTGCCCGTGGCTTCGGCTTCGTGGAAATGGAAGACGGTGAAGCTCAGGCTGCCATTGAAGCTCTGGATAACTACAGCTTTGGTGGTCGCACCCTTCGCGTCAACGAAGCCAAACCCCGCGCCCCGCGTCCTCCCCGCTACTAGGGAATTCCCGCGGACATAAGAAACGCCCCGGGTGCATCGCTTCCGGGGCTTTTTTTATTGGCAAAGGACCATGACGGACACCCCAAAAAACAGCCCATCCTCCCCTCCCGCAGGGCACGGGACAGGCTCCCCCGCCTTGCCGAGCGCGGCAAATTCTGCCATGATGTGAAAGACGTGCCGGGAGTACCGCACGAAGCAATCTTAATGAGGAGGCTTGCATGCTCAATCCCAAACAGTGTGTTCTCTACAGCGGCGGCGCTGCCGGGACCGAACAGTTTTTCGGCGCTCTGGCCGAAGGCTGGGGCATCGAAGAAGTCAACTACAGCTTTGAAGGTCATCAGATCGAGCGCAAGCGCGGCGTGCGCGTGCTTACCTCCGAAGAGCTGGCGCTCAAGGACGTGAGCCTGACCTACGTCTCCAAGCTCATGAACCGCGAGTATACCCGTGCCCCCATCTTCCGCAAAGTGCTGCAGTCCATCTGCTGGCAGGTCAGCAGCGGCAACCAGGTCATCGTCATCGGTGCCATCCAGCCCGACAACACCGTCAAGGGCGGTACCGGCTGGGGCGCCGAATTCGCCAAGATCTGCAACAAGCCCCTGCTGGTGTTCGACCAGCCCAAGAACGGCTGGTTCACCTGGGACAAAGAAGTCTGGACCCCGGTGGAAAAGCCCGTCATCGAGCATGCCCACTTTGCCGCTACGGGCACCCGCTTCCTGGAAGACAACGGCCGCGACGCCATCCAGGACCTCTTCGCCCGCTCCTTCAACCGTTAAGCCGCGAGCAGCCCAGGCTGCCGGGCCTTTTCGGGCGCATCCGCCGCGCTTTCACAGGCGCGGCGTTTTGCGTCCTGTGAGGAATCCATGGCCCAGCAATTCACCGAAACAGAACGTGCCATCCTGCGTATCGTGCAGGCCGACCTGCCCGACTCCCTGACCCCGTATGCCGACATCGCCCGCACCGTGGGCTGCACGGAAGAGGAGGTCCTCGACCTGCTCTCCCGCCTCAAGCAAAGCGGTGCCATCCGCCGCTTCGGGGCCAGCATCAAACACCAGAAGACCGGCTGGAACCACAATGCCATGGTAGGCTGGAAAGTGGCCCCCGAGCTGGTGGAAGAATGCGGCGCCATCGCCGCCCGCCACAGTCACATCTCCCATGTCTACTACCGTCCCAGCGCCGCTCCCGACTGGCCCTACGAGCTGTACACCATGGTGCACGGCCGCAGCGAACAGGAATGCCTCGACGTGGCGCAGGAACTGATCGCCACCACGCCCCTGCGTGAGTACGCCATCCTCAAGAGCTTGAAAGAGCTCAAAAAAATCTCCATGACCTATTTTTAGGAGCCTGACGCCAATGGACGACAAATCCCGCGCGCTTTTTGACAAAGCCTGCCAGCTCATCCCCGGCGGGGTCAACAGCCCCGTGCGCGCCTGCCACAACGTGGACAGCCTGCCCCTCTTCATCGCCGAAGCCCACGGCAGCCACATCATCGACGTGGACGGCCGCGAGTACATCGACTTCATCCTCTCCTGGGGCCCCATGATCCTGGGCCACGATCACCCCGCCGTCACCGCCGCCGTGCGTGAGGCCGCCGGTCGCGGCACCAGCTACGGCGCTCCCTGCCCCGACGAAGTCACCCTGGCCGAAGAAGTGGTGGCCGACATGCCCAGCCTGGAAATGGTGCGCATGGTCAACTCCGGCACCGAAGCCACCATGAGCGCCCTGCGCCTGGCCCGCGGCGTCACCGGCCGCGACAAGGTGCTCAAGTTCGTGGGCTGCTACCACGGCCATGCCGACCCCTTCCTGGCCGCCGCCGGTTCCGGCCTTGCCACCTTCTCCATCCCCGGCACCCCCGGTGTGCCCGCCGCCGTGGTGGCCGACACCCTGCTGGCCCCCTACAACGACCTTGAGGCCGTGCGCGAGATCTTCCGCCGGCATGGCGAAGGCATCGCCGCCATCATCGTCGAACCCGTGGCCGCCAACATGGGCCTCGTCCTGCCCAAGCCCGGCTTCCTCGAAGGCCTGCGCGAGATCACCCGCCAGTACGGCGCCCTGCTCATCTTCGACGAAGTCATCACCGGCTTCCGCGCCTCCTTCGGCGGCGCCCAGGCCCGCTTCGGCATCGATCCCGACCTGACCACCTTCGGCAAGATCATCGGCGGCGGCCTGCCCGTGGGCGCCTTCGGCGGCAAACGCCAGTACATGGAAAACGTGGCTCCGCGCGGCGCCGTCTATCAGGCCGGTACCCTTTCCGGCAACCCGCTGGCCATGGCCGCCGGTCTGGCCACCCTGCGCCAGCTGCGCCAGATGGACTATGATGCTCTCGAACGCCGCGTGTCCGCCTTTGCCGGCGAACTGCGCGCCATCCTCAGCGCCAAGGGCGTGCCCATCCAGATGCCCACCATCGCCTCCATGTTCTGCCCCTACTTCAGCGAGCAGGAAGTGGTGGACTTCGCCACCGCCAAACAGTGCGACCAGCAGCTGTTCACCACCTTCTACAAGCAGATGCGCCAGCAGGGCATCTTCCTGGCGCCCTCGGGCTTCGAGACCGGCATGGTCTCCTTCGCCCACACCGACGACGACTTCAACAAGGCCCTGGACGCCGCCCGCAAGGTCAGCTTCTAGGCTGCCATTGAAGTTTGAAGATTAAGCGAGGGGGGGAGGGAAACCTTTTCGGCGAAAAGGTTCTCCCTCTCCCCCTCGCAGCGTTGCTCTCGATGCCCGTAACTCAGCGGCAGCTATCACATCAAAATCATTGATAAAACAGCAGTAGGCAGCGTCTGTCTCGTTGCCCCCTCCTATCCTTGGCCATAGCTGCCGTGTCGTAACGGGCACGGCCTGCGGCCGCCTTCGGTCGGTCCCCCTCTCCTTTCCAAAACCTTTTCATCAGGTCCCTGACGGCCTGTCCGGCACGCGGGCCTGCTCCCTGATGCCGGTCTCCCGGCTTTTTGGCGGGCTGTTTTTTACGATGGATAGGACAGCAGCCGGTACGCGGCGTCTGTCGGGTTGCCGCCTCCTGTCTTTGCCCGTAGCTGCCCGCGTCGTAACGGATACGGCCTGCCCCGCCTTCGGCCTGTTTCCCCAACGGCTGCTTTTGTGTGTCGCTGCATGGCAGACAAAAGCCCTCTTCTCCCAGTCTTCCATTTTTCTTTGAGGGTCCCCCTCCGGTCCCCGGCACGGTCATCCGTGCCCTGTTGCCTGCCGGGCATCTGCCGCACCGGCGGCGCTCTTTCTCCGCCTGCCTCACCCGCTCCTTTCCCGGTCTGGGGAGATGACAGGCCTTGCGCCCAGCGGCGGGGACGTGCCATACCGACCTGAGTAAAAGTTTTCGGCGGGGATGGGGGAGCGCGAGGGGGAAGGGGGGCCCTTTTCCAAAAGGGCCCCCCTTCCCCCTCGCCCCTCTTCCACCACCAAACCCACCGAAATCCCATGCATTGTATCTGTCATGTCCTGAGCAGCGCGGCCTTGCCGCTGGCCCGACGCCTGCGGGAAGCCATGGCCGCAGCGCCGTGGCGCGGGCCGTCGGGCGAGACGCTGGCGGAATGCCGCCTGTCCGCGCCGCAACGTTTTGCCCCGGAAGACTGCCTGCCGTTTGCCGGGATCATGGATGCAGCCCGACAGGCCGCAGAAGTTCCCCAGATCTTTATAGGCGCAACAGGCATCGCCGTGCGGGCCGTGGCGCCCCTGCTGGAACACAAGAGCACGGACGCGCCTGTCCTGGTCATCTCGCCGGACGGCCGTTTCGTCATCAGCCTGCTGGCCGGGCACTGGGGCGGCGGCAACAGCCTGTGCCGCCATGTGGCCGCCCTGCTGGACGCCGTGCCTGTCATCACCACGGCCACGGACTGCGGCGAGCGCCCTGCGCTGGACCTTTTCCTCCAGGCAGCGGGCCTGCGCATCCTGGACTGGGACCAGCTGCCTCCGGCCCAGGCCTGCTGGCTGGAAGGGCGGCCCCTGCCCTTGTGGGACCCCTGCGGCGCGGTGACGGACGGCGAAGGGGGAGGATTCCTGCGGCAGGAGCATCTGCCGGAACAGGACGGGCCCGCAGTCTGCGTACACTGGCAACGTCTGCCCGCACGACAAGGCCGCCTGCGGGTGGCCCTGCCCTCGCTGGTACTGGGGCTGGGCTGCCGCAAGGGTATCCCTGCGCCGCTGGTGGCCACAGCCGTGGAAGGCCTGCTGCTGCGCCACGGACTCGAACCCCAGGCTCTGGCGGCCCTGGCGACCGTGACGGAAAAGGCCCGGGAACCGGCCTTGCAGGAACTGGCCCGGCGTCTGGGCCTGCCCCTGCTGACCTTCGATGCCGCGGAACTGGCCGCCGTCAGCACACCGCACCCGTCCACGGCGGCAGGGGAACGCTTCGCCTGCGCACCCTTCAGTGTCTGTGAGGCGGCCTGCCTGCTGGCGGCCCGGCGGATGGCCGCAACCGGTACGATGAAGGTGGATGGCGGGGGGGCGTCACCTGTTAGCCGGGCCGAGCTGAAGGACGGCCCGCCGGCGGGAACAGGAAACGGACAGCAAGCAGACGGCACGGACGCTCCGGCCGCCCGTCTGCTGGTGGAAAAAACCAAGGTGGCCGGCCAGCTGACCCTGGCCGTGGCCCTGTCGAACAGCATTTTGCGGAGGGATGATGTCTGAGATCGTCATGAACGAAGGGCGGGACGCGGTCCTGCTGGTGGGCGGCGGCAGCCTGTGCGCCGCGGCCGTACCGCTGTTGCAGGCTGCCGGGCTGGTCCCTGCGGGCGTCATCCACGGTCCGCGTTGTGACTTCGCGGCAGAGGCGGGCGTGCCTCCGCTGGGCCGGGACGCCGACCTGGCCCGCCTGCGGCCGGACTTCTCCCGGGCCGTGGTCACGGCCCCGCACAAGCAGGCTGCCAAACTGCGCCGTCTGCTGCACGACGCCCTGCGGGAACTGGGCTTCACTCTGGTCAGTGCGGTCCATCCTGATGCCCACAGGGAGCGGGATGTCCTCGTCGGCGCCGGGAACCTCATCTTTGCCGATGCCTCGCTGGCAGCGGGCTGCCGTACCGGCACGGGCTGCGTGCTGCGGGCCGGAGCGCGTCTGGAGGCAGGCTGCGGCCTGGAGGACCATGTCCATCTGGGGGAAGGCGCGCACCTGGGTGAGGGCGTCATCGTGGAGGAAGGGGCCCATCTGGGCCGGGAGGTACGCGTGGATGCGGGCCTGCGGCTGGAAAAAAATATTTTTGTGCCGGACAATGTCCACCTGACGCACCGGACCCTGCCGCTGTTCAGTGCGGGCGGGGAACGGGAAGGCAGCGCGTAATCTTTCGATTTTCAAGAAAAATTTTATAAAATCGCGCTACAACTTCACGGCAGGCGGACGTTTTTCCGGCGTTCCCGCCTGCCCGAAGGCCGTGCGGATTTTCCGCCACCCACGTTGACACATTCTGCAACCCGGCGTATTGATTTGTTATCTGTCTGTGACGTCCCGGAGCCGTTCCGCGCGTCCCAAGGTTCGACTAGCCTGTGAGGAGGTTGTCATGAAGTTCGCCCTGTTGTCTGCCGGTGTCCTGGCTCTGGCCCTGTCCGTGCCCGCCATCGCGGCCCAGCCCCCTGTCCCGGCTGACGGTCTCGTCCTGCAAGGTTCCAATCCCAAGAAGCCGGTGACCTTCAACCACTCCACCCACAAGACCGTGGAATGCGTCGTCTGCCACCATCCCGTGGACGGCAAGGAAAGCTATGCCAAGTGCGCCACCGCCGGCTGTCATGACAACCTGAAGGACAAGAAGGGGACCAACAGCCTGTACTATGTGATGCACGCCAAGGAAAAGGCCGATGCCCCCCTGAAGCATCAGAGCTGCCTGTCCTGTCACGTCAAGGTCGTGGCCGAAAAGCCCGACCTGAAGAAGGACCTCACCGGTTGCGCCAAGTCCAAGTGCCATCCGTAGGCCGTCATCCATTTTCGCATTGCAAGCCGCGGGAAACCGCGGCTTTTCTTTTTGGCGGTTTGCCTTTTGGAGCATGAGCTGCTATGCAGGGCAAGCCGTTGAGGAACCGGATCACCAACCATCCTGCATGAGAGGCGCCCATGGCCGCATCTGCCGAGCAAAACGAGATCATCGAACTGACGGACCTTATCGAAAAAGGCCCTGACCTGCCGAAAAACAGCCCCAAAACGCCTGAGCCCCTCCCCTTGCCCGACGAGGCTCCGGCAACGGCCGCCCCGGCTCCTGACGACCTGCTCCTGCTGCCTGTCCAGGATCACGAGCCCGTGCCGTCCCCCGCGCCCGCCGTCGAGGACGTGCCCCCCGCCCGGGACTGGGAGGCCCAGCTGGATGCCTCCGCGGCCGTGATCGGCGATACGGGCCTGCATCTGGCCGCTCTGGCAGCGCAGACCGGCACCGAAAGCCCCCTGCTGCCGGAAAGCCTGGAGCGCATCAGCAGCCTGGAAGAAAGCTGCCGCCAGCTCGACCGTCGCCTGAGCGCCCTGGAAGGCCAGGCCGGGAACGGCCACAGCGACGCCACCCTGCTCATGGAGACCGTGGAGCGTCTCACCCATCTGGAAGAGCAGGTGCAGGCCCTGCCCGCCACGGCAGACACCGCCTCCGGCAGCATGGCCGGAGCGCCCGACAGCGTCCTGCTTATGGAAAGCATGGAGCGCCTTTCCGCGCTGGAGGGCGAACACCAGGAGATGCTGCAGCGTCTCGACAGTCTGGAAAGCCAGACCGGGGGCAGCCACAGTGACGGCACCCTGCTCATGGAGACCGTGGAACGCCTCACCCATCTGGAAGAACAGGTACAGGCCCTGCAGGACGCTCCGGCCGCTTCCGGAGAGGCCCCGGCCACTGCGGACAGCGAACGCGTGGCCCGTCTTGAGGAAGAGCGGCGGATGCTGGCACAGCGGGTGGAAGCCCTGGAGCACCAGCTTGGCGACCTGATGACGGATTTTGACAAATACGTGGAAAAGGCGGCCGCAGCCGCTGCGGCGCGGATCCTGCATGAAGAGATCCGGCGCCTGATGGGGGACCAGGCCTGAGCGGCCTTTTTCCCTGCGCGCACGGCCTTTTCCGCCCCCGCGGGAGCGGGGGCATCGACTTGCCAAGCGCACCGTTAGCGCATATGCTGACGGACGGCCTTTTGCAGGCAACAGCCCTGTACAGGCCCGAATCAAAAACAAAAGGGGCGGGGGCCGCCGTTTCCGTTCCTTTACCCGTCCGGCGTTTTCCCGTTGTGGGTCAAGGCCATTCCCCAGTGGACGGGTTTTTCATTTTGTATGCCACGAGGCCAGGTATGGACAAAGACAGCAAGGAAGCCCTTCAGGTCGCCAAGGAGCTGACCGCCAAATTCATCGAGACGCGCACGGTTTCGCCGGGCAACTTCGCCGAGGTCTTTCCCGCCGTGTACCGCGTGGTCTGCGAAGCCATCCGCCAGGGCAACGCGCCCAGGGAGGCCGGACGTGACTGATCCCCGCCCCCAGCATGACGCTGCCGTCTCCGGCATGTTCGGCCGCATCGCCGGCTTCTACGACCTGCTCAACCATACGCTGAGCCTGGGCATCGACTATTACTGGCGCCATGTGCTGGCCAATAACGTGCGCGTGGGCAGCACCAACCGCGTGCTCGACCTGGCCGCAGGTACCCTGGACGTCTCGCTGGCCATCCGCCGCAAGTACCCGCATGTGCAGGTGCCCGCCATGGACTTTTGCCCGCCCATGCTCCAGCGCGGCCTGCACAAGCTCAAGGGCGACAACGCCCGGGCCATCATGCCCGTGGCCGCTGACGCCAAAAAGCTGCCCCTGCCCGACGCTTCGGTGGACTGCGTGACCATGGCCTTCGGCATCCGCAACATCAAGCCGCGCTCCGAGGCCTTTGCCGAGATGCTGCGCGTGCTCACCCCCGGCGGCCGCGCCTGCATCCTGGAGTTCGGCTCCGGCAGCGAACGCATCTGGGGCGGTCTGTACAATTTTTATCTGGACAGGATCCTGCCGCGTATCGGCAAGATGGTCTCCCGCGACCCGGGCGCCTATGAGTATCTGGCCGAGACCATCCGCAATTTCCCCACGGCCCCGGCCCTGGAAAAGGAAATGACCGATGCCGGTTTCGCGCGGGCCTGGCATATCAAGCTCACGTCGGGCATCGTCTGCCTGCATGTGGGCGAAAAGGCCCGCTAGCGGGCCGGCGCGCTGCGATAGCGCCGGCTTCCCCGCCGCAGGCGGGACGACCCGGCGCCATCCTCCGGCACAAAAAAACGGCGCCCCCAAGGGACGCCGTCATGCATGCGGAAAAAAGCCTCAAGCTCAGGCGCTGCGGGCCAGCCATACAAGAAAGAGGCCCAGAGCCAGCGCCGCCAGCCCGAGGACCCGTATGGAGCTTTTGGGCATCTGCGCGATGAGGATCACTGCCCGTCGCATGGCGTCGGGAGCCAGAGCCCAGACCAGGCCTTCCAGAAGGATGGCCAAACCCAATGCCGCAAGAAATGGTTCCCAGTCAAAAGTCATGTCTTTCACATGGCGGAAACAGGCATTTTTGTAAAGGATAAAACGATGGTGGATTTCGCTGCCCTGCAGAATCGTGAACAGACCCTGGCCGTGGTGGGCCTGGGCTATGTGGGCCTGCCCCTGGCCGTGGCTTTTTCCCGCCACATGAACGTGCTCGGTTTCGACATCAACGCCGGACGCATCGAAGAGCTGCGCAAAGGCCATGACCGCACCAACGAAGTGACCGACGAAGCCCTGGCCGCCGCCACGATCGAGTACACCTGCGACCCTGCCGACCTGGTCCGGGCCGCCGTGATCATCGTGGCCGTGCCCACCCCCATCGACGAACACCGCTCCCCCGACCTCACCCCCGTGGTGGGCGCCAGCCACACCGTGGGCCGCCATATGCCCAAGGGCTGCGTGGTGGTCTATGAATCCACGGTCTACCCCGGCCTCACCGAAGAGATCTGCGTGCCCATCCTGGAGCAGGAATCCGGCCTGACCTACGGCACGGATTTCACCGTGGGCTACTCGCCGGAGCGCATCAACCCCGGTGACAAGGTCCACACCCTGGAGACCATCAAAAAGATCGTCTCCGGTTCCGACCAGGCCACGGCCGACCTGCTGGCCCAGGTCTACGGCTCCGTGGTCAAGGCGGGCATCCACCGCGCTTCCAGCATCAAGGTGGCCGAGGCCGCCAAGGTCATCGAGAACACCCAGCGCGACCTGAACATCGCGCTCATGAACGAGCTGGCCATCATCTTCGAGCGCCTGGGCATCGACACCCTCGAAGTGCTGGAAGCCGCCGGTACCAAATGGAATTTCCTGCCCTTCCGTCCCGGTCTGGTGGGCGGCCACTGCATCGGCGTGGACCCCTACTACCTGACCTTCAAGGCCGAGGAGATGGGCTTCCACCCCGAAGTCATCCTGGCCGGTCGCCGCACCAACGACAACATGGGCAAATATGTGGCCGAATGCCTGGTCAAGCGCCTGATCAAGAACGGCAACGTGGTCAGCGGCGCGCGCGTGGGCATCCTGGGCTTCACCTTCAAGGAGAATGTGCCCGACCTGCGCAACACCCGCGTGGTGGACGTGATCCGCGAACTCAAGGAATATAATGTGGTCCCGCTGGTGCATGACGCCGAGGCCGACCCGGCCGAAGCCATGCGCGAATACGGGCAGGAGCTGGTGGATCTGGACCAGCTGCGCGACCTGGATGCCGTGCTGCTGGCCGTGAGCCACAAGGCCTACGCCGCCCTGACGCCCGAAGACATCAAGGCCCGCTGCAAGGACGGCGACAAGGCCGTGCTCATGGACGTGAAGGGCTTCTTCGACCCGCAGGCCATGCGCGCCGCGGGCATCGACTACTGGAGACTGTAAGCGCCGTGCTGCTGGTCTGTGCCGCCACCGCCCGCGAACTGCTGTCCGCCCTGCCGGAACAGGCCCTGGGGCCCGTTCCCGGAGCGGCATGCGGCCCGGCGGCGCAGACCGGCCTGCCGGAGCAGGAATTGCTGCCCCTGCACCTGGGCCTGCCGGCCCTGGCCTGCATCACCGGCGTGGGGCCCGTCAACGCCGCCCTCGGCATGGGGCTGGCACTGGCCGGGGCCCGACAGGCCGGACATGCGGTCTCGCTGGTGCTCAACGTGGGCGTGGCCGGCAGCATGGACCTGCAACGGGCGCCCCTCCGTTCGCTCTGGCGGGTGGAGGAAGAGATCTGGCCGGAATACGGCCTGCACGACGGGACGGCTGTGGACGGCCCGTCGTTCGGTTTTCCCCAGTGGGAAGGGCCGCACGGGCCGGTCTTCGACCGTCTGCCCCTGGCCGCTCCCGCGCAGCTGCCCGCCTGCCTGCACGGGCTGTGCTCCCTGCCCGCGGCCACGTCCCTGAGCGTGGCGGGCGTCAGCGCTTCCCGGCAGCGTGTGGGACAGCTCCGGCAGGCCCATCCCGGGGCCCTGCTGGAAAATATGGAAGGTTTTGCCGTGGCGCTGGCCTGCGCCCGCCAGGGCATCGCCTGTGTGGAGGTACGCAGCGTTTCCAACCGGGGGGGGCCGCGCGCACCGCATGAAACGGATTTTCCGGGAGCCATGCGCCGTCTGGCGGATATCTGGCGCCCCGCACCATAAACCGAGATGTCGCTATGCTGCTTCTGAAAGCCCGTCTGGCACTGGAACTGCCCCCCATCAACAAGGCTCTTTCCCGGGCCGCCGAGGGCCTGCCCCATCCCGTGCGCCCCATCGCCCGCCACATTTTCGAAGCGGGCGGCAAACGCCTGCGCCCCCTGCTGACCATCCTCATGGCCCGCCTGCTGGGCTATGACAAAAAAGACATCTACGATCTGGCCGTCACCATGGAGATGCTCCATGCCGCCACGCTGCTGCATGACGACGTGCTGGACAATGCCGATACCCGTCGCGGCAAACCCGCCGCGCACACCATTTTCAACGCCACCAGCACCATCCTGGCCGGCGATGCCATGCTGGCCCATGCCAATGCCCTGGTGGCCCAGTGCGGCGACCCGCGCCTGTGCCTCTGCTTCTCCGAGGCCACCAGCCGCACCGCCGCCGGCGAGATCCTGGAGATCGCGGCCCAGCATCAGGTGGAGACCACCGCCGAGGAATACGAGGAGATCATCCGCGGCAAGACGGCCTGGCTGATCCGGGCCTCGTGCCAGCTGGGCGCCCTGCGCGCCGGTGCCGACGATGCCCTGGTGGAAGCCGCCGCCGCGTATGGCGAGAACATCGGCATGGCCTTCCAGATCGTGGACGACGCCCTGGACTTTGCCCCCCAGAGCGTCACGGGCAAACCTTCGGGCGGCGACGTGCGCGAAGGCAAACTGACCCCGCCCCTGCGCATGTACCGCGACAGCCTGGACGATGCCGCCCGCGCGGCCTTCGACCAGGCCTTCAATGACGCTTCCTTCACCGACAGCGACGCCGAGCGCATCGCTGACGGCATCCGTGCGGCCGGTTTCGACCAGGCCACGCGCATGGCTGCCGAAGGCTATCTGGACAAGGCCCGCGCGGCCCTGGCCACCCTGCCCTCGGGACCGGAACAGGACATCCTGCAACAAATGGCCGACTACGTTCGCGACCGCAAAAAATAATCGCCTTATTACGGAGAACCGGCGGGATTCCCGCCGCCAAAGCGAGGACCGTATGCTCTATCGTGTGGAAACCGGGCTTCATGCCAACATTACCGATACCCAGGGCCGCAAGACGGCGCTGCATCTGCTCAAGGCGCTGCAGATCCCCGTTGCCGCCATCCGTCAGATCAAAGTCTACACCGTGGACGGTCTGGATGCCGCCCAGGTGAACCGTCTGGTGGACGAAGGCATCTGGCACGACCCCATCCTGCAGCAGGCCTCGCTGGAGCCGCTGCCCTTCGTGGAACCCGCCCCCCACTGGATCGTGGAAGTGGGCTACCGCCCCGGCGTCACCGACAACGAAGGCCGCACCGCCCGTGACACCGCCGCCATGGTGCTGGGCATCGCCCGTGACAGCCTGCGCGTCTACACCTCGGTGCAGTACCGCATCACCTGCACGCCCGACCGCATGCTCGGCCGTGAAGAGGTGGAGGCCCTGGCCCGCGACCTGCTCTGCAACACCCTGATCCAGCGCTTCCGCGTCAAGAGCGCCGAAGAATGGCAGGCCCAGCCCGGCTTCGAAGCCCAGGCCGCCAAGGTCACCGGCGAAGCCAACGACACCGTGGACGTGGTGCCCCTGTCCAGCATGG
Source organism: Desulfovibrio piger (assembly GCF_951793255.1). NCBI lineage: Bacteria > Pseudomonadati > Thermodesulfobacteriota > Desulfovibrionia > Desulfovibrionales > Desulfovibrionaceae > Desulfovibrio > Desulfovibrio piger. The sequence continues at coordinate 547,791 of NZ_OX636706.1, forward strand.
ACGACGAGGCCCTGCAGAAAGCCAGCCGCGACAACACCTGGGCCCTGACCCTGCGCGAGCTGCACTGCATCCGCGACCAGTTCGCCACCCCTGACGAACAGGCCCGCCGCAAGGCCGCCGGTCTGCCCGCCGACCCCACCGACGTGGAAATGGAAGTGCTGGCCCAGACCTGGTCCGAACACTGCAAGCACAAGATCTTCGCCTCCCGCATCCATTACGAGAACAAGGAGACCGGCCAGCGCGAAGAGGTCAACAACCTGTACAAGACCTGCATCCGTGACGCCACGGCCGCCATCCGCAAGCGCCTAGGCGACGACGACTACTGCAAGTCCGTGTTCAAGGACAACGCCGGCGTCATCGCCTTCATCAACGGCTACGACGCCTGCATCAAGGTGGAGACCCACAACAGCCCCTCCGCCCTGGACCCCTACGGCGGCGCCCTCACCGGTATCGTGGGCGTCAACCGTGACCCCATGGGCACCGGCATGGGCGCGGAACTGGTCTGCAACACCGACGTGTTCTGCTTCGCCTCCCCCTTCTATGACAAGGAACTGCCCCCGCGCCTGCTGCATCCCCGCCGCGTGCTGGAAGGCGTGCGCGAAGGCGTGGAACACGGCGGCAACAAGTCCGGCATCCCCACCGTCAACGGCTCCCTGGTCTTCGATGAACGCTACCTGGGCAAGCCCCTGGTCTACTGCGGCACCGTGGGTGTGATCCCCACCGACGTCAACGGCCGCAAGGGCTGGGAAAAGAAGGCCGAAGTGGGCGACATCATCGTCATGACCGGCGGCCGCATCGGCAAGGACGGCATCCACGGCGCCACCTTCTCCTCCGAGGAACTGCACGAAGGTTCCCCGGCCACGGCCGTGCAGATCGGCGACCCCATCACCCAGCGCAAGATGTACGACTTCATCATGCGCGCCCGTGACCTGGGCCTGTACAACGCCATCACCGACAACGGCGCCGGCGGTCTTTCCTCCTCCGTGGGCGAAATGGCCGAAGACACCGGCGGCTGCGTGCTGGACATCGCCAAGGCCCCCCTCAAGTACGACGGCCTGCGCCCCTGGGAGATCCTGCTCTCCGAGGCCCAGGAACGCATGACCCTGGCCGTGCCGCCCGCCAAGCTGGACGAGTTCATGGAACTGGCCGCCCGCATGGACGTGGAAGCCACCGCCCTGGGCCACTACACCGACAGCGGCTTCTTCGACGTGCGCTACAACGACCGTCCCGTGGCCTCCCTGCCCATGGAATTCATGCATGACGGCGTGCCCCAGCTGGAACTGGAAGCCGTGTGGGAAGCCCCCAAGGTGGAAGACATCCGCGTGGACATGCCCGACAGCGAACAGGGCGCCTTCCTGCGCCGCATGCTGAACCGCCTGAACATCTGCTCCAAGGAATACATCATCCGCCAGTACGACCACGAAGTGCGCGGCGGCAGCGCCATCAAGCCCCTGTGCGGCGTCAAGAACGATGGTCCTTCCGACGCCGGCGTCATCCGCCCGCTGCTGGAATCCGATGCCGGTCTGGTCATCTCCCACGGTATCTGCCCCAAGTTCAGCGACTACGACACCTACTGGATGATGGCCAACGCCATGGACGAAGCCATCCGTAACGCCGTGGCCGTGGGCGGCAACCCCGATGCCCTGGCCGGTGTGGACAACTTCTGCTGGTGCGACCCCGTCCAAAGCGAGAAGACCCCCGACGGCCGCTACAAGCTGGCCCAGCTGGTGCGCGCCTGCAAGGCCCTGCAGCAGTTCTCCCTGGCTTTCGGCGTGCCCTGCATCTCCGGCAAGGACTCCATGAAGAACGACTACACCGGCGGCGGCGAAAAGATCTCCATCCCGCCCACGGTGCTGTTCTCGGTGATGGGCGTCATCAACAACGTCATCGCCACCCAGACCTCGGACTTCAAGGCCGCCGGTCACCACATCTACATGCTGGGCGGTACCTGGCGTGAAATGGCCGGCAGCGAAGCCTGCTCCGAACTGGGCCTCACCGGCGGCCGCGTGCCCAATGTGGACGCCTCCACCGCCATGCCGCGCTACCGCGCCGTGCACGGCCTCATGGGCCAGCGCGCCCTGTCCGCCTGCCATGACTGCTCCGACGGCGGTCTGGCCGTGGCCCTGGCCGAAATGTGCATCGGCGGCCGCCTGGGCGCCAACATCGACCTGGACGCCGTGCCCGCCATGGAAGACATGACCCTGACCGAACTGCTGTACAGCGAATCGGCCAGCCGCCTCATCGTCAGCGTGCGCCCCGACCTGGCCATGATCCTCGACATGCTGGGCAGCTGGCAGATCTGCCGCCGCATCGGTACCGTCACCGACGACAACACCCTGACCATGACCCGTGGCGGCGTCACCGTCCTGCAGGAAAGCGTGGACGACCTGACCACCGCCTTCAAGCGCACCCTGGACTGGTAAGTCCCGGCCCTGCCGCGAACATCAGGGGCGCCCCGCAAGGGGCGCCCTTTTTCATATGGAAATCTGTCAAGTCTAACTTGAGGCTCGCTTGAATAGCCTTAGACTTGCCAATGAAGCTTTTTATAATTACTTATATATATGATTATAGTATGATTTATACCATTTACTTACCGGGGAAACATCATCAACAGCATAGCGAATTTCTCCAGTTTCATTTACAAGGGAAATTGTATTTCGATCATACATTACACACGCAACATTTTTATTAAATACATCTCCTCCCATAAAACTTTTAGGTATAGGCAGCCCAACAATGTTTAATAGTGTACTCGGAAAGTCAATCTGAGATACATAATTATCAGCCACGGACCCATTATCTATATAACATAAGGAACTATTCTTTGTAATAAAAATGAGAGGAATTCTATCTGGTGTTAATGATTTTCGTTTTGTATAATTCTCACCATGAGTAGCACTATGATCAGAAGTTAAAATTATAAGACTTCTTTCATCAAGTACCGGCAAAATTTTATATATAAAATCTCCGATTTCCCTATCTAAATGGCACAAAGAAAGTAAGAACTTGCTATTCTTCACTTTTTCATCCTTAAAACAAAGATCTCCCTCTTTCGGCAGATTCCCATATGGAGGATGGGTATCTATTGTTGAAATAAAAATAAAAACCTTGTTGTTATTTGATATAATATTTTTAGCCTCATCAAAAATAATTTCTGAATCAAGCCCCCACCCTTTTGATTTCAAACTATATTTACGTTCAAAATATTCTGAGAAAAATACATTCTTAGGACCATATCTTAACCGAATATTTTGTTCTCCTTTACCATAATATCCTGATACAGCCGACAAAAAATATGTTTCATAGCCATTTTTATTGAATTCACTAAACAGGTTCGGAACAGGAGCATTATCAAACTCATAATCAAGCCGTGATGCCAAAAGAGCATGCAGTCCTCGATTTGTCGGCTGTGCGGCCGTATAAAAATTACTGAACGAGACATATGAATCAAGTAAGTGGTTAAAATTTTTTGTCACAACTTCCGGGATATCAGGATTATAATAATTCATATAATAAAGATCTATTGACTCCATAGCTACAACAATAATTTTATCAAATACTTTTTTAGGTATGACTTTTTTTTCAGTGATAAGACCTTTTTTTTCAAGAACGCCAATATCTTCTTTATCAATTTTTCCCAACAAAATTTCACTATATTCCTTTTTAGACAAAAATTCTTCTACATCTTTTGCAAAATAGAATATATTAGCGGCAAAAGGACGAATGATCCACTCGCTCCTAAAAAAATTAGTGTAGAAAAATCTACCATTTCCATATATATAAAATAAAGTACAAAAACAACATATAGCAAAAGAAAAAAATAAATATGAATACGATCCAATATTTCTACACTTCGCACCAATAACAAGAACAGTAACTAATACCCCCCCAAGACAAAACAATATATCCATCCTACAGAAGTAAAAAATATAAATAAGGAGTCCACTATCTGGAGCATCAAATCAAAATCAATAATTTTTAATGATGATGACATGACACACAAATTGGCGACATTATAAACTAATGCTAAACATCCATAACTATAAAAAAGTATTTTTAATATTTTATTTCCATATTTTTTCCAGAGAATCGCAATCAATACCATTGGAAGTAAATCTATTAAAGCCCCTATAACTGCAAATATAATCCCCTTTTTTATTCCAAGCTGCTCTGGCAAAAAATAAAATATCCCCAACCTGCAAATAAAAAAAAGAAAGAAAAATATAATAAATGCATTTATTTTTTTCACAATACGCCCTCCTATAAATATAATTTGTTTTATTATAAAATTTATTTTACTATAAATATATATTTATTTTTTATATCTGTCAAACGATATACACCATCTTTCTCAGCTATCATCAGTGTAGTAAAATATTACTAAAATCATTTCTAATTAAAAAATGCAACCTCTGCTCCTCTAAGAGAATGTCCGGCATACATCTTGCTATACCAGTTTTCTCCAAAGGATACAGGCCAAAGCAAGGTAAAGTAGCCCCATAAAATTGACGAGGTAACAACAGTAGCGAGTGCGCAAGCTCCGAAAACCCTTCAACCAGGCGAATGTCCGCTCTACTACCCAACGGCGGGCAGGAGTCCTCCAGCGGTCCCGAACTTCTTCCCCCCGGCTGCGGATATGCTCCTCAAATCCGTTTACGTAGACTTCTTCGCTGACTCGCGGGTAGTCATAGCCCTTGTCCAGACAGAGATGGCGTACGGCAGACCCCAGAAACCAGCCGCCCATTTCCCGGGAGTTCTTCAGCGTCGCTTCTATCAGGCGGCTGTCATGAACATTGGCACCTGTGACTGTCACTCCCAGAGGAATACCCTGACCATCCACATGGAGATGTATCTTGCCGCCGCTTCGGCCCCTGTCCGTCGGGTTGCGTCCAAGGCCCTCAGTCGCTGATTTTTTGAGAGCGCGTCGGGGCTTGCAGCAAGGTGCCGTCCATAGCCTGCCATTGGGCGTCGACGCCGACCTTTTCCCCATATTCAGCAAGAAGGATGCGAAAAATCTCCGCCATGATGCCAGCTTTGTTCCATCGCTGGAAGTGCTCGTGGACAGTGCTTTTTGATCCATAGCAGGCGGGAAGCATGGCCCATTGGCATCCAGTCCGGCATTTGTAGAGGATTCCTGCCAGAACCGTGCGCTGCGCAAGCGGTTTGCTGCCGCCGCTTCTTTTTCGTTTGAACGGGGCAAGGAGAGGCTCGATACGTTCCCACAGCTCATCAGGCACATCACGAAAATCTGTTTGTTTCATGGGACGAGATTACCACACCTTTTAAAATCAAAAAACATGCCGGACATCCTCTAAAGAGCAGGACGAGAACAATGGCACGTTCCGACCAATTCTCTAAGCCCGGGCCTTTCAAAGGAGGTTCCAGACACTACCTGTCAGCGAATCTCCCTACCTGCCGCTTCTCTCCTCTCCATCTCCAGCCCCTTTGGGATGAAAATATGCAATTCAGCCCCCTCTGACAGCCCGTGCAGGGGCCTCTTGCCCCCTTTCACAATATACAGAAGAATTGCAGAAACTTTTAACTCTATATCAACTTTATATCTTCAAAAACTAACTTTATATATCAAAAAATAACAGTCGATATAAAGTTACCGGCTAACTGCATATCAACTGTTAATTACTCATCTTGGACAGGAAATTTTCCAGACTTTCTCTTGCAAAATTTGCCTGGTTTGACACAGAGCTTTTTTTCAGGCATCATGCCTCAATCTTTTTGTTTGGCGTTTCAGGCAAGCCCCGTTGTGCAGCCTTGACGGGGTGGGTCGTCCGACGACCTGCGCCGCGTGGGCAACCACGCCGCGTACCTGCTTCAACCAAGGAGTTTCTATGACCTCACATTCTTCCATGGGGATGCCGGCGCTGCTGCTGGCCTGTCTGCTGCTGGCCTCCCCCATGTCCGCCGCCTATGCCGGCGATGCAAAGACTGCTTCCTCCAGCCGTGATGTCTGGCTCAAACGTGCCCAGAGCAACGCCGATGCCTTCATGACCGGCATGGCCTCCTGGTACGGGGCCGACTTCCACAACAAGAAGACCGCCAGCGGTGAAGGCTATGACATGTACACCTTCACGGCTGCCCACCGCACCCTGCCCATCGGCACCGTGGTGCGCGTCACCGACAAGAGCAACGGCAAGAGCGTCATGGTCTGCGTGACCGACCGCGGCCCCTACGTGCGTGGCCGCATCATCGACCTTTCCTATGCTGCCGCCCAGCAGATCAACATGAACGACCGCGGCGTGGGCAAGGTCGATCTGGAAGTGGTCAGCGACCCCAGCGGCACCCCCCTGCAGAACGGACAGGCCTATTTCGTGCGTTACAAGGATGACCAGGTGGGCCCCTTCTTCGCCTTTGCCGACGCGGCCGCCATGCATGAAGCGCTGCGCCAGGGCCACCCCGAGGCCGAGGTCGTGCTGGACGATGCCGGCAACTAGCGCTCTGCCGCTCCCTTTTTTCCGGGCGCCCCGAGCGCCCTTTTTTTGGGCCTTCGATCAGCCCCAACCCCTTGTATTCCCGTTTTCTTTGGGGCAATGTCGGAAATCGTGAGTCATTTGGAAAACCGCAAATCCCTCGTCATGGAGAGCTGTCATGGGTTTTGTGCTTGCCCTTATTTCCTCCGCCGCTTTCGGTCTCATCCCGCTGTTCAGTCTGCCCCTGCTGCATAGCGGCCTGTCCGCGGACTGTGTCCTTTTTTACCGCTTCCTCTTCGCCTCCATAAGCCTGGGCCTCATCCTCGTCCTGCGCCAGGAACGTCTTGCCGCGCCCGCGCGCGACCTCGGCCTGCTGGCCCTGTTCAGCGTGCTCTACGCCCTGGCCGCCCTGCTCATGATCTGGGGCCTGCTCTACCTGTCGGGCGGCGTCACGGCCACCCTGCAATTCCTGTATCCGCTGATGGTCATGCTCATCATGACCATCTTCTTCCATGAAAAATTTTCCATCATCACGGCCAGTTCCGTGCTGCTGGCCATCCTTGGCGTGGCCCTGCTGGGCAGCGGCGGCGGTGATGACGGCGGCAGCCTTGACCCGCTGGGCGTAGGCCTGCTGCTGGCGTCGGCCCTGTGCAACGCTCTCTACATCTCGGGCCTGCATGTGGCCCGCATCCACAGCATCTCGGGCCTGAGCATCACCTTCTGGGTACTGTTCTTCGGTACCGGCGTGTCCCTCGTCAATGCCCTGATCTCCGGGACCTTCGAGATCATCGGTACCTGGGAACAGCTGGCCCTGAGCCTGCTGCTGGCCATCATCACCGCGGTCATCTCCAACCTGACCCTGATCCTGGCCATCCAGCGCATCGGTTCCACCCTGGCCTCCATCCTGGGCGTGGGCGAACCGCTCACCGCCGTCACCGTGGGCATCCTCGTCTTCGACGAGCCCGCCACCTTCGCCGTCTTCAGCGGCGTGGCCGTCATCTGCGCCGCCGTGGTCCTGGTCATGACCGGGCCGCAGATCCAGGCCTGGCTGCAGAAAAGAAAGCATGGGGAGTAGATACGAGGGGGAGAAGGCCATCTCTTTGGACACCTCTCCCCCTCGCCCCCCTTCTCCCTGCCCAAACGTTTTTTTCAGGAGCAGTGGCGGTCCTCATGGCACGCAAGCCCGTCTCCTGCTGACCGTCTCCGACGGCTCTTCCCGTCGGCCTGCACACCCCCGATCTTTCCCCGCAAACCCCATCCCGGGGCATGGCGTGCCGTATGCGCCTGGCTCACGGACGCACGACGCCTACGGCTGCCCCTGGGCCCCTTCTCGTGCCGCTTCCCTTCCTGCCGTGGCCAGAGGCCTGTTTCCTGCCATCGTCCCTCTCCCATCCCCCCCTTCCCGCCATCGGTCGCTGCCGTGACCAGAGGCCTGGCCTTCCCTTTTGAGGACCGCCGCAGCAACGCTTTCCCCCTTCCCTCAAAAATCAGAACCACCCGCAAAGCGGGTGGTTTGCTCTGGCCCTGTAAGGGCCTGTTACCGGCTGCGCCTAAAGACGCTGGCTTTCACGCTGTTCAAGCCCAGTGCCCTGGCCGCCTTGGCTACCCCTTAAAGGGGTCTTGATATTCGCGTGATGTCAGCTTGTCTCTCATAATGTCGTGACGTTCCTGATCCTGGATATATTTTTTGATCGTTGCCTCATTAAGCCCCACCGTACTGACATAATATCCTTCGGCCCAAAATTTTCTGTTGCCAAACTTATATTTAAGGTTTGCGTGCTTATCGAATATCATCAACGAACTTTTCCCTTTCAGGTAGCCCATGAAATTTGCCACACTGATTTTAGGAGGAATGGACACCAGCATGTGGACATGATCCGGCATCAGATGCCCTTCCAGAATCTCAACCCCTTTATATTTGCAGAGGCATTGCAGAATTTCTTTTATACTTTCACGGAGCTGTGCGAAGATTATTTTTCTTCTATATTTTGGAGTAAAGACGATATGATACTTGCACAACCATTTCGTATGCGCTAGGCTATGAGCCTTGGTTCCCATAACAAAAACACCTTTCCGTTAATGTTGCGATGGGCTTGAACAACTTCATCGTAGCGGAAAGGTGTTTTTGTGTGTATAACGTATTGTCTCCACCCGCATAGCGGGTGGTTTTTTGTTTCGCGCCTGTCAGGCGCTCAACAGGCTAAAGCCCATAACAAAAAGCGGAGCCGCCCCGCAGGGCAGCTCCGCTCCATTCCGGAAAAACAGAACCAGAGACTACAGGCGTTCGGCCACCAGACGGCCCATCTCGGCGCAGCCCACCAGGGTGCAGCCGTCTTCCATGATGTCGCCGGTACGGAAACCGTCACGCAGGGTCTGGCGCACGGCATTCTCCACGGCGTCGGCTTCTTCGGACAGACCGAAGGCCAGACGCAGCATCATGCCGGCGGACAGGATGGTGGCCAGAGGATTGGCCTTGTCCTGACCGGCGATGTCGGGCGCGGAACCGTGGATGGGCTCGAACAGGGCCGGAGCCTGGGCGCCCATGGAGGCGGAAGGCAGCATGCCCAGCGAACCGGTGATGACGGAGGCCTCGTCGGAGAGGATGTCACCAAAGATGTTGCCGGTGAGGATGACGTCGAACTGCGAAGGATCGCGCACCAGCTGCATGGCGGCGTTGTCCACGTACATATGGCTCAGTTCCATGTCGGGGTAGTCGGCGTACACTTCCTGTACCACGGCCTTCCAGAGGCGGGAGGTCTCCAGCACGTTGCTCTTTTCCACGGAGCAGACCTTCTTGCGACGCTGGCGGGCGGTCTCGAAGGCCACCTTGGCGATGCGGCGGATCTCGTTCTCGTCGTAGATCATGGTGTTGTAGCCCACGCGCAGGCCGTTACGTTCTTCGATGGCGCGGGGCTCGCCGAAGTAGATGTCACCGGTCAGCTCGCGCACCACGATGAGGTCCAGACCGCGGGCCGCGATGTCGGAACGCAGCAGGCAGGCGCCGGCCAGTTCGGGCAGCAGCAGGGCGGGACGCAGGTTGGCGAACAGGCCCAGGGCCTTGCGGATGCCCAGCAGGCCCTTTTCAGGACGGCGGGCAGGCTCGATATTGTCCCACTTGGGGCCGCCCACGGCGCCCAGATACACGGCATCGGCCTTCTGGCAGGCTTCCACCGTGGCGGCGGGCAGGGGCTCGCCGGTGGCGTCGATGGCCGCGCCGCCGATGAGGGCGGGCACGAAGTCGAATTCATGGCCGAACTTTTTGGCCACAGCTTCCAGGACGGCCACGCCCTGGGCCACGATCTCGGGACCGATGCCGTCACCCGGCAACAGACAAATGGTCTTTTTCATCTTGATATCCTCATGCAGCGCCGCAGCACTGCGCTTGTGTGCAAAAACTGTCCTTGCTCCCCAGAAAGCCGCGAAGGGCACGCCTTCCGCAGCCTCCGCTCTTGTCCGGCCTCCAGGGCACGCTCTCCCCAAACCACCGGGGGACAGATGTTCAGGGCACGATCACCGTCCTGCCCTGCCCCGTTATCGACCGGAACAAAAGTTTTCGGGAGGAGAGGGGGAGTTTGAGGGGGAGAGGGGCCCCTTTTCCAAAAGGGGCCCCTCTCCCCCTCAGCCAGCAGCTGTCCGCCTAGCCCTTGGCGGCCAGACGTTCCTTCACATAGTTGACCAGGCCGCCCTTGGCCAGGATGGCGGCCATGGAGGCCGGCAGGGGCGGGCACTGGATCTCGGCGCCGTTGGTCAGGTCGCGGATGACACCGGTGGCGGCATCCACTTCCAGCTCGTCGCCGTCATTGATCTTGTCCACGTCGTCGCCCACTTCCATGAGCAGCAGGCCCATGTTGAAGGCGTTGCGGTAGAAGATGCGGGCAAAGCTGTGGCCGATGACCACGGGCATGCCCGCGCCCAGGATGGCGATGGGGGCGTGCTCGCGGGAGGAGCCGCAGCCGAAGTTGCGGCCGGCCACCATGATGTCGCCGGGCTTCACGCGCTTGACCCAGTCAGGTTCCAGACCGGCCATGCAGTTGGCGCCCAGTTCCTTGGCGTCAGAGGTCACCAGGAAGCGGGCCGGGATGATGGCGTCGGTATCGATATGTTCGCCCACCTTGTGGGCCGTACCTTTGTAATTCATGACGTGATCCTTTCTGAAAAAACGGCTTAGAGCTGGTCAGGGCCGGCGATGCAGCCCGCCACGGCACTGGCGGCCGCCACCACGGGGCTGGACAGGTAGACTTCGGAATCCAGGCTGCCCATACGGCCGCGGAAGTTGCGGTTGGTGGTGGCCACGGCGCGTTCGCCGTCGCCCAGGATGCCCATGTGGCCGCCCAGGCAGGGACCGCAGGTGCAGGGGCCCACGATGCAGCCGGCATCCATGAAGACTTCCATCAGGCCTTCCTTGAGGCACTGCTTCCACACGGCGGGGGTGGAGGGCAGGATGATGCAGCGTACGCCCTTGGCCACCTTGCGGCCGCGCAGGATCTCGGCGGCATCGCGCATGTCGCTGATGCGGCCGTTGGTGCAGGAGCCCACCACCACCTGCTGCACGGACAGGTCCTTGAGCTCGGAAACGTTCTTCACGTTGGAGGGCAGGTGCGGACAGGCCACCACGGGTTCCTGGCCGGTCACGTCGATATCCACCACGCGCTCGTACACGGCGCCTTCGTCAGCGGCCAGGCTCATGGTCACGCCGGGACGGCCGTGCTCGGCGCAGTACTGGCGGGTGAGCTCGTCCACGGCGAACAGGCCCACCTTGCCGCCGGCTTCGATGGCCATGTTGGCCATGGTCAGACGGCCTTCCACAGGCAGGGCATCGATGACGGAACCACCGAATTCCAGGGCCTTGTACAGGGCACCGTCCACGCCGATGGTCTTGATGAGCAGCAGCATCAAGTCCTTGCCGCGCAGCCACTTGGGCATCTGGCCGTTGATGTTCACGCGGATGGTCGGGGGCACCTTGATCCAGGTCTCGCCCAGGGCCATGCCGGCGGCGATGTCGGTGGAGCCCATGCCCGTGGCGAAGGCGCCGATGCCGCCGTAGGTGCAGGTGTGGCTGTCCGCGCCGATGACCACGTCACCGGGGCCCACCAGGCCGCGTTCGGGCAGCAGGGTGTGTTCCACGCCGCAGTCGCCGCCTTCGTAGTAGTGGGTGATGCCCTGCTCCTGGGCGAACTGGCGGCTGATCATCACCTGGTTGGCCGAGGCGATGTCCTTCTGGGGCGTGAAGTGGTCCATGACCAGGGCGATCTTGTCCTTGTCGAACACGCGGCTGGCGCCCATGCCCTTGAAGGATTTGATGGCCAGGGGGCCGGTGATGTCATTGGCCAGCACCAGGGACAGGCGGCACTGGACGATCTGTCCGTCGCGCTCGATGACGTCGTCGGTGTGGGCTTGCAGGATCTTTTGCGCAAGCGTCTGAGGCATGATGGTTCTCCTTGATACGGAATGCGATTGCGGGGGGAAGGAACCCCCTTTGACTAGCGCCCCAAGGGGGTTCCTTCCCCCCGGGCCCCCATCCTCCCCCAAATGCGCTTTATTCAGGAGGATGACAGACGGGGCGATGCGCCAGCTTTTCCCTGCTGAAGGTCTCCCGGCACCACCCCGGAAAGATCCGGGAGGTGGGCAGAGCTCCCACAGGGGCGGTCATAAAATATGCAGGGCTCTCCTGCTGGCTGCCTTTTCCTCTCCCCGGCGGGTCATTCCCGGACAGGGACACAGGGCGTACCCACGGGGCCTTGTGGCCCAAGAGCCACCTAGCCCCAACTAAAGCGCGCTGGGGAGGGGGAGGGGAGTTTGAGGGGAGGGGGCACCCCTCTCGCGCTAGGCGAGGGGTGCCCCCTCCCCTCAGGAGCACTCGCTAGCTGTGCTGGCAGTGCAGACGCTCGCCTTCCTTTTCCTTCTTGGCCAGATGGTTGAGGGCGTTCACATAGGCACGCGCCGTGGCCACCAGGATGTCGGGATGGGCGCCGCGGCCCACAGCCGAGAACTCGCCTTCGCGCAGGCGCACGGTCACTTCGCCCAGGGCGTCGGTGCCGCCGGTGACGGCGTTGACCGCATACTGCTCAAGCTGAGGTTCACGGCCCAGCATGTCGTTGATGACATTGAAGATGGCGTCCACGGGGCCCACGCCGAAACCGGCGCCGCTCTTTTCCATGCCGTCCACGTCCATGAGCACGGCCGCCGTGGGCGGCACGCCGCCGGCGTCGGAGCTCTGCACGCTCACATGGCGCAGGCGGTACAGGTCGGGCATGCGGTAGACTTCTTCCTGCACCAGGGCCATGAGGTCATCGTCGTGCAGGGTCTTCTTGCGGTCGGCCAGGGCCTTGACGGCTTCGAAGACGATCTGCAGCTGGTCGTCATCCAGGCTGTAGCCCAGGCTCTCGAACTTGTTGCGCACGGCATTACGGCCGGAATGCTTGCCGATGACGAGGTTGCTCTCGTTGCGGCCCACGGACTGCGGGGTCATGATCTCGTAGGTCTCGCGGTTCTTGAGCATGCCGTCCTGATGGATGCCGGACTCATGGGCAAAGGCGTTGGCGCCCACGATGGCCTTGTTGTTGGGGATGGGCTGACCGATGGTCATGGAGAGCAGACGGCAGGAAGGATAGAGCTGCTCGGTGACGATGCCGTGCTCCAGACCGTAGCAGTCCTTGCGCACGCGCAGGGCCATGGCCAGCTCTTCGAGGGCGGCGTTGCCCGCGCGCTCGCCGATGCCGCTGATGGTCACCTCGGCCTGACGGGCACCCACGCTGAGGGCGGCCAGGGTGTTGGCCACGGCCAGGCCCAGGTCGTTGTGGCAGTGCACGCTGAAGATGGCCTTGTCGCTGTTGGGCGTGTTCTCGATGACGTAGCGGATGAGGTCGGCGAATTCCTGCGGCTGGGCATAGCCCACGGTGTCGGGCAGGTTGATGGTGGTGGCACCGGCCTTGATGGCAGTCTCCACCACGCGGCAGAGGAAGTCACGTTCGGAACGGGAGGCGTCCTCGGCGGAGAACTCCACGTTGTCGGTGTACCCGGCGCAGCGGCGCACCCCGGCTTCGATCATCTGCAGCACCACTTCGGGGTCCTTGCGCAGCTTGTACTTCATGTGCAGGGGCGAAGTGGAAAGGAAGGTATGGATGCGGGGATTCTTGGCGTCCTTCACAGCCTCCCAGCAGCGGTCGATGTCGCTGTCCATGCAGCGGCACAGACCGGCCACCTGGATGGATTTCGCCTGCCGGGCGATACGCTGCACGGACTCGAAATCCCCCTGGCTGGAGGCGGGGAAACCGGCTTCCATAATGTCCACGCCCAGCACTTCGAGCTGGTGGGCAATACGGAGCTTTTCCTGAAGGTTCATGGTCGCGCCCGGCGACTGTTCGCCGTCACGCAGGGTGGTGTCAAAAAAGAACACGCGGTTGGACATGGATCTGACTCCTCTGATCGGACACCCGCGAAGGGTGCTTGTTTGTTATGCTACTGCATAACGGCCGCCCTGCCGGCGGCGATCAGAAGGTTCTCGATCCGCCCCCGCGGGGCGACAAACCGTTACGCAGCTTTCTCCTCGTCCTGCAGATTCAGGGCGCGTAGTAGCTGACGGTTACGACGGGGCAGAATGACAAAAGAGTAGTAGAGGCCGCCACAGATGTAGACGGCGCAGAGCAGGAAGCCGAACAGGCGCGGCTGGGCGTAGACAAGCCCAAAGATGACCATGACGGCCAGCAGATAGCGCACCGGATGGGCACGCAGAAAATCATACTCCTTGAAGGAGAAGTAGCGCACGCGGCTCACCATGAGCACGCCCAGGCCCAGCGCGATGACGATGCTGACATAGGGCAGGGCGGGCAGGAAGAACTCCGGCAGGATACCGGCGAAATACAGGAACGCCACCACCGTACAGCCCGCGGCGGGGATGGGCAGGCCGATGAAGAAGCGTTTGCCGGTCACGGCCGTGCTGATGTTGAAGCGGGCCAGACGCAGGGCGCCGCAGGCGGCAAAGAGGAAGGCCACCACCACGCCGAAGCGGCCCAGGCTCTCCAGCTGCCACTGCCAGAGCAGGAAGGCCGGAGCAAGACCGAAGGCGATGAGGTCGGCCAGGGAGTCATACTGGACACCGAATTCGCTGGCCGTATGGGTCAGGCGAGCCACCTTGCCGTCCATGCCGTCCAGCAGAGCGGACAGCACGATGGCCAGACCCGCTTCTTCAAAACGGGACTGCACAGCCCAGACCATGGACAAAAAGCCCATGAACATGCTCAACGACGTGATGAGGTTGGGCAGGAGGTAGATGCTCTTGTGTACGGGCAGTTTTTTTTCTTGCGGCTGGGTGTCCACAACCATACTCCACTCGACTCGAAATCAGTTTCTGGTGGCAAGCGTGCTCTGGCCTGCAAAGACCTGCTCGCCGATGTTCACAGAGGGAACATAGCCTTCGGGCAGGTAAAGGTCAACACGCGAACCGAAGCGGATCATGCCGTAGCGCTGGCCGCGCTCCAGGGCATCGCCTTCGGACATACGGCAGACGATGCGGCGGGCGATGAGCCCGGCGATCTGCACCATGGTCCAGGCGGCGCCGTCTTCGCCGCGCAGCAGGTAGCCGCAGCGTTCGTTGTCGGTGGCGGCCTTGTCGTAGGCGGCGTTGACGAACTTGCCCGGCCAGTAGCGGATCTGCTCCACCACGCCGGTCACGGGCGAGCGGTTCACATGCACGCTGAACACGTTCATGAAGATGCTGATGCAGGTGCGTTCGTCACCGGTCAGGGGATCGGGCTTGCGCTCGATGCGGATGACGCGGCCATCGGCGGGGCTGACGGCCAGGCCGGGCGCGGTGGGCACCACACGTTCGGGGTCACGGAAAAAGTGGAAGGCGAACCAGCACAGGGCCAGAGCCAGGACAGCGGGGACCGGCCAGCCGAGGCAGGCGAAAACAAGGGCCGTCAGGGCCGTGATGCCGATGGTGGGCCAGCCTTCGGGGGTGATGCCGCAAGAAGCAGGGCGCATGCATTATCTCCTGATGGGATGGAAAACTGAGCTATAGCCTGTCGCCCGCCGCAAGGCAAGCGGACTTTTTCACGAGCTCCCCGGCAAGGTGGACCCCGTTGCGGCCGTGTTCCTTGGCGCTGAGCAGGGCGCTGTCGGCGGTCTCCAGGAGCCGGGGCAGGGTCTCGGGCGTCAGCACCTCGACGGCGGCCACGCCCAGACTGAGGGTCACATGCCCGGCGGGACTGCCGGGATGGGGGATGCCCAGCTGCTCCACGGTCTGGCGCAGGCGCTCGGCCACATGCAGGGCATGCTCCGGCGACACCTCGTCCAGGACCACGGCGAACTCCTCCCCGCCGTAGCGGAAGATCTCGCAGTCGCCGCCGCGCAGGCCGTCGCGCATGGCCTGGGCCACCCGGTGCAGGCAGGCGTCTCCTTCCTGATGTCCCAGCGTATCGTTGTAGATCTTGAACAGGTCCACATCCAGCATGATGAGGCTGGCCGCCTGCCGCAGCTCCGCCAGATCCGCCAGCCGCATGTCCAGGGCGCGCCGGTTGGGGATGCCCGTCAGGCTGTCCATGAGGCTCATGCGGGCGTAGGCGTCCTTCTCCTCTTCCAGACGGCAGCTGCGTTCCCTGAGGGAGCCCAGGTAGCCGCCGATGTCGGGCACGATGTCCACGACCTCCTGCAATTCGGTGATGCGGACAGCGGGGATGGGCTCCGGCTGCATGCCGTCACGCAGGCGGGAGAGGTTCCCCGCGATGCGCACCAGCGGCCGCAGCAGGTCGCGCCGCAGCAGCAGGAGCAGGACAAGCAAAAAGGCCAGCAACCCCAGCGTGAAGAGGAAGATGCTCCAGACGATGTAGTCCGCGGCTTCGGAAAGGGACTCCGTATTTTCCAGGGAGCGCTGCACTTCGCACGAGGAGACCACATTGACCAGACGCAGCAGCTCGTCTTCCAAAGGCCGCCAGAGGGCGCGGGCCTGGGCGTCGATAGCGAGTTTTTCCCGCCAGGTCTCGCCCAGAGCGCGCTTGTGCTTCCCGAACTGGTCGCAGATGTCCCGAAACTCTTCCGATCCTGCGCACATCTGCTCTACCGGAGCCAGCAGGCGCTGCATCTTTTCAAAGGCCATCCGGCCATGACGCGTGCCGTCCCGGCCGGTATGGGAAAAGATCACCTCCCCGGCCATCTTGCGCCCCGTGACCTGTTCCAGACTGTTGAGGGCGAGCATCATCTCCATCTCGTGGCGATGGAGCCGGGAAAGGCCCTTGTCCGCCTCCATGCGGCTCACATAGAGCTGCCGGATGCGCGGCCCCAGCGCCAGGACTTCAGGAGCCACGGGCGAGGGATCATGGGCCATGCCGGCCAGCAGGGCCTGGGCATGCAGACGGGCCCGCCGCCGTTCCAGAGGGGCCTCGGCCAGATAGATGATGACCAGATGCTTGCGCAGCATGCTCAGGTTGGTCCGGGTGCGCTGGGCTTCCAGGATCGCGGGCAGCCGGACGTCCCGCAAGGTCTTCACAGTGGTGCGGAAGTTGGCAAGACAGGGCCAGAGCACAGCCACCGTCAGCAGGAGCATCAGGCACGAGGGCAGCACCAGCAGGACCAGGTAGCGGCGGGCCGGCAAAGGTTTGTTGCGGATAAAGCCGATCATGGCAAAACTTTGGAAAACTCCCCTCCGGGAAAGATATCATGGAGATCCGGCAGCGTACCGCCGCCCGGTGTCAGTAGATGATATACTGGAAATAACTGCGGCTGAGGTTGTGGCGCTCCCCGCTGTAAAGCAGGGCCTTCAGCGCCCTGTTCACGGCATCCAGCAGTTCGGGGCGCCCGGCCCTGACCGCCACACAGCTCCCCGTGGCTCTGGTTTCGGCATCGAAAGGGACATCCAGGCGGTCGAATTCCAGCCCTTCGTCCGTCAGCAAAAAGGCATAACCGGCCAGATCATTGATGAACAGCACATCGATGCTGCCCTGCCGCAGGCGCCTGATGAGCTCCTGCACACTGCCGGTGACGATGTCGGCCTCCGGCCAGAAGCCCCGGGCCCGCTGCACCAGCACGGAGCCCTGATAGACACCGATGCGGGTCCCCGCCTCTTCCGGACCGCGCCCGCCGGGACGCCCGATGCACATGGCCCGGGAGTGGTAGTACGGGGTACTGTAGAGCAGCCCTTCCTGCTTCGGCTCCAGGCGCTGGGCGAAGATCAGGTCAAAACTGCCGTTCCTGAGGCCCTGCACCAGGTCCGCCTGCGTGGTGAACGTCCAGACGCAGGTGCGCCCCAGACGTCGGTACAGGGAATCCGCCAGCTCGTATTCGAATCCCCGCCGCTGCCCGTCCTCGTCGATATACGACAGCGGCGGATACTCATCGCTGAGGCCGACGCGCAGGTCCCTGCCTGACGCAGCGGCAGATGTGGCGGCAAGGCACAGGCATAAACACAGGGCCGAGATAAGAAATTGTTGCATACGTAATTACCAATAATATTTTTTTGCACTCTACACTATTTTACGGTAAAGGCCAGCCCCCTGTGCGGTTGCCAGCCACGCCGCCAGTCCGTATAGTCGGGCCGAGGTGGAATATGAGACATTCGCCCCTTTTCCTGTTGGTCATCTGCGTCCTGGCGGCCCTGCTGGCCGCCTGCGGCCCCAAGGATATCGGCACCGGGACCTCGGAGCCCGACACCGTGCCGGCCGGCGTCAGCGGTGCGGACAGCATGCGCCAGCCCATGACCGGCAACAACAGCACCCAGACCATGCTGTATTATTTCAACCGGCCGGACGTCATGCAGTCCATGCAGCGCAGCCAGTTCAACATGTACATGCGCCACATGGGCCGGGACATCTCGCCCGAAGATCCCGCCTACCGGGCCGTCCCCCGGCAGCGCAGCCCCTTCCGTCAGTAGAGGAACATCATGGATCCTGTCACCCATGCCGCCAGCGGCGCCCTTGCCATGCTGGCCATGCCGCAGCGCCCCGCCACCCGCTGGGCCCTGCCCCTGGCAGCCTTCGCGGCTGCCTCGCCCGATCTGGACATCCTGGCCGCCAGCGGCCCCCTGCAGACCCTGCTGCTGCACCGCGGCATCACCCACGCCCTGGCGGCGGCACCGCTCATGGGCCTGCTGCTGGCCATCCTGGCCCGGCCCCTCTGGCGCTACGATACCCGCAACGTCTGGTCGTTCGGCGGGGTCTGGGCCTTCATGATGCTCATGGTCCTGCTGCATATCTGGCTCGATGCCCTGACCACCTACGGCACGCTGGTCTGGCTGCCCTTCTCCGGGGAGCGCCTGCGCCTCAATGCCGTCTATATCATCGACCTGCTCATGACCCTGCCCCTGCTCTGGGGCATCTGGCACGGCCTGCGGCAGGAGAAGAAGCGTGCCCAGGCCCAGGGGGCCATCCCCTTCCCCTTCCAGGATACGGCCTCGCTCACCGTCTCGGACGGCAAGCCCGGCGTCCGGCTGGCCCTGTTCTGGAGCATCCTCCTCTACCCGGCCCTGGCCCTGGGATGCCAGATCTGGCACACGCAGCAGATGCAGGCCTCCCTGGCCGCCCAGGGACGTGACATCCGCCGGCTGGTGGTGCTGCCCGATGCCTTCGCCCCCCTGTTCTGGCGGGCGCTCTATCTGGAAAAGCTGCCCGCCCGCCCCGCTGACGCCCCGGCCTGGCAGACGCAGCTCGATCCCCTGCTGCCCCCGGCGGACAGGCAGGAAGAGCTGGTGGTCCGCATCCGGGGGCTGGATGCCCTGGGCCGTCCCCATGGTCAGGAAGAGACCCGCGTGGCCGCGCCCTCCGGCCTGATGACCGCCCTGGCCCGTCAGTCCGTGGCCTGCCGGACTTTCGACCAGTTCCTGCTGCTGCCCGTCATCACGCCGCTGCCCGAAGGCCAGCGCACCACGGACATGCCCGGCGCCAGCCAGTGGCTGCTGCATGACGAGCGCTTCGGCTCGCAGCTGGAACTGGTACAGAAGATCATGGCCATGCGCCCCAATGCCGGCATCCCCTTCCAGCTCATGGTGCAGATGGAGCCCGGCAACATGGGCCCGCGCCTGCTGCAGGAGCGCCTCTATTTCTCCGACAGCCGCCGCGATTCCGGCTGGCAGGCCCCCCGCCGTCCGTCCCAGCCCGCCTTCCTGCCCTGGCTGGCCGGCTTGCGTTAGGAGGGCGGATACGCCCTGATGACAAAGGAGCCTGCGGCCCCGGGGCCTGTTCCCATCGCGCTGCGACGAACGGGCACGGCCCTGCGGGGGCCATCCCGGCAGCTCCGTCCTTGCTTTGCACAATGTTTCAATCCACAGTCGCCCCGTCCGCCGACTGACTCCGCAGCCGACGGATAGGGGTCGTGCGGATTGCCCCTCCCTGAAGGGGGAGGTTTCAAACCACAAAGGAATTTTTGATGAACAAAAATGCGCCTCTTCCTTTTGGGATGAGGCGCGTTCCTTTTTTGTCCTGCAACGATTCGGATACGGGATAGCAGCGCCGTCGGACGGCCCGGCATACGAAAACAGCCGGGGCAAGGCTGCTGCCTGCCACCGGCTGTCATCCCTGACCGGCACAAAAACTGCCCGGCCCCAGAAACAGGAAAAGGCTGGTATTTCTACCAGCCTTGCTTTCCATTGGTGCCGAAGGGGAGAGTCGAACTCCCACTCCGTTGCCAGAACTAGACCCTGAACCTAGCGTGTCTACCAATTCCACCACTTCGGCGCGAAAATCTGTCTACAGGATTCGCCCCCCCGCTGGCAAGCTTTTTTTTCGATTTTTCCCATTTTTTTATTTTAACAAACAAAATCGGGATGATAAAAGGCAGCACTCACAGGCTCCCGGAGACTGTTGCCCCTCCTGCAGGCAAAGGATACGCAAAACTCGCCGCCCTGCGGACAGCGGACGAGATGGCTGCCGTCCGCGGAACAGCCCCGCAAGCAGGCACAGGGGGCGTCCGGCCATGTGCCATGACGGGATCTGGTCATCCGGCGGGTGCCGCCTTTTCGGGAGATACGCTGGAAGCGCGGGATGGAGGCGGACAAGAACGGATGGCACCTGCCCTCCCCTTGCGCAGGCAGCCGATTTTTCGCAGACTGGCGGCCCGGCCAAGGCCGGAAAAACGCAAGGAACCCACATGCGCAGCACTGCCCCCCAGCCTTCCCGGCCCACGTTTTATCTTGTCCCTGCCCTCCGGCACGGGGAAAACGGCATCTCTTTCCGCCCCCAGCCCCGGAAGCAGCCGCTGTCCGGCTGTAGCCCTTCCCGCGCCGCTGCTGCGCTGGCGACGCTCTCCCTTATCTCGCCGGCAGCGGCCACGGGGACATCAGGAGCATGGCGATGAGCGCACTGGCCGCCTTCCTTCTCCTGCCCGCCGCCCTGCTGCTGGACCGACTGCTGGGGGAACCCCCGGCCCGTGTCCATCCCGTCTGCGGCATGGGGGCCCTGGCCGCCATCATGGAACGAGTCTTCCGCCGCGGTCCCAACGGGCCACGCATGACACTGGCCGGTCTGGCGGCCTGTCTGGCCGTGGTCCTGCCGGTGGGCCTGCTGGCGGCACTGCCTGTCCGGCTTGCCGGAGAGATGCTCGGCGGCGCGGCCGCCTGGATCGTCTGTGTAGTCGTGGTCTCCCTCTGTCTGGCGCCCCGCTGCCTGGGCGAACACGCCCGCCGTGTGGCCCTGCCGCTGGAGCAGGACGATCTGGAGACGGCCCGCCGGGCCGTGTCCATGCTGGTGGGGCGCGACCCGCAACAGCTGGATGCCCACGGCGTGGCCCGGGCCTGCGTGGAGAGCGTGGGCGAGAACCTGACCGACGGCATCCTTTCCACCCTGTTCTGGGCGGCGGCGGGCCTGCTGCTGGCCGGACTGCCCGGGGCCGCTGCCCTGGCCGCCTGCCATCGTGCCGCCAACGTGCTGGATGCCATGTGGGGCAAGCTCAACGAGACCTATCGCTGTTTCGGCACAGCCGCCGCCCGCCTGGACGACGTGCTCAACTGGTGCCCGGCGCGGCTGGCCCTGCCCTGCATCGTGCTGGCCGCGGCCCTGCTGCCCGGCCTCGATGCCCGAGCCTGCCGCCGGGTGGGCTGGCGCGACCGCCATGCCCACGAGAGCCCCAATTCCGCCTGGAGCGAAGCTGCCTTTGCCGGGGCCCTGGGCCTGCGGCTGGGCGGCCCGGCCTGGTACGGCCCCCTGTACCGCGATCATCCCTGGCTGGGCGACGGCACCCCGCTGGCCACGGCCCGGCATATCCGGCAGGCCGTGCGCCTTATGTGGGGCTCCCTGCTGGTCTTCGCGACGCTGGCTTCCCTGCTGCCGGCGGCAGTGGCCTGCATCTGAGGACGACGACTTTTTTCCTTCAACCTCCAGCAAGGCGATAGCGCATGTCCATCATCACCTCATTCCGCGCCGGTCTGGCCTTTTTTACCCGTATCCCCGTAGGCTCCGCCCCTCTGCCCCCCACGCTCTCCGGTGTGGTGGCCTGGCTGCCCGCCGTGGGCCTGCTGGTGGGCGCTCTGGCCGCTCTGGCCCTGCTGCTGGCGGCCCGGCTGGGCCTGCCCGCCGCGCTCTGCGGCATCGGGGCCGCTCTTGTCTGGACCGTCATCACCGGCGGGCTGCATCTGGACGGGGTCGCCGACTGCGGCGACGGCCTGCTGGTGGAGACCTCGCCCGAACGCCGTCTGACCATCATGAAGGATTCCCGCCTGGGCAGCTTCGGCGCCCTGGCCCTGTTCTTCGTCCTTTCCACCAAGGTCGCGGCGCTGGCGGCACTGGCCGGGACGACGCCCCTGCACGCGCTGGGGGCCTGCTGCCTGGCCGGTCTGCTGGGCCGCTGCCAGGTCTTCGTGGGCATGCGTCTGCCCTCGGCCCGGCCCGGCGGTCTGGGCTCCATGATGCACGACGGCATGAAGCCCCGCTACGCCTATACGGCCCTCGGGCTCTGCCTTGCGGCCTGTCTCGTGATGGGACGGCATGGCCTCTACGGCCTGCTGGCGGCCGGACTGGTGGCCTTCCGGCTGTTGTCCGCGGCCCGCAAGCGCATCGGCGGCGTCACGGGCGACGTTTTCGGGGCCCTCATCGAGACCACGGAATGCGCCGTGCTGGCGGTCTGCTGCCTGCCGTAAGGACATGACGACCGCCCCCTGAAGGAGGAAGCCCTATGGAAGATATTGACCTGACCCTGTTCCTGGGCGGGACCCGCAGCGGCAAGAGCGCGCTGGCCGAGGCCCTGGTCTCGGCAAAGGCCCGGGGGCCTGTCTGGTATCTGGCCACGGCCCGGCCCCTGGGAAACGATCCTGCCATGGCCGAACGCATCCGGCGCCACCGCAGCCGCCGCCCCGCCCACTGGCACACGCTGGAATGCCCCCGGCATCCGGGCCGGGAGCTGGCGCTCCTGCTGGCCGCACAGGCCGCGGATGCCCCCGTGCCCACCATCTTGCTGGACTGCGTGACCCTCTGGATGAGCAACATCCTGTTCGCGCTGGACGATCCGCAGGATGCGGCGGCCTTCGAGACCAGCCTCACGGAAGAAGTGGACGAATTGCTGCACACCATGCGGGCCTTCCCCTGCCGCTGGGTGCTGGTCTCCGGCGAGACCGGCCTCGGCGGCATACGGGCGGAACGTCTGGCCCGTGTTTTCGACGATGGCCTGGGTCTGGCCAACCAGCTGCTGGCCGCACAGGCACGGGAGGCCTTCCTTGTGGTGGCCGGGCGCTGTCTGCGGCTGGAAAAGCTGGAATTTTGAGCCCCGCCCTTCCGGGAGCCTGCAGCCGTCGTGCACAGTGACGCTCCCGCTCCGTACGCCAAAATCAGAACCACCCGCAAAGCGGGTGGTTTGCTCTGGCCCTGTAAGGGCCTGTTACCGGCTGCGCCTAAAGACGCTGGCTTTCACGCTGTTCAAGCCCAGTGCCCTGGCCGCCTTGGCTACCCCTTAAAGGGGTCTTGATATTCGCGTGATGTCAGCTTGTCTCTCATAATGTCGTGACGTTCCTGATCCTGGATATATTTTTTGATCGTTGCCTCATTAAGCCCCACCGTACTGACATAATATCCTTCGGCCCAAAATTTTCTGTTGCCAAACTTATATTTAAGGTTTGCGTGCTTATCGAATATCATCAACGAACTTTTCCCTTTCAGGTAGCCCATGAAATTTGCCACACTGATTTTAGGAGGAATGGACACCAGCATGTGGACATGATCCGGCATCAGATGCCCTTCCAGAATCTCAACCCCTTTATATTTGCAGAGGCATTGCAGAATTTCTTTTATACTTTCACGGAGCTGTGCGAAGATTATTTTTCTTCTATATTTTGGAGTAAAGACGATATGATACTTGCACAACCATTTCGTATGCGCTAGGCTATGAGCCTTGGTTCCCATAACAAAAACACCTTTCCGTTAATGTTGCGATGGGCTTGAACAACTTCATCGTAGCGGAAAGGTGTTTTTGTGTGTATAACGTATTGTCTCCACCCGCATAGCGGGTGGTTTTTTGTTTCGCGCCTGTCAGGCGCTCAACAGGCTAAAGCCCATAACAGAAGACGCGCCCTTCCCTCCACGGGAAGAGCGCGTCTTTTTGTTTCCATGCTGCCGGCAACAGGCAAGCACGCCGTCTTCTGTTTCCAAGGAACACAGGGGGCATAAAAAAAGCCGGGGCAAGGCTGCTGCCTGCCACCGGCTGTCATCCCTGACCGGCAAAAAACTGCCCGGCCCCAGAAACAGGAAAAGGCTGGTATTTCTACCAGCCTTGCTTTCCATTGGTGCCGAAGGGGAGAGTCGAACTCCCACTCCGTTGCCAGAACTAGACCCTGAACCTAGCGTGTCTACCAATTCCACCACTTCGGCGCGGAAATGTATGTAGCGGATTTGCCCCTGCCTGGCAAGTGTTTTTTGCAAAAAAATTTCCGGCCCGCCATTTTCCGCTCCCGGCCTGCCCGGCAGGCCCCGGCCGCCTTGCCTTGCGCCTGTCCATGCGCTACACAGCAAGGCACACTCTTAATGCAAGGATACGCCTCATGCAGGACAATTTTTCCCATCTGGACAAGGACGGCAACATCACCATGGTGGACGTGGGCGCCAAGCCCGACACCCAGCGTGTGGCCATTGCCGAAGCCATCGTGGAGCTTTCGCCCAATACCCTGAAACTGCTCAAGGAATGCGCCCTGCCCAAGGGCGACGTGCTGACCTGCGCCAAGGTGGGCGGCATCATGGCCGCCAAGCGCACCTCGGAACTGATCCCGCTCTGCCATCCCCTGAACCTGAACCTCGTGGACGTGCGCTTTGAAGTGCGCGACACCCCGCCCAGCGTGCGCATCGAGGCCGAGACCCGCACCACCGGCCCCACGGGCGTGGAGATGGAAGCCATCATCGCCGCCCAGACCGCCGCTGCCGTCATCTATGACATGTGCAAGGCCGTGCAGCGCGATATCGTCATCAGCCGCGTCCGTCTGCTGTTCAAGGACGGCGGCCGCAGCGGCGCCTTCCACGCCAAGCCCCTGGACTAAGACGGATGCAGTTCCCTGCCATCGATCCCGTGGCCTTCAGCATCGGCTCCCTGCAGCTGCGCTGGTACGGCCTCATGTATTTGCTGGCCTTTTTCGTGGGCTGGGGCCTGGCCCGCTGGCGGGCCTCCCGTCCCGGTTCCGGCTGGAAGACCGTGGATGTGGACGACCTGCTGACCTTCGTCATGCTGGGCGTCATCCTGGGCGCGCGCCTGGGCTATGTGCTCTTCTACGATCTGCCCGCCTACATCGACGACCCCGGCGAGATCCTGCGCATCTGGAACGGCGGCATGTCCTTCCACGGCGGCCTGCTGGGCGTGCTCTGCGCCTTCTGGTATTTCGCGCGCACCCGCAAGAAGTCCTTCCTCGATGTCTCGGACTTCATCGCGCCGCTGGTGCCGCAGGGCCTGTTCTGGGGCCGCATGGGCAACTTCATCAACGGCGAGCTCTGGGGCAAGGTCAGCGACGTGCCCTGGGCCATGGTCTTCCCCACCGGCGGGCCCTGGCCGCGCCACCCCTCGCAGCTCTATGAAGGCCTGCTGGAAGGGCTGGTGCTGTTCGTGGTGCTCTGGATCTTCTCCGCCCGGCCGCGCAAGGCGGGCGCCGTCTCCGGTCTTTTCGCCCTGCTCTACGCCGTGTTCCGCTTTGGCGTGGAATTCGTGCGCGTGCCCGATGCCCAGCTGGGCTACCTGGCCTTCGGCTGGCTGACCATGGGCCAGCTGCTCTGCCTGCCGCTCATGGCCGCGGGCCTGTGGCTGCTGTGCCGCACGCCGCGGGAACGGGCCGCCGTGGAGCCCGCGACGGCTCCCCGCAAGGGCAAGAGCGCACGAAAGCGTTGACAGACCTTGTCTCTTCTGTGTAGATATTCGCCGCTTATCTGAATTTTTCTGGAGGAAATATGGCTAAAGAAGGTTCCATTGAAGTTGACGGCGTGGTGCAGGAAGCCCTGCCCAATGCCATGTTCCGTGTGGAGCTGGAAAACGGCCACGAAGTGCTGGCGCACATTTCCGGCAAGATGCGCAAGTTCTACATCCGCATCCTGCCCGGCGACCGCGTGAAGGTGGAGCTCTCTCCCTACGATCTGACCCGCGGCCGCATCACCTACCGCATGAAGTAGCCCGCACCCGCCCCGCCTTTTCAGCGCACCCCTGACTGTACTGACAGAGGTGCGCTTTTGTTGCGTCCTGTGGATGGCGAAAACATATGGGAGAGACCACATGAGAAAAAGTTATATTCTGTCAGCCCTGCAGCAAGGTGCCGCGACAGCCGTCAAAGAATATGAATACTGGTCCGATGGTATTCTCCTTCACGAATGTGCTGGCGAAAGCTTTATGGTCCATCACATGGCGACAGCTACCATAAAGACTATAAAAAAGTATTCCCTCGACTATTCCATACGCCTTGAATATCTTGGTCGGCAGATCATGGATGACCAGAAAGAACGTCCCCGGGGACGTCCCCCCAAGTTTTTCTGCAGTTCTCAGCGTCTCGATATGGCGATTCTTGATACCGAATATCAATTAAAATTTGCCATAGAAGTTAAATGCAGCCCCCAATGGACAACAAAATATGATGCCGATTTAGACAGGCTTGCAGAAATATATTTCAAAAGCAATCCGCAGCGCAGATGCCAGTGCATTTTCATGGCATATGTCTACGGCTATGGAAATACGCTCGCTGACGCTGAGGAAAAACTCAAAAAAAAGATAACTTCTTATAAAGAAAAGACTGATTCTTTCTTTAAAGAAAGCAAGTATTCCCTATCGTATCGATTCTCAGAGGACATGCATAAAAAATATTACCATTACACAGATGAGATTGATTTATTTTATAAAACCGCCTCTCTCTGCTGTATCATCGGTTAGCCACTAGTGGTTCCTGTCTTGCAGGGACAGCCTCCCCCTATCCGGCCTGAGACGGGCCTGCCTTTTTCCTCTCACCCTCCCGCATCAACCGCGCGGAGTGACAGGAAGGCACAAAGGGAAGGGGCTTTTTTTCGCGCTGCCCGGCCGCTGAAAGCAGTTTCTCCGGACCGATACCCGTCGCGCCGAAGACAGCCGCGGGCATCGGCGGCAGCGTGCGAGGATGTTCTCTCCCCTCTTGCTAGACCCAGCCCAGGGCCCGCAGCACCAGCATGCAGCACATGGCCATAAGACCGGCCAAGATATCGTCCAGCATGATGCCCCAGCCTGCGGGCAGCCAGTTTTCCGAGGCGTGCACGGGCCAGGGCTTCCAGATATCGAACAGGCGGAACAGGGCAAAGGCCCAGACCAGACCGGGCCACGACCACTGGCCCGCGCCCAGGGGCAGCAGGGCGATCCAGACGCCCACGAGCTCGTCGATGACCACTTCCCCGGGGTCGGTGCGCCCCAGCAGGATCTCGGCCCGGGTGGCGGCCAGACCGCCGGTCACGACGATCACGGCCAGAAAAAGCAGACGGCCCCAGAGCGGCAGGGGCAGAAAAAGCAACGGCGCCAGCAGGGCGGCCAGAGCCGAACCGGCCGTGCCCGGAGCCTTGGGCGAAAGCCCGGCGATGCCCAGACGGCAATAGGCCAGGATGCAGGTATTCCAGAATGACATATCTTTCCTCCACGGCTCCGCGATACAGGAGACACAGGGGCACAAAGGCATCCATCCTCAAAGCCGTCCACGGCACGGCGAATGCCTCACAGATGCCGACGTCCACGGCCACGCCCCCGAACACGGGCGGCCACGGCCATGGACGATAGCGGACTGAGCCCAAGCGAACTCCCGAGCGGATGCCTTGCCTCGGCACCGGCACGGCGGTCTGTCGCGAACGGGATACCGCGCGGGCGACGCGCCCCAAGGCATCCTTGCGCGGCTGTTCCTTCGCAGCTGCCTGACAGTCCGTGACGGCCCCGGCACGTGTCCCGATGAGCTTTCCCTGCCTTCCGCCCCGACAGGAGCGGGCGTGCGGCACGACCCGGACAAAGCACTGTCGTACGAAAACGTGCCCCCCTGCCGGGCCTCCCCTGTGACGGCGGAGCCTCGGGCAGTGTAGCGGCTCGGCCCCCGTCTGGCAACGCCCGCCCCTTGACGCCGCGGGAGCTGCCAGCTAAAAAGGAGCCTACGCCCGGATGGTGGAATTGGTAGACACAAGGGACTTAAAATCCCTCGGCCACCGGCTGTGCCGGTTCAAGCCCGGCTCCGGGTACCAGAACAAAAAAAGCCGTCGCAGACCTGTCTGCGGCGGCTTTTCCTTTTTCTCAAGCCCCCATCCACCGGCGGGACAAGCCCGCAGCCGGGAGGGGAAGCCGGGCAGGCCCGGTCGTCTCTTCCGGGAGATCGTCCAGGCCGGAGCGGGGCCCGGCATCAATACGAGATGGCCTCGAAAACGCCCTCCACCCGGCAGGTGCCGCCATGCAGATGCAAGATGCCGGAAAGGCTGTCCTGCATCTCCAGTACGGCCTCGTCCCGCAGGGCCAGCGTGGAGCAACGTGACGCGAAGAGCAGCGTCTCGGAGCCCGCCAAGCTGTAGATGCCCTCCCCTTCACGGGTGACGGTGACCTTATGGGTCCCCCACCGCAGACGCTTGCGGACATAGACCGTGTCCACGCTGCAACGCGTGCCGTCCATGAACACCAGTTCGCCAAAGAGGTCCGAGCGCAGCAGGGCTTTTTCCTGAAACGCCCGGACGGAACAGAACTTCGTCTTGATGAGGATGTCCCGGTCGAACGCGGCGTAGAAATCGTCGGCAGTCCGGGTCACGGTGAGGGGATGCTGCCCGGCCGGGCAGGCAACAGCGGTCAGAAGCAGGAAGATCAGGGCCAAAAAGGTCCGTGTCATATCGTCTCCAGTAAGATGTTCCGGCGCCGCGGCATCTTCCCGCCCTCTTCCGGGACCTTCCCCACGCCGCCGGGGAACGGGGCAACGCCCGCTGTCCACCGGAAAAACGGACACGAAGGAAAAATGCATCAGAAGCATGGCGGGGCCGCCCCACAGGCAGCGCCTTTCCTGCGCTGAGTACGGGAAGCGCGGCGCAATGTCCAGCGCCCGGCGCAGGCCCTGTCCACTGCCTGCCGGAGAGCCCGCCCCATATCCGACCAGGCATCCCGCGCCCCATCCGCATCACTGTCGGACACAGGAAGGGCGGCCGTCGCCATCCGGCTTTCCGCAAGCCCGTCCTCTTGCCGCAGCCTCCTCGCATCCCGGGACGGGGACGCCGCCCCCAGATGCAAAAGCCTGCCGCCCTTCTCTTCCGGCTTTGCTGAAAACATCCTCCTGCGCCGCGCCTCCCGCACCAGAGCGGCCTGCCTCCGGGGATGACCGCCACACACCGCCTGCGGACGCTCCTCCGGCTCGACCTTTGCGAGCCCCCGCGCTATACTGGCAGGGTGTCCGCGCAGTCTGCGGACGTTCCCTTCCTTTTCCGACCCGGGAGGTCTTTCATGGACGCCCTGCAATGCATCCTCACCCGCCGTTCCTGCCGCTCCTATGAGGACCGGCCCATCCCCAAAAAAGAGATCCTGGAGCTGCTGACCGTCGGCACCAAGGCCGCCACCGGCTCCAGCATGCAGCCCTGGGGTTTCGTGACCCTGGAGGGACGGGAAAAGATCGCCGCCCTTTCCGACGAGATCAAAGCCTGGCTCAAAGAGAACTTTGCGGACTTTCCCTGGCTGGCCCAGTACAGGGAATGGCTGGACAACCCCAATTACAACATCTTCTATGACGCCAACAACGTCATCTGCGTCTACGGGGACACGACCTCACACTGGTACATGTATGACGGCACCCTGTGCACGGCCAACATCATGCTGGCCGCCCACGCCAAGGGCATCGGCTCCTGCTGGATCGGCTTTGCCCAGGACTTCATGGACCGTCCGGAGATCAAGGCCCGCTACAAGGTGCCGGAGCAGTGCCGCTTCGTCAGCGCCCTGAGCCTGGGGTACGCCAAGGGGCACCTGCCCGAAGCCCAGCGCAAGGAGCCGGTCATCTTCAACGGCTAGATCCCCGGGACGGGCAGCCGCCGGAGCAGACCGTCCGCAGGATGGCCTCCGCGCCGTGACGGCGGCAACGCCGAAGCATCACCATGCCACGAGTCACCATCCTGCCGGGCGGCCCCGGCACGACCGGCAGACATCAGAACGTGAAAAGGCGGATCCACGGATCCGCCTTTTTTATCGTGTACCGGGGCAGGAGCGCAGCTCTTCAAAGGCAGCTCCGCCCCCGCCAGCCTATTGAGAGAAAGACCGGTCTAGACCTTTTCCGTCGCAGGGCGCCCCTTGCGGCGCAGGGCCTGCCAGCCTTCGTGCACCAGCACCAGCGACAACGCCAGCAGCAGCACGGCGATGACCAGTTGCAGGGCCGCCACGGCCCCGCCCGTCCCGGCCAGCAGGGCACGGCCCTGGGCCACGATGCCCAGCACCAGGGCGGAGAGCGTCACCAGCAGCATGAAGAGCATGGGCAGCAGGAACATGCCGTTGCGGCGGGCAAGGTTCTGGAGCCAGCAGGCCACGGCCAGCAGGGCCAGCGCGGCCAGCAGCTGGTTGGCCGCACCGAACAGGGGCCAGATCTTGGCATAACCGCCAAAGCCCAGGCTCATGCCCAGGCCCACGGTCACCAGCGTGGCCACATATTTGTTGACCAGCACGGCCCGCCAGCCGCGCACGTCCTTCACGCTCTGGCCCGGGGCCAGCCACAGCTCCTGGAACATGTAGCGCCCCAGACGGGTGGCCGTATCCAGCGAGGTGAGGCAGAAGGTGGACACGGCCAGGATGATGAGGCCGTAGGTGACGCCGCGGGCGCTCTCGCTGCCCAGGCCCACACAGGCCAGCATCTGCGACAGGCCGTCGGCCAGCACCTGGGTGGGCGTCTGGCTGGTGAAGGCATGGCCGTTCTGGGTGAAGATATAGCCCACGGCGATGAGCGAGGCGATGCCCAGCGCGCTTTCGATGAGCATGGAGCCAAAGCCCACCAGGCGGGCGTCACGCTCGCTGCTCAGCTGTTTGGACGTGGTGCCCGAGGCCACCAGCGAATGGAAGCCCGAGATGGCCCCGCAGGCCACGGTCACGAACAGGGCCGGGAAGAGATACTGGCCGTTGACCTCGAAGGAGGTGAAGGCGGGCAGCTCGATGACCGGATGCGCGGCCACGATGCCCACCACGGCGGCCAGCATCATGGCGTAGAGCAGGAAGGAGCTGAGGTAGTCGCGGGGCTGGAGCAGGATCCAGACGGGCGTCACCGAGGCCACGAGGATGTACAGGCCCAGCAGCCACATCCAGGTATCGTAGCCCGCGTAGAGGGGGAAGCGCAGGCCCAGGGCGATGACGCCCACGATTCCCGCCACGCCCAGCAGGGTGGCCCTGCCCAGGGGCATCTCGAAACGGTAGACCAGCAGGCCGAAGATCACGGCCAGCACGATGAACAGCAGGGAGATGGTGGCCGTGGAGCCGTTGACGTGGTTGTGGACCAGCGCGCCCGAGGCATCGGTCATGAAGCCGTTGAAGGTGCCCGCCACGATGGAGGCGAAGGCCCCCACCACCAGCACCAGGGTCAGGAAGGAAAAGATGACGAACAGGCGCTTGGCCCGCAGGCCGATGCTGCCGGCGATGACCTCGCCGATGGAGCGGCCCTTGTTGCGCAGGGAGGCGAACAGGGAGCCGAAGTCATGCACGCCGCCGAAGAAGATGCCGCCGACGACCACCCAGATGAAACAGGGCAGCCAGCCGAAGACGGCGGCCTGGATGGGGCCGTTGATGGGCCCGGCCCCGGCGATGGACGAAAAATGATGGCCCAGCACCACCGGAGCCTTGGACGGCATGTAGTCCACGCCGTCGCGGAACTGATGGGCCGGTGTGGGCCGGGAGGGATCGACGCCCCAGACCTTTTCCAGCCAGGCGCCGTAAACGAAATAGCCAAGCCCCAGCAGGGCCAGGCCGCCAAGGAGCAGATACAGGGAATTCATGATGCACGCTCTTGAGGAAAATGGGACGGGAACGCCCTGCGCGCCAGCGGCAGCAGGGTGGCCCGGGCTGCCTTGTTGCAGACGCAGGCGGCATCGGGGGGGACGGTGTCGCGCCACGGCGCGGAAGGCAGGATGAGGGCCAGCGCGCGCAGACGCATCCAGCCGCGCAGGCCCAGCCAGAAACTCTTGCAGACACGGCAGCGCTCCACGGCGGCCGCCGCATCCTGATGCCATGACCGGCAAAGGATGATGACGCTCACATACGAGGCCATATGCTCGTCGTGGGGCCGGATGCGCTCCTGCCCCCAGGCCAGGGCCCCGTCACGGATGCGCTCCCAGGCGGCCATGTCCAGCCGGGGCAGACAGTGGACCTGCACGTATTCGTGCGTCTCCGCCGCCCAGAGCGTGGCCTTGCGGTGCAGCACATAGGCCTCGTCACGACGGTGGAAGGCGCAGGTGGCGCGCAGGCTGCCGGGCCCGTCCTGCCGCTCCGCATCGAAGCTCGCGGCGGCCAGGGTCGCCAGCAGGGCGTCCAGCTGTCCGTCCGGGGCGCTCTCCTCCCCGGCGGGGCGGGACTGGTCCGCGCGGGTCCCCGCATCTGAAGGGGCATCCTTCTCCATGGCAAAAACTCCCGTCTCCCGGCCGTCCGCTGCCTGTGCCGGGCAGACGACGTGCCGGGGACGCCGGGGACGGCCGCCCTGCCGGGCACCTCCCCGTCAACGGTATCAGGCCCTGTCCAGGGGCCAGGGTTCCACTGAAAAATCCAGGCTCTCGGCCATCTCGGCCAGGGCCCGGCGCAGGGCCTCTTCCCGGTGCGGCGAAAAGACCAGCTTGAGCAGGGCCGTGCGCGGCTCCAGCACGGTGAAATAGGCCGTGTTGTCATAGCCTTCCAGCAAAAAGCGGAACAGGGCCGTATCCTCCGCGGCCAGACGCACCAGCAGCCGGGCGCTGCGGGCCGGGGGCGGCAGGGGCGGCGCGGGCTTGCGCGGTTTGCGCAGGGCCGGGGGCAGATGGGCCTCCCGCAGGTGGAAGGGACAGTGCGGCCGGGGCTCGTGTGCCATCAGTACCACCCCAGGTAGCGCATCAGGGCCACGAAGCCCATGGAAAAGGCGATGGTGCCGAAAAAGCTCTTGCTCCACCAGGCCACCAGCAGGGCCGGGATGGCCGTCATCAGGAAGAGGTTGTGATGCGTGGGCATGAACTCCCCCTGATAGATGAAGACGTCCGGGCCCAGCAGGGCCGCCATGACCGCCACGGGCACGAAGGAGAGCCAGTGGCGCAGCAGGTCGGGCAGGCTCTCGGCATGCAGATACATGACCGGCCCCACACGGGGGATGACCGTCACCAGCATGCAACCCACCAGGCAAAAAAGCAGTTCCGCGTGCTGCTGTATCCAGATCATGCCGCGTCCTCCTCTTTCTTTTCCGGCAGGGCGCTCTTGTTGCGGTGCAACAGGATCACGCCCAGCGTGGCGCCCAGCACCGTGGCCACCACCACGTTCCACTGGCCCATGCCGGCCAGCTTCAGGCTCAGGGAAAGGATGGCCGTCACGATGGCCACCAGCACATGCAGGCGGCTGACGCACTGCGGCACCAGCAGGGCCAGGAACATGGCCGTGAGGGCATAGTCCAGGCCCAGGGGCTTCACGTCATGGACGAGGCCGCCGCAGAACACGCCGATGACCGTCCCCAGCACCCACGAGGCGTGGGCTGTGAGGTTGCAGGTGAAGAGCGTGGCCGTGCACAGCTTCCAGCCGCGCTGGAAGGCCGTGATATGCACGCCGAAGGTCTCGTCCGTCATCTCGCAGCCGAACAGAAAGCGCTGCCAGCGCTTGAGCGGCGCCAGCGGCTCGGCCATGGCGGCGGACATGAGCAGATGGCGCAGGTTGACCACGAAGACCGCCAAGATGACGGACATGGCCCCCACACCGGCCCCCCACAACCCCGCGCAGACGAACTGCCCGGAACCGGCGAAATGGAACACCGACATGGCCACCACCAGAGCGGGCGGGATGTTGCTCTTGACGGCCAGCACACCAAAGGCGAACGCCACCGGCACATAGCCCAGCACGATGGGCAGGGCCCGGCGCACGCCATCCATATAGGGAGATGCCACAGCAGCCTCCTCTCCTGAAAATGTTTCAATCCACAGTCGCCCCGTCCGCCGACTGGGCTTTAGCCGTTGCGACGCAGGAAGCTACGGATAAAGACAGCGATGTGGTACACGGCAAGACAGCCCATGAAAGCACTGTCGCTGCTTCAGCCGTTGCGACGAAGGAAGCTACGGATGAAGACAGCGATGTGGTACACGGCAAAACAGCCTGCGAAAACGCTGTCGCCATTCGTAAGGCTCACATGTTCGCCAACGACTGGCGCATCCGTAAGCCCGCTGGTGCGGGCAACGGCTACCGCCTCCGCGACCGACGGATGGGGGTCGCGCGGATCGCCCCTTCCTGAAGGAAGGAATTGCGGAAAAGGCTTCCATCGGCTTCGCCGTCTTGTCAAGCCGCTCTGTTCTCCCTGAAGGAGAAGGTCTCAAACCACAAAGAGATTTTTGATGAAAAGCGTTCTGTTATCCCTTTTCCTCCCCCTTTGGCAAGGGTCCCCGGCATGAAAGAATGCCCCCTCCGGCCGGCGCGCCGGCACACGGACCGGCCGGAGACCCGGACAACGCGTCCCCCGGCCCGTCACCGCCGCTCTCCTTTTTGCGGACGGATCCCGTCATGCCGCCCTGCGTCCCCTGCTCTTGCCAAAGCGGGACTTTTTCGGAACAATTTTTGTTTTCCAACCTTCAGTCTTTTCCCGAGGCCGCATGTCCGCCCTGTCGTTCTTCGCTCCTCGCTCCCTGCCGCCGGATCTGGCGGCCAAGACACGTTCCCTGACCTGTCTTTCCCTGCTCTGCTTCGCCCTGGCCGACGTCCGCGACGGTCTGGGGCCCTTTCTGGGCATCTTCCTGCAAAGCCACGGCTGGACGCCGGACAGCATCGGCTACGTCATGACCATCGGCGGTCTGGCGGGCATGGCCGTCACCGCGCCCCTGGGCGCCCTGGCCGACGCCACCCGCCGCAAGCGCCTGCTGCTGGCCCTGGCCTCGCTGGGCATCGTGGCCGCCCTGGCCCTGATCTTCCTTTGCCAGCATCCCCTGCTGGTGGGCGGTGCCCAGATCGTCCAGGCCGTCTGCGCGGCCGCCATGGCCCCCACCATCAGCGCCCTGACCCTGGGGCTGGCGGGCCAGTCCCACCTGCCCGCCCAGCTGGGACGCAACGAGGCCTGGAACCACGCGGGCAACGGCCTTTCCGCCATGCTGGGCGGGGCCATCGGCTACTGGTACGGAGTGCCCGGCGTCTTCGTGGTCATGAGCGGCATGCTGCTCCTCAGCCTCCATGCCCTGCACGGCATCGCGCCCCGCGACATCGACCATGCCCAGGCGCGGGGGCTCGCCCCTGAAGCGGAACACGCCACGCCCGCACAGCGCGCGGCCCTCCGGCACGGCCCCGCGGCCCTGCCCGTGCTCTGCGTGGGGCTGGTCATGCTCTTTTTCCATCTGGGCAACGCCCACATGCTGCCCCTGCTGGGCCAGTCCGCCGTGGCCCGCTTCGCCATCAACGGCGCGGCCTATACCGCCGCCACCGTGGTCATCGCCCAGGGCACCATGATCCTCGTGGCCCTCTGGGCCGCCCGTCTGGCCCGCAGGCGCGGCTACGGCATCCTGCTCTGGTGCGCGCTGCTGGCCCTGCCCCTGCGCGGCTGCATCGCGGGCTTCTGGAACAGCCCGTGGAGCATCATCCCCGTCCAGATGCTGGACGGCGTGGGCGCGGGCATCCTGGGCGTGGTCACGCCCGGCCTTGCCGCCCGGCTGCTCAACGGCACCGGCCACGTCAACCTGGGCCTGGGCGTCATCATGACCCTGCAGGGCATCGGCGCTTCGTGCAGCGCCTCCTACGGCGGGCTGGTGGCCCATCTACTGGGCTACGGCCCCGCCTTCCTGGCCCTGGCGGCCGCCCCCTGCGTGGCCCTGGGCATCCTGCTGGCGGGCGTGCGCCGGCTGCCGCGCCTGCACCACGCCCTGCAACCCCTGGAGGACAGCTAGCCCCGCGGCCCTCCCGGCGATGCATGTCGAGAGGAAAAGACAATGACACCTTTGCAGCAAACATGTTACTCCCCACATGTTGCTACAGGCCGCAGGCGATGCTATACAGCCATCCTTCACAAGCGGTTGCGCGGAACACATCATGCATGACAAGGAGGTCACACCATGAAAAAAGCTCTTGGTCCCGTCACCCTGGCCTACCCCATGCCGGCCTTTCTGGTGGCCGCCTATGATGAAGAAGGCAAAGCCAATATCATGACCGCGGCCTGGGGCGGCATCTGCTGCTCCAACCCGCCCTGCGTCGCCGTCTCCGTGCGGCCCGAACGCTGGACGCACAAGGCCATCGTGGCGCGCAAGGCGTTCACGGTCTGCGTGCCCTCGGCGGCCCAGGCCGCCATGGTGGACTTTGCGGGCATGGTCTCCGGTGCCGGGGAGGACAAATTCTCCGCCACCGGCCTGACCGCCGTGCGCAGCAAGGTGGTGGATGCCCCCTATGTGGACGAGTGCCCGCTGGTGCTGGAATGCGAACTGCAGGCCACGCTGGAACTGGGCAGCCATACC
This sequence comes from Desulfovibrio piger, assembly GCF_951793255.1. Lineage (NCBI taxonomy): Bacteria > Pseudomonadati > Thermodesulfobacteriota > Desulfovibrionia > Desulfovibrionales > Desulfovibrionaceae > Desulfovibrio > Desulfovibrio piger. Next base: position 584,224 of record NZ_OX636706.1, read on the forward strand.
CAGTTCGTGGGCCGCATCCTCAACGTGGGCATCGAGACCGACTGCCTCAACGAAAGCGGCCAGCCCAACATGTACCGCATCGATCCCCTGCTCTACGACGGCGGTCAGAAACAGTACTGCCGCGTGGGCGAGCCGCTGGGCAAAGCCTTTTCCCTGGGCCGCCGGTACGGCCTGTAACATCCGAACGTCCGCGCCGTCCTCCGGGGCGGCGCTCAACACCTCTACGCTGGAGAACAGACGACAATGAGCGCTTCCAAAGTCTATTTCTCCGACATGCGCTGCCCCGTGGGCACCGGCCTGCTGGACAAGCTGAAAAAACTGATCGAAAAGGCCGGCATCGACAGCATCGACATGGACAGCAAGTTCGTGGCCATCAAGATCCATTTCGGTGAGCCGGGCAACCTGTCCTTCCTGCGTCCCAACTTTGCCAAGATGGTGGCCGACAAGGTGACCTCCCTGGGCGGGCGCCCCTTCCTGACCGACTGCAACACCCTGTATGTGGGCCGCCGCAAGCACGCCCTGGAACACCTGGCCGCCGCGCAGGAAAACGGCTTTTCGCCCCTGAGCACCGGCTGCCAGATGATCATCGCCGACGGCCTCAAGGGCACCGACGAGATGGAAGTGCCCCTGGAAGGCTGTGACCACTTCCAGAGCGCCTTCATCGGCCGCGCCATCATGGACGCCGACATCTTCATCAGCCTGACCCACTTCAAGGGCCACGAGCTGACCGGCTTCGGCGGCGCCATCAAGAACATCGGCATGGGCTGCGGCAGCCGTGCGGGCAAGATGGCCATGCACAGCATCGGCAAGCCCGGCATCGACGCCGAAAAGTGCCGCGGCTGCAAGACCTGTACGCACTACTGCGCCCAGTCGGCCATCAGCATCGGCGAGGACCACAAGGCCCGCATCGACCATGACCTGTGCGCCGGCTGCGGCCGCTGCATCGGCGTGTGCAACTTCGACGCCATCAGCAATGCCTTCGACGCCGAGAGCACCATCCTCAACGAACGCATGGCCGAATACACCAAGGCCGTCATCCAGAACCGCCCGCACTTCCATGTGAGCATCGTCAACCAGGTCTCGCCCTACTGCGACTGCCACGCCGAGAACGACGCCGCCGTGGTGCCCGACATCGGCATGTTCGCCGGCTTCGACCCCGTGGCCCTGGACCACGCCTGTATCGACGCGGTCAACGCCGCGCCCGCCATCAGCACCAGCGTGCTGGGTCAGTGCGCCCACGAGCACAACGACCACTTCACCGACATCCATCCCAAGACCAACTGGCGCAGCCAGATCGAGCATGCCCGGAAGATCGGCATCGGCAACGTGGATTACGAGCTGGTGACCGTGAAGTAAGGACGGCCCCCTGCCCCCGCAGCCCGGGGACAGTTCATGCACGACAAAAAACGGCGTCTTTCGACGCCGTTTTTTTTATGGCCTTCCGTCCGGCCGCCGTCCGTCCCCGCAAGGGACGTCTCAGCGGTAGAGCAGTTTTTTCCAGAAGAATTTGATGTTGCCGTCGGCACTGGGAGCGGGCTCCCAGCGCAGGATGGTGTCCGCCATCTTTTCCAGCCCCCGGCAGACCGGGCTTTCCGGCAGGCAGCGGCAGAAGGGCTGCTGGCGCACCACGGCCTCGTGCACGCCGGGGTCGCGGGGCAGCACACCGGCCAGATCCAGCGAGACCCCGCCCAGGAAGTGGTCGCAGACGTCCGTGAGCCGCACGAACATCTCGCGGGCGCTCTTCATGTCCTGCGCCATGTTCACGCAGACCTGGAAGCGGTCCACGCCGTGCTGCGTCTTCAGCACCTTGATCAGGGCATAGGCGTCCGTCAGGGAGGTGGGTTCCGGGGTCAGGACGAGGAGACGTTCCTGCGCCGCCACATTGAAATAGAGCACGCTGTCGTTGATGCCCGCGCCCGTGTCCACGATGAGGAAATCCAGATCGTCCTCTAGCTCGTCCATGGCATCCAGCAGCTCCAGCTTCTGCCCCGGATTGAGCGCCAGCATCTCGCTGACACCCGACGAGGCGGGCAGGATGGAGAAGCCGTATTCCGTGGGCAGCAGGATGTCCCGCAGGGACGCCCCCTCATGGAACAGGTGGAAGATGTTCTTTTCGGGATGCAGGCCCAGCAGCACGTCCACATTGGCCAGCCCCAGGTCCGCGTCCAGAAGCAGCACGCGCTTGCCGCGCGCCGCCAGGGTCAGGGCCAGATTGACCGAGATATTGGTCTTGCCCACGCCCCCCTTGCCCGAGGTGACGGAAAATACCAGAGGATAACTGCTGTTCATGCGCGCTCCAGATGTCAGGTCTTGCCCTGACAGAGTACGATATCTGCCTGTCCCGTCAAGAGCATGGGGCGGGACCGGTCCGGGAACGGGGAGACCGGCAAAAAACGGGCGTGCCCCCGGCCCGATCGGCATCGGGACGGTTTTTCCCGTCCCTCCCCTCTGCGGGCACACGGGACAAAAGCCCGGCACATAAAATATGTGCCGGGCTTTCTTGAAAAAAATGCAATGTTGAGTGATCCAAAACGGTATGGCGGAAAAGTAGACTTTTTCGCCACGGTTACAGTAACAATAGTTCCACTCAGGTTATAAAGCAAGCTATAATCGTTTCATTTTTGTTTCGTAGAGCAATACCTTAAAATCAAAGACGATATTCTTACTATCGGTTTTTTATTCCATTCCACGGAATTTACCCTGCGGCATGCGCGTTCCCTGTCCTGACGGTATGGCGAAAAAGTCTACTTTATTGGCTGTCTGTCCTTAAGGATGCTATGGCGAAAAAGTCTACTTTTTCGCCACCGTCCCATGCGGACATGCGAACAATAAAACCAAGGATGGAGGATAGTTGCATGCAACTTACCAAGGGAGCCATCGGCAATCTGATCAACCGGTACAAGGCGGTGCTCAAAAAGTGCCACCTGATGAACACTTTCGGCAGCCTGGCTGTGGCCGGCATGCTGGTCATGGGCGGCGCCGGTGTGGCTGTGGCCGCGGATCCTGACAAGGCTCTGGAAGGGAAGAATAACTACGACCAGACCACCGTCAACAACCTCATGGGGGGCTGGCTGGTCAAGAGTGCTGAGACCACAGCTGCCGATGACATCACGCTGGAAGTCAAAGGCGGTACCATCAGCGAGATCATCGGCGGCAGCTACGTGCAGGCCAACTCCGCTTTCGATAACACGCTGACCCACGGCAACATCAGCACCACCATCAGTGGTTCGACCACTTCCTCCCAGTTCGTGGTGGGCGGCAGCAAGATCGCCAACAGCGAGAAGGCCAATCTGAAGACCGGCGATATTTCCCTGACCATCACCGGCGGTACGTTCGGCCAGAAAGATAGCGGTAAGAATACTGACTATGAACTGGTCATGGGCGGCAACTACCTCAAGGCCGACCTGAATGCCGATGATACCAGCAAGGCCGAAGCCGGCAACATCACCGTGAACATCAGCGGCGGCGAGTTCAAGACCTCCGTGACGGGCGGCAGTGTGGCCCATGTGTACGGCACTGGGGCTAACGCTCCCGCCCTCTCCGTCACCGACGCTTCCACTTCTGTGACCATCACCGGCGGCACCTTCGGGCAGTCCTATTCCACCGGCCTGGGGGCCATCAATCTCGATCCCTCCATCATCGGCGGCGGCCTGGCTCTCGTGAAAGGCGAGAAGGGCACGGCCACCAGCACCATCACCGGCAATACGCTGGTGACCATCAACGGCGAAAAAGTTGACATCAACGACAAAGTCCTCGGCGGCAGCCTGGCCCAGGGTAAGGGCGCCACGGTGACCATCGGCAAGGAAGGTGGCACGTCCACTTCCGCTGTTGTCGTGGAGAACGTCAAATCCGTGGGCGACCTGGTCGGTGGCAACATGACGGAAGGCGACGCAACAATGGAGGCTAAGGACGTCACCACTACCCTGCACGGCAACTCCTCTGTGACGGTCAAGGCCGGCAAGGTCGAGGGCGACATTATGGGCGGCAGCTATGCGCGTGGTGCCGGTACGGTGACCACCACCGGTAACACCAGCGTCGTGTTCAATGCTGCCAACTTCCCCACGGTGTCCCAGGCGGAATACATTGTGGGTGGCGACAAGGTACTTGGCAATGGCACGGCCACGGGCGAAATCAAGGGCACCTCTTCCGTCACGATCAATAATGATGCCTCGGTGACTACCGGTGCTGTGGTGGGCGGCAGCTTTAGCCGTGCGACGCCTGGTACGGCTGAAGCCACTGTGGCCAACAGCGTGGTGACCATCAACGGCGGCAAGAGCATCGCCGGTGTGGTGGGCGGCGGCCTGGCCGAGCATCTGACCGGTACTGGTAGCGCTAAGAGTGTTGTTGAAGGCACGTCCTCTGTCGTCATCAAGGACGGGACGGTGACCAACATCGTCTATACCAAGGGTTCCGGCGAAAAGGCGTCCAGCTACGCTGCCGTGGCTGGTGCGGGACTCGCCACTGGCGCCAATGCCACTGCTTCGGTCGAGAATTCCGTTGTGGTCATTGACGGTGCCGAGACCGTCATCAAGGGCAACAAGCCTGATAGTGGCAAAGATGGCTATTTCGATAAGGACAATGCCAAGGTCGTTGCCGGTGGCGTGGCCGTCGATGGCGGCACTGTTAATGTCACGAATACGTCGCTGACCATGAAGAATGGTACGGTGACGGGCGACCTGGTGGGCGGTAACCTTATCGACGGCGCAGGCAAGGCAGGGAATATTACGTCGACCAGTGTTGCTCTGACTGGCGGCACCCTTGACGGCGAAGTCATGGGCGGCAGCTACGTACGCGGCAGCAACACGTCTAACATTGATACGACCAATGTCCTCGTCAGCGGCGGAGAATTGCAGAGCGTTGACCACAAGGCCCAGTACGTTCTGGGTGGCGGCAAGGCCCTTGTTTATGCCGATGGTCAAAAGGCGAGTCTGACCATCGACACGACGAATGTGACCATCAGTGATTCCGTGAAGGTGCTGGGCGGCGGCGTTATCGGTGGCAGCCTCGCCAAAGGAACGGGCACCGGCAAGGCAACGGTGAGCGTGACCGAGGCGAATACGACGATCCTCGGCGGCACCAAAATCGCCGGTGTGGTCGGCGGTGGCGTCGCGGAAAACTATGGCGCTGCCACAGGCGATGTCTCCTCGTCAGTTACGGAAAGTCAGCTGACCATCAGTGGTGGAACCATCGATGCTCTGCGTTACGGGGCCCAAATCTCTGACGATGGAGAAACCGCAAGCAAGGCTGCCGTGGTAGGCGGCGGTGTGGCCAGCGCCAAGGGAGCTGGGACTATCACGTCCAGCGTCACCACCGCCAACACCACCATCAACGGCGGCACCATCAATGGCAATGTCTTTGCCGGTGGCGTGGCTGATGGCACCAGCGCCACGGCGAATGTGACCAATGCCAACCTGACCATCAGCGGCAATGCCGATATCCAGGGCAACATCCATGCCGGCGGTTATGCCCTCAATGACGGTACGGCCAGGGTGACGGATACCGCGACCGTGACCTTTGACGGCAACAGCAGCTTTGCCGGCAAGGTCTTTGGTCAGGGCCATGACGCAACCAGTAGCAACAAGGCGACAGTTAATAACAGCACTCTGGCCTTCACCAACTATACTGGTGAGTTCAATGGCCAGGTGGTCGGCTTCACCAAGCTGGATGTGGCCGAAGGTTCCACTTTGAAGCTGCAGACCCTGTCCACGGGCACTACTGCTGGGAAAGAGGCCGGGGTCTTCAACAACAAGGCTCTGACGCTCGCCGGTGCGGGTAATGTGGAAGCCGAGGCCGTTAACGTGGTGGCTGACAAGGGTCTCAGCGTTAAAAACGGTACCCTGACCGTCACCAACTCCCTGAAGAGTGCCGAGGACGGAAACGGTACGAAGGGCATCAATGTCAGCGACAATGGTGTACTCAGTGCGGCCAATAGGCTGCTCGTGAAGAAAGACGGAGAAAGCATCTCCACCGCTGATGGCCTGAAAAGGCTCTACCTGGGGCAGGGTGGTACGCTTGCTGTGACCGGTCTTAGCAGCATTTCCACGGCTGATATGCAGCAGTATCGTAACGTCTTGGTGGTTAATGACAGCACCGGCCTCATCAAGTACGAAGGTGCTGCCATCGAGATTTCTCGTGATGACAAGACTGACTCCGGTAACCTGAAAGGTTCCGTTGCCGAGGCTACCGGTGCGCTGCTGACGGATACCACTGTGGAATATGGTGGTCCTGGTTACACCGACACCACCACGATCAATGGCAATTACGGCGCCGGGACTGTCCTCATCAGCAATGCTGCTGATGGCAACCACACTGTCGATCTCAAGGGTGATCTGACCCTGCTTGGCGACGGCACAAATCTGATCACCGTGAAGGGCGATGGCACCCCCACGCTGTTCACGGTCAATGTGTCTGACGGCAAGGCCCTCAATCTGGGCTCCGCTGCCGCACCTTCCCTGGGCGGAAATCTGGGCGAGGCCCACATCACACTTGGTAACAACTCCAGCCTGAATGCGGTTGCAGGCAACTACACGGTGGGTGCCGTGACCGGTGGCGGCGTTGTGAGCAGCTCTGCCGGCGGCAACCTGGTCGCGGAAGTCATCGGTGAGGTCGGGAATGTCGGTGCTGTGAAGGCCAGCCAGGGCAGCATCCATTCCAATGGTCATATCCACACCGACACGCTGACCATTGAGGGCGGTGTGGTTTCCTCTGGCAGCGACATCTATGTCGACCAGCCCGTAAATGATATGAATGGCACCCTGACTGCCACGGGTAACATCAGCCTGCACGCGGGTGCTACCAGTGCCCGGGGGCAGATCGTGACCGATGGTGACCTTATCCTTGGGGAGGATATCACCAAGGCTGCCGACGGTCAGCTGACGCTGCGCGCCCAGCAGGGTACCATCGAAGCTGCTAACATCACCGCCACCAACGTGGCTGCCAAAAAGCTGGCGGCTTCCGGTGCCGTGGCTGTTGACGGTGGTGTTCTGAATCTGACGGGTACGGGTACGGATGCCAGCACGGTCAAAAGCCTGACGCTGACCAACGGTACCCAGGCCACAGTTGCTGACCTGAAGCTGACCGGGACGACCGGGACGACCGGGACGACCGGCACCATCACCGTCGGCTCCGAGTCTGACACGGTTGGTGGCACCACCCTGTCCGCCCAGCACATCGACCTCAACGGTGGCATGCTGCTGGTCGACCCGGCCTGGGGCCTGGCTTCCAGCAACGTGGCTGTGGAAAACCTGAGCGCTGGCGGCGCTACCGATGTGGTCGTCAACGGCCGCGTAGGCGTGGGCCAGAACTCTTACCTGGCTCTGGGCACCGCTGATACCGGCTGGCTGCCCGGCGTGGTAGGCAACTACACCAAGGGCGTGGGCCTGTCTAAAACGGGCATCACCGCCGCTCTGGGTGTCTTCAAGGGCATCGAGATCGCTGACGGTAAGGCCCTGGTCGTGAACGGTGGGCTGATGGATACGGCAACGAGTGCTGACCTGACGAATGCTGTCACCAATGCCACTGACGACTCCGCCACCTTCGCTGCCAACAGCCTGCTGGTGGTCAACGGTGCGAACATCTACGGCGACAAGGCTGCCATCAGCTTTAAAACCACGGGCACTCTCTCCGTGGCCGAAGGTGCCAAGCTGCTGGTCACCGATGCCGTGGCCGGTCAGGACTACACCATCGTGGGCAATGTTACGACGGTGCAGGACGGTACGAGTACTACTATCACAGACGGTGGGACTGTCTGGAAGACCGAAGGCCTGTCCACCACCACGGACATGATCTCGCTGGGCGATGCCAAGTTTGACAATACGGGCAAGAAGGTCACCACCTCCGCCGTGCGCAATGACGCCCATACCGTGTTCCCCAACCTGAGCGACGGCATGGCCAACGCGGTGAACGACCTGTATACCGGTCATGCCGGTGCCGCTGACCAGCCCAACTGGGACTACGCCGACGTCGATTCCGACCAGATGGGCGTGCGCTTCCTGAGCCGCGCCACGGACAACCGCTTCCTGGGCATGGACAAGAACGCCGCCGCTGAAAGCATCGAAAGTGCCGCCCGCATCGCCTTCGCTGGTGCCGCGCCGCAGATGACCAAGATGGCTTCCGATGCGGGCACCAATGCCGTGGTCAACCGTCTGGGCTTCGCCAATCCCGCTGACGGCGCCCAGGCCATGGACGCCGAAGGCAAGATCGTGGATCGCAACACCACCGGCTTCGCCCTCTGGATCGCGCCCCTGTGGCAGAGCCAGCACGGCTGGGGCCTGGATGCCGACAACATGGACTACGGCTTCAACGGCAATCTGGGCGGCGTTTCCCTGGGTGCCGACTACACCTTCGAGAACGCCATCCGCGCCGGTATCACCTTCAACATCGGTGGCGGTTACGCCGAATCCTCCGGCGGCGACCTCAGCAGCACCGAGAACCGCATGAACTTCTGGGGCCTCGGCGCGTACGCCGGCTGGAATTACGAAAACTTCGGCGTCATGGCCGACGTGTCGTACACCAGCACCTGGAACCAGCTCAAGCAGGATCTCGACAGCCGTCTGGGCATGGGCAACAAGCTCGAAGCCGACGTGCAGGCCAGCGCCATCAGTGCCGGTCTGCGGGCCGAGTATCTGCTGCAGACCAGCGCGATGGACATCATCCCGCACATCGGCGTGCGCTACATGAGCCTCAACACCTGGGGCTATGACGTGGAAGCCAATGGCGGCAACGTGCTGGAAGGCGACAGCCTCCACCAGGACATCTGGACCTTCCCCATCGGCGTGACCTTCAGCAAGGACTTCGCCCTGGACAGCGGCTGGAGCTTCAAGCCCAGCCTGGACTTCACCGTGATCCCGGCCGCCGGCGACATCAAGGCCAAGCACGATGTGCACTTCACCGGCCTGCCCGGCACCTATGAAGTGGAGACCCAGATGATGGATTACCTCACCTGGCAGGGCGGCGTCGGTCTGGAACTGGCCAACGACAACATGAGCATCGGCGTGAACTACACGCTGCAGACCGGTCAGCACACCACCGGTCACGGCGTGTTCGGCAGCTTCCGCTACGAGTTCTAGGCCCTGATGCTTTAACCCATCAAACCGGGCGGTGGCCGGAAAGAGAGTCCCGGCCACCGCACCTTTTGACGCCGCCCTGTATCCAGCCTTCCCGGGGCGGCGTTTTTATTGGCCGTGCCGGGCCCCGAAACGGGAAGGAGCATTTTGCAAAAAACGGCTATCCCGTAAAAATTTCGACGCACCATCCAACGCTCACATGCCGGCCGCCCATACGCGGCGCGCCACGTCCGGCCCCGGCCGGATCGCATACCATCACAAGGAGACATCATGCCCCGTTTTCCCCGTTTTCTTTCCGGTCTCGCCCTTATGCTGGCCCTGCCCCTGTCCGGTTGCCTGGATACCGGCCCGGACGTGGTCTGCGTGGATGTGGACCGTGTCCTCAGCCAGTCCAGGGCCGCGCAGCAGGCCAACGAACACCTGGCCAAAGTCCAGGCCATCCTGCAGAACGGTCTGGATGTCTATCAGGAAGAACTGAAGAAAAGCCCTGAAGAAAAACGCGAGCAGGAACTGCGTCAGGGCCTGGCCGTGCTGCAGCGCCAGCTGGCGCTGGAACAGGCCGCCGCCCGTGACGTGGTCAGCAAGCACATGCTGGCCAGGATCGAAGCCTGGCGCGCCGACAAGGGCGACGTGGCCGTCATCGCCCGCCAGAACGTCCTTTCCGCTCCTGCGTCCATGGACATCACCGCCGAGATCATCAGCCGTATGGACGCCGGCAGTGTGCAGTTCGCCGAGCTGCCCAAGGTCAGCATCCGTACCCATGCCGACGGCCCCGACGAAAAGGCCGGCAAGGAAGAAAAGACCGGCAAGAACGACAAGGGCGCCAAAAACGAAAAGAAGTAGAAGAGAAGCAACAAAGAAACAGAAGAATTTCTTGCCCGTCACAACCAGACAGGAGGATATCCCCATGCCCGCTCTGAAAAAGACCCCCGCCAACAGCCATGCCCCTGAACAGCAGCCCGAACAGCAGCCCGAACAGCGTACCGAACAGCAGCTGCGCGTGACCATGCTGCCGGCCCCCGCTCTGGAAACCATTTACGCCAATGCCTTCCAGACAAACTACTCCCACGGCGAGATCCTGCTCACGGCCTGCGTGAGCCGCAACGAACAGGACCAGCAGGGCCCGGTGCTGGCCGTGCAGCCGCAAAAGGCCATCGGCATGAGCCCCGAAAGCGCCAAACGCCTGGCCGCCGCGCTGGTGCAGACCATCCAGCAGTATGAGGCCCAGTACGGCGAGATCAGCCTGTAGCCCGCGCCTTCCGCATCTTTTCTGATACGCCGGATAACAACGCCTGTGGACAGTCCACAGGCGTTTTTTCGTGACAGGCTCCGCGACGGCCCGCCCCGAGGCCCATCCGTTCCGTTTTTTCCGGCCGTTTTGTATTGCCGCTCCAAAGCGCGCATGATATGCTTCCACGAACGCAGTCCAGCGCGACCGAGAAGATCACGCGCCGGCGGGGGATGCATGCCGGTAAGCCGTATGCGGCGCTGCGCCTTCCAGACCTTCAAGACAGGAGCATGTTCATGGATCCGTTTGACGCGGGTTGGCTCTCTCTGCTGCCGCCCATCATCGCCATCACCCTGGCCCTGATCACCAAGGAAGTCATTTCCTCCCTCTTCCTCGGTATTCTCAGCGGCACCGTCATCTATTGCCTGGGCATGGGCACGGGCGACCTGATCATCAAGCCCGTGGAGATCGCCTTCACCACCATGGTGAACAAGGTCGATTTCAACATCATCATCTTCTGTACCCTGCTGGGCGCGCTGGTGTTCACCATCTCGCGTGCCGGCGGTACCCGTGCCTACGGCAACTGGGCCACCAGGCGCATCAAGAGCAAGCGCGTGGCCATGCTCTCCACCGGCGGCCTGGGCGCCTTCATCTTCATCGACGATTATTTCAACTGCCTCACCGTGGGCACGGTCATGCGCCCGGTGACGGACCGTTACAAGATCTCCCGCGCCAAGCTGGCCTACATCATCGACGCCACCGCCGCCCCCATCTGCATCATCGCGCCCATCTCCAGCTGGGCCGCCGCCGTGGGCAGCAACCTGAAAGCCACCGGCGCCTTTGAAAGCGACTTTGCCGCCTTCGTGGCCACCATCCCCTACAACTTCTACGCCCTGTTCTCCATCATCATGGTGGTCATGGTCTGCCTGGGCAACTTCGACTTCGGCCCCATGCGCAAGGCCGAACTGCGCGCCCAGCAGGGCGAACTGGGCAACGTGGACGCCGAACAGGCCGAGATGGGCGCCAGCGCCAAGGGCCACCTGATGGACATGCTCGTGCCCATCGGCAGCCTGATCGTCTTCGCCGTGCTGGCCCTGCTCTACAGCGGCGGCTACTGGGGCAGCGATCCCGCCTACCACACCCTGGCGGCGGCCTTCGGTAACAGCAGCGCCTCCAAGGCCCTGGTCTGGGCCTCCTTCGGTGCCATCACCGTGGCCTTCTTCATGTTCGTGCCCAGAGGGCTCATGAGCCTCAAGTCCTTCATGGACTGCGCCGGCGAAGGCATGAAGGCCATGATGCCCGCCAACACCATCCTGGTGCTGGCCTGGGCCATCAGCGGCGTGTGCCGTGACCTGCTGCAGACCCCGCTCTTCGTCAAGACCATGGTGGCCGACGGCGGCATCTCCGGCGGCCTGCTGCCCGCCATCATCTTCGTGGTGGCCGGTTTCCTGAGCTTCTCCACCGGTACCGCCTGGGGTACCTTCGGCATCCTGATCCCCATCGTGGTGCCCGTTGCCCAGGCCGTGGATCCCAACCTGGTGCTGGTCTGCCTGTCCGCCACCCTGGCCGGCAGCGTCTTCGGCGACCACTGCTCGCCCATCTCCGACACCACCATCCTGTCCAGTGCCGGCGCCGGTTGCGCCCATCTGGAACACGTCTCCACACAAATGCTCTATGCCTGTGTGGTGGCGGCCAGCAGCACGGTGGGCTATGTGGTCTCCGGCCTCACCCACGGCAGCCTGCTGCCCGGCTTCGCGTCCGGCCTGATCTTCATGGTGGTGACCATGCTGGTGCTGCGCCGGCGCAACAAGCAAAAGGACGCTGCCCAGGCCTAGCCGGGCTTTCCGCGATACCGACGAAAAAGGCGCTTCCCCTCGGGGAAGCGCCTTTTTTGCGTCATGCGAACGATCAAGCCGGGAGGAAGACGGCATCAGGAAGCCGAACCGGCATCCTCGTCCTTGTCGTGTCCCTTGCTGCCCTGCAGCTTGCGGAAGATGGTGCTGCGGTTGACCTGGAACAGCTCCGAGACCCGGCGGACGGAACCGTGCACCTCGATGGCCCGGCGCAAAAAGTCCCGCTCCATGTCGGCGATGATCTCGCGCAGGGGCCGGGCCTGCATGAGCACGGCATCCAGATGGCCGCCGCTCTCGTCGTGCAGGCCGCTGATGTTGGACGGCAGGTCGCGGGGCGAGATGCGGGGCCCCTGGCGGGTGATGACCAGGCTGTGGACCAGGTTCTGCAATTCGCGCACGTTGCCCGGCCAGCGGTACTGGGCCAGCATGTCCAGCGTGATGTCCATGAAGGCCAGCTTTTTGCGGTATTTGGTGGTGTACTGGCGCAGGAAGAGCTCCGCCAGCACGCGCACGTCCTCGGGCCGCTCGCGCAGGGGCGGGATGCGGACCGTGCCCACGTTGAGACGGTAGAACAGGTCACGGCGGAAGGTGCCCGCCTCCACGCATTCCTCAAGGTTGCGGTTGGTGGCGGCGATGATGCGCACATCCACCTTGCGGGGCTGGGAGCTGCCCACGCGCACGATCTCGTTGTCCTGCAGCACGCGCAACAGGCGCGTCTGCATGGAAAGGGGCAGCTCGCCCACTTCATCGAGGAAGATGGTGCTGCCGTCGGCGATCTCGAAATAGCCGGGCTTGCCCTTGCTGGACGCACCGGTGAAGGCACCGGGCACATAACCGAAGATTTCCGATTCCGTCAGGGTCTCGGAGATGCCGCCGCAGTCCACCTTGAGCAGGATCTTGTCCTTGCGGCGGCTCCAGCGGTGGGTCAGGCGGGCGAACACGTCCTTGCCCACGCCGGTCTCGCCCATGATGAGCACGGTGGCGTCCGTGCTGGCGTAGCGCTTGAGCTCCATGGCCACCGACTGCATGGCGCTGCTGGAGAAGACCGGTTCCAGGTCGCGCCCCTGGGATTGGGCCACGAAGGCCAGCTTGTCGTTGATCTCCTTGATGAGCTTGCGCTGCTCGCCGGTCTGCTCGTTGAGCTCGGCCAGGCGGGTCTCGTCGCGCACGAAGGTGACCACCAGACAGACGCGCCCCTTGTCGTCAAAAACGGGCGACCCGGAGATGACCACGTTCTTGCCGTCCTTGAGCTTCTGCATATAGGTGGCGGGCTTGCCCGTGCGCACCACTTCGGGGTTCAGGGCCAGGTCGAAAAAGCCTTCGCTGACCAGGTCGCGCACGTTCTTGCCCCGCAGGTCCCGGGCAGGCACCCCCACCAGATCGGCATACATCTGGTTCACATACAGGGTGGTGCCCATGGCGTCGGAAATGAAAACACCGTCGGAAATGGTATCGAGGATGGAAGTGAAGAATTTGTGCCAGTTGACCATATCCGCTCCTTGAGAAGGCAGAGGAGGCAAAAAAAGGGCCCGTCCCCGAAAGACGGACCCTTTACGGTTGCGGAAAGCCCGGCCTAACGGGGGATGACGACGCGGTCCCCCAGCGTGGCGACGGCGATCTTCTGCAGGGCGGCAAACTTTTTGTCGTCCAGCGTCACGTCGCCCATGGGGGGCACACGGTCCAGGAAGGTGTACTTCTGCGTGCCCAGACGGTGATAGGGCAGCATCTCGTACTTCACATGCTCGAAAGGCTTGAGGAAGTCGCAGATGGCCTTGATGTCCGGGCCATGATCGTTGAACCCGGGAATGACGGGCGTACGGGCCGTGATGGGCAGGTCCGGGAACTCCGTCACCAGGGTCTGGAAATTCTTCAGGATGAGGTCGTTGGGCATGCCGGTGTGCTTTTTGTGCACTTCGGGATCCATGTGCTTGATGTCGAACAGCACATAGTTGAGGTACTGGGCCGCCTCACGCACCACATCGGTGGGGACGAGACCACAGGTCTCGATGCAGGTCTTCACACGGCGCTCACGGGCCAGGCGCAGCAGGTTGAGGGCAAATTCGCTCTGCAACAGGGGCTCGCCGCCGGAGATGGTCATGCCGCCACCGGAGCGAGCATAAAACATGGCATCTTCCTGCGCAACCTTGAGGGCCTCGGCCACGGTGTAGGGCTTGCCGTAGACGATGATCCCCTGGGCCGGACAGGCTTCGGCACAGGGCATGTCCTTGCAGCCCACGCATTTGCTGCGGTCGATGGCCACGAAGCCGTCCTCGCGACGGGACAGGGCGCCGTTGGGACAGGCCTTGAAGCAGCGGGTGCACTTGTCCGTCCCCAGGCAGCGGCCCTGGTTGTAGGCCAGCTCCGGTTCCCTGTGCTGGGATTCCGGGTTGCTGCACCAGCGGCAGCGCAGACCGCAGCCCTTGGTGAAGACGATGGTACGGATGCCGGGACCATCATGCACGGAATATTTCTGGATATTGAAAACGAGGCCGCGCGCGTTGTTGTTTTCGATCACGGGGTCACCGCCGGAGATGTTGAAGGTTGACGAAGGGAGAGCTGAAAAAACGCCAAGGCCTCCGGCCTCCCCGCAGGGCAGCCGGAGGCGGTGCAGGCCGGCGGCGGCACGAGGCCGCCGCCGTTGGTAACCGGAACTAGATGGTGTCGTGTTCGGTACGGGCGATGAGGTCGTTCTGCAGGTCGGGGGACAGGTCCACGAAGTAGGCGCTGTAACCGGCGATACGCACGATCAGGTTGCGGTACTTCTGGGGATCCTTCTGGGCGGCCAGCAGGGTGCTCTTGTTCACCACGTTGAACTGCACGTGCCACAGCTTCAGGTCGCAGAAGGTGCGGATGAAGGACACGAGCTTTTCGGTGCCCTGTTCGCCTTCCACGCACTTGGGCGTGAACTTGATGTTCAGCATGCGGGCGAAGCGGTCGCGCATGCCCATGTTCTTGGTGTTGTAGTTGGACAGCAGGACGGCGGTGGGACCGTTGACGTCGGCGCCGTGGGAAGCGGAGGAACCGTCAGACAGCGGGAACCAGTCCACGCGGCCGTTGGGGGTAGCGGACACCACCTTGCCGAAGGGCACGTGAGAGGTGAAGGGCACGTAGCGCACGTTGTAGTGCATGCCCAGGTCCTTCTGGCTGTACTTGGCAGCGAATTCCACGGACAGGCGGTCGATCTCGTGACCGATGCTGTCGGCGTAGGGATCGTTGTTGCCGTAGCAGGGAGCGGACTTCAGCAGGGCCTTCACGTCTTCGTAGCCTTCGAAGTTGGCGTCGATGGCCTTGATGACTTCGTCCATGGTCAGCTTCTTGTCTTCAAACACCAGCTTCTTGATGGCGGACAGGGAGTCCACCACGGTGCCCAGGCCCATGTATTCGAAGTAACCGAAGTCGACGCCTTCGGGGATGTGGGTCTGGTGCAGGTCGATGCAGTGCTTCATGCACAGGTCGTGCATGGCGGAGCCCATGGGCTGGGCGAAGTGCTGGGCACGCAGGTTGTTGACGATGTACTGCTGGGTGAAGGCGGTACGCAGGAACAGCATGTGCTGCTTCACATAGGCGTTCCAGAATTCGTCCCAGGTCTTGAAGTTGCGGGGATCGCCGGTTTCTTCGCCCAGCACGATGTCGCCGTACTTCTTCATGCGGCCGTTACGCAGCACCATTTCCACAGCAGCGGCGAAGTTGATGTAGGCACCGCCGGAGGTGAAGGTGTCGCGGTTGGGCATACGGGCTTCGGTGCAGCCGGACACGGCGTAGTCCAGGGCTTCTTCGAAGGTGGCACCCTTGGCCACGTACAGGGGCACGACTTCTTCGTCGTTGATCAGTTTGGGGAAGCCGGAGCCGTCCTTGATGGTCTCGGCCACGTCCCACAGGTAGCTTTCAGGCGAGCGGCTGTGGATACGGGCGGCCAGGTCGGGGTAGTGCAGCGGGAACTCGCGCTTGGACTTCAGGATCAGGTGGGTCAGTTCGTTGGTGGCGTCGCGGCCGTCGGGGGTCTGGCCACCCACGGTCACGGCTTCCCAGTGAGCGTAACCTTCGTTGAAGGCGCCGCCGCAGGGAGAGATGTACATGTCGATGAATTCGGCCATGCCCACCCACATGCATTCCAGCAGTTCGATGGCCTTCTTGTTGTCCAGGCTGCCGTTTTCGATGTCCTGCTGGTAGTAGGGATACAGGTACTGGTCCATACGACCGTTGGAGATGGTGGTACCGGTCTTCTGTTCGATACGGGAGAACATCTGCACGAACCACTGGCTCTGGCAGGCTTCCCAGAAGTCGCGGGCGGGTTCGCCGGGCACGCGTTCGGCGTTGGCGGCCATGCGCAGCAGTTCGGCCTTGCGGACGGGATCGTCGGTCTTTTCGGCCACCTTGCGGGCTTCGTCAGCGTGGCGCTTGGCCCACAGCACGATGGCGTCGCACACGATCACGACGGCATCCAGGAAGGGCTTCTTTTCGCACATGTCCTTGGCGCTGGCGGGATCGAGGGCGGCCAGCTTTTCCTGGGCCTCGCGCTTGATGCCGTTGAAGCCGCGGGTCAGGATCTTGCCGTAGTCATGCACCCACTGGATGGAGGAACGGAAAGAAGAGGTTTCGTTGACGATGAAGCGGGAGATCAGGCCCTGGGGATCGTCGTAGGTCAGCTTGTGGATTTCCGGAGGCAGAGCGGCGGCCAGAGCTTCGTGGTAGGTCTTGCCCTTCCAGTAAGGAGCGATCTCTTCGATCACGCGCTTGGCGTCTTCAGCGGTGATGGTGGCGGGAGAGGTGGCGCGGGTGGGCAGGTCTTTCACGGCCATGTCCAGGAAGTCGCCGTCCAGTTCGGGGTACAGGATGCCGTAACGGCCGTCGCAGCCGGCGCGGCCCAGCAGCAGCTGGTCGTCCTGCACGTACACGGTGATGTTCTGGGCGATGTGCATCAGAGCCTTGGCCCAGCGCAGCACCAGGGGCTGGCCTTCGGTTTCCTGCATGGACTGGGTGAAGTACAGGGCGCGTTCGATGTCGATGCGGGGCTTCATGCCGTCGAAGCGTTCCAGCATGCGGAACACGCGCTCGTGGGTGGCGCGGAAACGGTCGACCTTGCCTTCGATCTTGTCGAGCAGGCGCTGTTCCTGGGGGGATCTGCATTCGCAAACGGTCTGAGACATATCTGTTCTCCTCTTGAAAAGGTGTTTGACATATTTCGCGACGAATCGCTTGCGAAATAAATAGCAATGCCTGTGCCATTTTGGTAACATATTGATTTTTTAATATATTTTTTTTATCCCCCCAGCGAATATATCAAAATGATGCAATTTTGCGTCTAAAATTTTTTTTCACAGCCTCTCCAGAGGACGATGATGCCAAAATGCACCATTTCTACGCCTATGAAAGTCGCGCCAAATGCGGTGTTTCGGCTGTGAAGGCTTGATCGTCCGTTATATCGAAAAAAATTTCTTCCCGAATTTCTCCCCGCCAAAAATGATGCATTTTTGCACCAAAAATGTAATAACAGTTATCATAATATCTCCATAACCCCCTAAAATGACTGGCGCTTGTTGAAAAAAAAATTTTGCTCGCTTAGATTCGAGGTGAAGAAACGTTCCCGGATTTGAGAAATTACGCACAAGGCATCCGTCTTGTGCCCCATAAACCATGTGAGGTGTGGCATGCGTAAACTTACTGTTCTGGCTCTGGCCCTGGCCATGGTTCTCGGCTTCAGCGTCGCCGCCAATGCGGAACGTCCGCTGGTCCTGCGTCTTGGTCATCCCATGGCTCCCGGCAACAACGTCACCGTGGGCTATGAAAAGTTCAAGCAGCTGGTGGAAGAAAAAAGCCATCGCAAGATCCGTATCCAGCTGTTCCCCAACTGCCAGCTGGGCAGTGACCGTGTAACCACCGAAGCCGCCCAGGCCGGTACGCTGGACCTTTCCTCCAGCTCCACCCCCAACCTGGCCAGCTTCTCCAAGGCTTACATGGCCATCGACCTGCCCTATGTGACCTCTCCCGTCCACCAGCAGGCCCTGTACAAGGCCCTGGATGAAGGCAAGCTGGGCGAAGCCCTGCGTGAAGCCTCCCGCAAGATCGGCCTTGAGACCCTGATGTTCTCCGAGTTCGGCTACCGCAACTTCGTGGCCGCCAGCAAGCCGCTGACCGATGCCAAGTCCCTGATGAACCTCAAGGTGCGTACCACCGACTCCCCCGTGGAAGTGGCCGTGGCCACCGAACTGGGCATGAACCCCGCCCCCATCGCCTGGGGTGAGACCTACACCGCCCTGCAGCAGGGCACCGTGGACGCCGAAGGCAACACCTTCTCCCTGCTCAACGACGCCAAGCACACCGAAGTGCTGAAGTACGCCGTCAACTCCGAGCACAACTACTCCATGCATGTGCTGCTGATGAACAAGAAGAAGTGGGACAGCCTGACCCCCGAACAGCGGAAGATCCTGCGTGAAGCCGCCAAGGAAGCCAACGACTGGCAGCGCAAGGAAAGCGTGGTGCTGGAAGAAAAGGCCTGGCAGGCCTTCCGTGACCGCGGCATCAAGATCCACATGCTGACCGACGCCGAACGCGCCGAACTCAAGGCCAAGACCCGTCCCGCCTACGAAAAGTTCGCCAAGGAAGTGCCGGCCGACATCCTGCAGCTTCTGGAAGAAACCCAGAAGTAACCCTTCCTGACCTATCCCTCCCGCGCGCGGCCGGGCCGCGCGCGGGACTCCTTTTGCGCTTACACCGAGGTTTGTCATGAGTGAAAATGTGCAAGGCAAAAGCGGGCCCTTTTCCTGGCTCAACGAAAATTTTGAAAAAATTTTCATGGTGACGGGCCTGCTCGCCATCATCCTGTTCATCACGTGGCAGGTCATTTACCGCTATATCATCACACAGTTCATCGAGCGCGCCGGCGCCGCCGTCTGGACCGAAGAGCTTTCCCGCTATATCTTTATCTGGATCTCCTATCTGGCCCTTTCCGTCGCCATCAAAAAGCGGTCTTCCATCCGCGTCGACATCATTTATGACAAACTGCCGGAGCGCCTGCAAAACATCAGCTGGATCATCGTCGAGTCCCTCTTCCTCGTCCTGACCGGCGTCATCACCTATTTCGGCTGGGGCCAGATCGAGCGCCTGCTGACCTTCCCCCAGCACACCACGGCCCTGCGCATCCCCTTCCTGGTGCCGTACCTGATCCTGCCCCTGGGCTTCGGCCTCATGTGCCTGCGCCTGCTGCAGCGCATCTGGGGCCAGATGCGCGTCTGCGGTGCACTGGACTCCCTGCTGGGCTTCGCCCTTGCCCTGGGCATCCTCAGTCCCTGGTACCTGGTGGATTACATCGATCCCCTGCCGGTGCTGTTCGGCTATTTCGCCCTGCTCTGCGTCATCGGGGTGCCCATCGCCATCAGCCTGGGTCTGTCCACCCTGGCCACCATCATCTGTTCCCAGACCCTGCCCATCGAATACATGGCCCAGG
The DNA here is from genome assembly GCF_951793255.1 of Desulfovibrio piger. Classification (NCBI taxonomy): domain Bacteria; kingdom Pseudomonadati; phylum Thermodesulfobacteriota; class Desulfovibrionia; order Desulfovibrionales; family Desulfovibrionaceae; genus Desulfovibrio; species Desulfovibrio piger. The sequence continues at coordinate 603,814 of NZ_OX636706.1, forward strand.
TCTGCTTCACGTCCATCGACAGCTTCCCCATCATGGCCATCCCCTTCTTCATCGCGGCCGGGGAATACATGGGCGCCGGCGGCCTGAGCAAACGCCTGCTGAACCTGGCTGACGAGATCGTGGGCGGCCTTTACGGCGGTATCGGCCTGACCGCCGTCGTGACCTGCATGTTCTTCGGTGCCATCTCCGGTTCCGGCCCCGCCACCGTGGCCGCCATCGGTGCCCTGACCATCCCGGCCATGATCGAGCGCGGCTACGACAAGTTCTTCTCCGCCGCTCTCGTGGCCGCCGCCGGCTGCGTGGGCGTCATGATCCCGCCCAGCAACCCCTTCGTGGTCTACGGCGTCTCCTCGCAGGTATCCATCGGCGACCTGTTCATGGGCGGTATCGTCCCCGGCATCCTGACCGGTATCGTGCTCATGCTCTACTGCTACTTCTACTCCAAAAAGCGCGGCTGGCGCGGTGAGCAGAAGGAACGCAACTGGCGCACCCTGGGCGAGGCCTTCTGGGAAGCCAAGTGGGCCCTGGTCGTGCCGGTCATCGTGCTGGGCGGCATCTACGGCGGCATCATGACTCCCACCGAAGCCGCGGCCGTGGCCGCTTTCTACGGCCTCATCGTGGGCGTGTTCCTGTACCGCGAGATGGACTTCAAGACCGTCTGCTCGTCTTGCGTAGCCTCGTGCGAGACCTCGTCCATCATCATCGTGCTCATGGCCATGGCCACCCTGTTCGGCAACATCATGACCATCGAAGACGTGCCCGGCACCATCGCCCGCTGGATGCTCAGCATCACCGAGAGCAAGATCATCATCCTGCTGCTCATCAACGTGCTGCTGCTCATCGTGGGCGTGTTCATGGAAGCCCTGGCGGCCATCGTCATCCTGACCCCCATCCTGCTGCCCGTGGTCACCAGCGTGGGCGTCTCGCCCCTGCACTTCGGCATCATCATGGTGGTCAACCTGGCCATCGGCTTCCTGACCCCGCCGGTGGGCGTCAACCTCTTCGTGGCGTCGGGCGTGGCCCAGGCCAAGATCGAAAAGATCGCCGTGGCCGTGCTGCCCATGATCGCCCTGATGCTCATCGTCCTGGCCATCATCACCTACTGCCCGTCCGTGCCGCTGATGCTGGTGCATTAACGGTACCCGCGAGATATACCGCCCGCGGCAGCCTTCTGCCGCGGGCCCCATCCAAGGAGTTCTCTCATGAAAGTCATCGACTTCCGCTTCCGGCCCAACACGCCGGAGATCATCAACGGCATCAAGAACAGCACCATGTTCAAGGCTGCCTGTGAAGTCATCGGCTTCGACCAGCGCAAGCCCCAGCCCCTGGACGAGATCGTGGCCGACCTCGACGCCATGGGCGTGGAACTGGGCGTGATCACCGGCCGCGACGCCGAGACCACCTACGGCTTCCCGGCCAACAACAACAGCGTGCTCGAATTCTGCCGCGCCTATCCCAACAAGTTCGTGGGCCTCTGGGGCATCGACCCTCACAAGAAGATGGCCGCCGTGCGCGAGATCGAGAAGGTCGTCAAGGAATACGGCATGAAGGGTATCGCCATCGACCCCTATCTGGCCCACATGCCCGCCAGTGACGCCCGCTTCTACCCCCTGTACACCAAGTGCTGCGAGCTGGATGTGCCCGTCTTCATCACCATGGCTCCTCCGCCGTGCGTGCCCGGCGCCATCCTGGAATACGCCGACCCCCGCGACGTGGACAAGGTCGCCCGCGACTTCCCCGAACTGACCCTGATTATGAGCCACGGCGGCTATCCCTTCGTGGATGCGGCCATCTACACCTGCCAGCGCAACGCCAATGTCTACATGGACATCTCCGAATACGAGCGCTCTCCCCAGGTCGAGACCTATGTGAAGGCCATGTGCACCACCATCAGCGACAAGGTGCTCTTTGCCAGCGCCCACCCCTTCATCGAGCTGCGTGACGCTCTGGACGCCTATGCCGCCTTCCCCTTCACCGACGAAGTGCGCAACAAGATCATGTACGAAAACGCCCGCAAGGTCCTGAAACTGGCCTAAATGGCATGTGTCCGCCTCGTGCGGGCACGCTTCACAACTGCGGAGGAACCCCGTGTTCCTCCGCTTTTTTTTGGCCTTTTGAGCTTGTGATTTTTCTCCCTGCAGCCCGCACTCTCCAAATGATGCATATTTGCATCATTTAAAATATCCTTTTATGCCAAATAGTTAAAAAGCGTCGTATTTTTGCATCTCAACTAACGATTCTGGTTAGCATTTTGTGATGACTTTTGGCATTTTTTCTATATATCAATTTGATTTATTTGATAAAAATATGAAAATTTCATTTTCTTGCATTTTTGCGACCCCAACGGGGGGATGCAAAAATGCATCTCTTTTTTTGCAAATTGTTACAACTTCCTCATAAAATCCACGACGGATTCTCATAATTCACTGAATAATCAAGGAATTATTTTGGCACGCCTCCTGCAAGGGAAAGAAATCACATGGGGCTGCGCTCCACAGCATGGCTGATGCTGGCAGTCCTCCAAGTTCGTATCAAAAACCCCTTCTTCCCGAAGGATCGCATGGAGACAGATATGAAAGTTATCGACTTCCGCTTCCGGCCCAACACGCCGGAGATCATCAACGGCATCAAGAACAGCACCATGTTCAAGGCTGCCTGTGAAGTCATCGGCTTCGACCAGCGCAAGCCCCAGCCCCTGGACGAGATCGTGGCCGACCTCGACGCCATGGGCGTGGAACTGGGCGTGATCACCGGCCGCGACGCCGAGACCACCTACGGCTTCCCGGCCAACAACAACAGCGTGCTCGAATTCTGCCGCGCCTATCCCAACAAGTTCGTGGGCCTCTGGGGCATCGACCCTCACAAGAAGATGGCCGCCGTGCGCGAGATCGAGAAGGTCGTCAAGGAATACGGCATGAAGGGTATCGCCATCGACCCCTATCTGGCCCACATGCCCGCCAGTGACGCCCGCTTCTACCCCCTGTACACCAAGTGCTGCGAGCTGGATGTGCCCGTCTTCATCACCATGGCTCCTCCGCCGTGCGTGCCCGGCGCCATCCTGGAATACGCCGACCCCCGCGACGTGGACAAGGTCGCCCGTGACTTCCCCGAACTGACCCTGATCATGAGCCACGGCGGCTATCCCTTCGTGGATGCGGCCATCTACACCTGCCAGCGCAACGCCAATGTCTACATGGACATCTCCGAATACGAGCGCTCTCCCCAGGTCGAGACCTATGTGAAGGCCATGTGCACCACCATCAGCGACAAGGTGCTCTTTGCCAGCGCCCACCCCTTCATCGAGCTGCGTGACGCTCTGGACGCCTATGCCGCCTTCCCCTTCACCGACGAAGTGCGCAACAAGATCATGTACGAAAACGCCCGCAAGGTCCTGAAACTGGCCTAGCAGCACCCCCAAGGAGCAACGAGAATGAGCGATACTCCCAACAACGGACACTGCCAGCAGAACCTGCGCCGCGTGGTCATTTCCTCCCTCATCGGCGCGGTCATCGAATGGTATGACTTTTTCCTGTACGGTGTCGTGGCCGGCATCGTCTTCAACAAGATCTACTTCCCTGACTTCGACCCGACGGTGGGTACGGTCCTGGCCTTTGCCACCTTTGCCGTGGGTTTCGTGGCCCGTCCGCTTGGGGGTATCGTCTTCGGCCACTTCGGTGACAAGCTGGGCCGCAAGAAGATGCTGGTCCTGACCCTGGAGATCATGGGCGTGGCCACGGTGGGCATCGGTCTGGTGCCTTCCTATGAAAGCATCGGCATCCTGGCTCCCATCCTGCTGGTCCTCTGCCGTCTGGCCCAGGGCATCGGCATCGGTGGCGAATGGGGCGGCGCCGTGCTCATGGCCTTCGAATCCGCGCCGCCTCACAAGCGCGCCTTCTACGGCAGCCTGCCCCAGGTGGGCCTGGCCCTCGGCCTGATGCTGGCCTCCGGCGTCATCGGTCTGCTGTCCTTCTTCCTCAGCGACGAAGCCTTCCTGGCCTGGGGCTGGCGTGTGGCCTTCATCCTCAGCGCCATCCTGGTGGGCGTGGGTGCCTACATCCGTATCTCCGTGCAGGAGACCCAGGACTTCTCCTCCGCCAAGAAGAAGACCGAACAGGTCAAGTACCCCATCCTGGCCGCCTTCAAGCACTATCCCCGCACCCTGACGGCCTGCGTGGGCGCCCGCTTCGTGGAAGGCATCGCCTTCAACGTGTTCGGCGTGTTCTCCCTGACCTATCTGACCAACTCCTGCGGCCTGGACAAGACCGTGAGCCTGTTCGTCATCGTGGGCGCCGCTGCGGTCATGGCCGTGGCCATCCCCTTCTGGGGCATGCGTGCCGACACCTGGGGCCGCGCCCGCATCTTCGGCATCGCCGCCATCCTGCTGGGCATCACGGCCTACCCCACCTTCTGGGTGCTGCACAACTTCAGCCATAACGTGCTGCTGGTCTTCCTGGCCATCTCCCTGCCCTTCGGCATCATCTACGGTGCGGCGTACGCCACCATGTCCAGCCTGTTCTCGGGCAGCTTCGAACCCACGGTGCGTTACTCCGCCGTGTCCTTCATCTACCAGTTCTCCGGGATCTTCGCTTCGGGCCTGACCCCCATGATCGCCACCATGCTGGTCAGCAGCAATGACGGCCAGCCCTGGTACCTTTGCGGTTACCTGCTGGTCGCGGCGGTCATCAGCAGCCTGAGCACCATCTGGATCACCCGACTCCAGGGCAAGGAAGAATTGCCGCACGAGCCGGAAACCTCCGCCCGGTAGTCCGTCTGCCTTCCTGCCTCCCTCGCTTCTTCATCAGGGGGCAGACGGAGACAGCGCCCGGACCACACCCCGGGCATCGGACACCTAAAGGGGGGACAGCCTGACAGGCTGTCCCCCCTTTTCTTTTGCAGCACGTGCCGCATCCGACCGAAAACGTCCCCTCCGCACCCGCGCACCCTGCCCGGACACAGGCGTGCCGGCAGCGGGACATCCCGCCCGGACGGCATCAAAAATCAAGACTGAACTGCATACCGAGCCCCACGGAAGGATCGTTCTCCTCGGGCCGGGACTTCTTGCCCCCTTCGTTGTGCTCGTCCTTGAGCATCAGCTCCGGACCGATGGTCAGCGAGGCATCATCGCTGTCCATGAAGTCGGCATAGGCCCGGACCACATGCCGCCGCTCCAGAGGCCGCAGCTCGTCAGGGCGGGCCTCGCTCGACGGCAGCTCGGCACGCCAGACGGAGTCATCGCGCCGGATGTTCATGCCGAGACGGCTTTTTTCCTCCGCCTCCCGTTCCGCCTCCTTGGCTTTGCGGGACTCGGCCTTGGCCTGGCGGTCGGCCTCGCGCAGAGCATGTTCGATGCTGGAGGAATTGCCCCTGTCCCGGCCCAGGGCCCGCTTGCGCAGGGAGTCCGTCTCCACGCCGTCATGCCACAGGGCATTGCTCCTGTCGCGGGAGGTGCCGAAACTCCAGGCCTGCCCGCCCTTGCTGTTGCCCGCAGCGGTCTTGCCCGCCGGGGCCTGCACCGCCTTGCCCTTCTCCACCGCCAACACCGGCAGGGGAGCAAGGGAGACCGTCAGGGCAGACAGGGCCAGACCAGCCAAAAACAAATGTACTCTATGCAGCATGGCCGCAGGATAGCCGTCATCCCGCCGGATTGTAAAGACATCCCCGTCGCAGGACATCCTCTGTGCCCGCATGCTGCCCCGTAATGCGGCCTCTCGACCTTTTTGGGGATGGCCTGCATACATGGGACACAATCAGAACCACCCGCAAAGCGGGTGGTTTGCTCTGGCCCTGTAAGGGCCTGTTACCGGCTGCGCCTAAAGACGCTGGCTTTCACGCTGTTCAAGCCCAGTGCCTTTGCCGCCTTGGCTACCCCTTAAAGGGGTCTTGATATTCGCGTGATGTCAGCTTGTCTCTCATAATGTCGTGACGTTCCTGATCCTGGATATATTTTTTGATCGTTGCCTCATTAAGCCCCACCGTACTGACATAATATCCTTCGGCCCAAAATTTTCTGTTGCCAAACTTATATTTAAGGTTTGCGTGCTTATCGAATATCATCAACGAACTTTTCCCTTTCAGGTAGCCCATGAAATTTGCCACACTGATTTTAGGAGGAATGGACACCAGCATGTGGACATGATCCGGCATCAGATGCCCTTCCAGAATCTCAACCCCTTTATATTTGCAGAGGCATTGCAGAATTTCTTTTATACTTTCACGGAGCTGTGCGAAGATTATTTTTCTTCTATATTTTGGAGTAAAGACGATATGATACTTGCACAACCATTTCGTATGCGCTAGGCTATGAGCCTTGGTTCCCATAACAAAAACACCTTTCCGTTAATGTTGCGATGGGCTTGAACAACTTCATCGTAGCGGAAAGGTGTTTTTGTGTGTATAACGTATTGTCTCCACCCGCATAGCGGGTGGTTTTTTGTTTCGCGCCTGTCAGGCGCTCAACAGGCTAAAGCCCATAAAAAAAGGAAGGACGCCCGAAAGCGTCCTTCCTGTGTCTTTTCAGGGGGGGATCGTGCCTACTGCTTGGCGGCAGGCTGTTCCTTCGCAGGAGCGGCCGCAGGCTGGGAGGCCTTCTGGCCGGCAGCGTCATGGGCCTTGACCAGCTCTTCCGCGTCAGCCACCGGGAAGGAAGGCTTGACGTTGGGATCCTGCCAGCCGCCACCTAGGGCCATGCACACGCTGACCACGGCATTGAGGCGGTCACGCAGGGCGTTGGCCAGGCTCAGCTCGGCGCTGAACAACTGGCGTTCGGCATCCAGCACGGTCAGGTAGTCGGTGTAACCGTTGTCGTACTGCAGGCGGGCGATCTCCGCGGCGCGGCGCAGGCTGTCCACCTGGGCCTGGCTGGCCGCCACGATGGCGTCGGCCTCGCGCTGGGAGGTCAGGGAGGTGCGCACGTCCTTGAAGGCGTTCTGCACCGTCTTGCGGTACACGGCGATGGCCGCTTCCTTCTGGGCCTCGGCGTCCTTGACGTTATACCAGGTGCGGCCGAAGTCCAGCAGCGGCATGGAGCCGGTCACGCCGTAGCTCCAGGCGCCCGCAGGACCGCTGAACAGGTTCACCACGCTGGCGCTGAGGGTGCCCAGCATGCCCGTCAGGGAGATGGACGGGAAGAACTCGGCACGGGCCACGCCGATATTGGCGTTGTAAGCCATGATCATGTACTCGGCGGCGCGCACGTCGGGGCGGCGCTCCAGCAGTTCGGAGGGCAGGCCCGCAGGCAGCACGGGCGGGGCCGGCAGCTTGCTGATGTCGCCGCCGCGCGGCATGACGGCGCTCATGATGTCGCGGGGCGAACGGCCCAGCAGCACGGCCAGGCTGGCTTCGGCGCTGTCCACGGCCACCGTGGAGCTGTGCACCTGGGCACGGGCCGTTTCCACTTCGGCGCGGGCACGCTGCCAGTCCAGCTCCGTGATGTCGCCCTGACGGTAGCGGCTGGTATAGATGCCGAACGCATCCTCACGCGTGCGCAGGGTACGCTTGGCCGTGGCCAGCTGCATGTCCAGGGCCAGCAGGGCAAAGTAGCTCTGGGCCGTCTGGCTGGCCACCGAAAGGCGCAGGGCCTCGTGGCTGACCACGGTGTTCAGCAGCACATCCGACAGCATGGTGTAGTTGTTGCGGTACTTGCCCCAGAAGTCCAGTTCCCAGCTGGCCGAGAGCTGGCCCTGGTAGTTCACGTAGGAACGGTCCGCGATGCTGTTGTAGTTGGCGATCTTGGTGGAGTTGCTCTGCGAGGTGGCCGCACCGGCGCCGCTCACCGAGGGGGCGAGCTGGCTGGTGCCCACGCCCAGCTTGGCCGCGGCGGAATCGATCTTGGCCAGGCTTTCCGCCAGATCCTGGTTGTTCTTCAGGGCTTCTTCCACCAGGGCATTGAGCACGGGATCATTGAAGCGGGTCCACCAGTCGGTGTTCAGCGGACTGGGTCCCAGATCCACGGAACGCCACTCCTTGGGGATGTCCTGCTCGGGACGCTTATAGTCGGGAGCCAGGGAGCAGCCCGTGACGGCCAGGCAGAGCACCAGCGTCAGGCCCGCTTTCAGCAGGGGGGTCATATATCCTCCTCCTCATCGAAGCTTTTCTTGCCTTCGTTGGGGTCCTTCTTGCCCTGCAGCTTCAGGGAGATCCGCATGATGGTGCGGAAGAAGTAGGGAACGAAGAGCGTGGCGATGCAGGTTGCGGCCAGCATGCCGCCCACCACGGCGGTGCCGATGGCGTGACGGCTGTTGGCACCGGCGCCGGAGCTGATGGCCAGCGGCACGCAGCCCAGGATGAAGGCCAGCGAGGTCATGACGATGGGACGGAAGCGCAGGCGCGCCGCATGCATGGCGGCCACGTCCAGACTGCGCCCGCCGCGCCAGGCCTCGACGGCGAATTCCACGATCAAGATGGCGTTTTTGGCGGCCAGGCCCACCAGGGTGACCAGAGCCACCTGGAAGTACACGTCATTGGACAGGTCGCGCAGCCAGGTGGCCACCAGGGCGCCGAACACGCCGAAGGGCACGGCCGTGAGCACGGCCAGCGGCAGCGACCAGCTTTCGTACTGGGCGGCCAGGATCAGGAAGACCATGACGAGCGCCAGCACGAAGATGACGGTGGTGTCGGCGCTGGCCAGCTTTTCCTGCAGGGCCGAACCGACCCAGCCCAGGCCGTAATCGCTGGACAGCATCTTTTCCGCCACCTTTTCCATGGCTTCCAGGGCCTGACCGGAAGAATAGCCGGGGGCCGGTTCACCCATGAGGTGGGCGGCGGGGAACACGTTGTAACGTTCCATGGTCTGGGGCGCCGTGCGGCGTTCCAGGGTCATGATGGCATCCAGGGGCACCATGCCGCCCTTGTTGGTCCGCACGAAGATGTCGTGCAGGGACTCGGGCAGCAGGCGGTAATCGGCCTCGGCCTGCATGCGCACCTGGAAGGTACGGCCCAGGTAGTTGAAGTCGTTGACGTAGAGCGCACCGAAGGTGGCGTTCATGGCCGTGAAGACATCGCTGATGCTGATGCCCATGTCCTTGCAGCGCTCACGGTCCAGGTTGGCGTAGAGCTGCGGGGCACCGGTGGAGAACAGGCTGCGCAGGGTACCGATGGCCGGATACTTGGGCTGGCCGTTCTCGTCACGGGACGTGGCTTCCGCCACGAAGGCATTGGCCGTGGCTTCCAGATCCTGGCTGGTGCCGGCGCCGCGCATCTGGATGAAGCCTTCAAAACCGCCCGTGGTGGACATGCCGCTGATGGGCGGCGGCGTGAAGCCGATGGTCACGGCTTCGGGCTGCATCATGGTCACGCCCAGCACCTTGGTACTGATGGCCGAGGCGCTGCTCTCCGGCGTGGTACGTTCGCTCCAGGGCTTGAGCACGGCAAAGAAAGTACCGTAGTTGCTCTTGGACGACATGGAGGTGATGTCCAGGCCGTTCAGGGTCATGACCGTGTCCACGGACGGGTCTTTGCGCAGCACGTCCATGACCACGCGGGTCACGTCACGGGTGCGGTTCTGCACGGCACCGTCGTCCAGGATGGTCATGCCCAGGATGTAGCCCTGGTCTTCGTTGGGCACCAGGCCGCCGGGAACCACCCGGAACAGGAAGACCAGGCTGGCGATCATGCAGCCGAAGAGGGCCATGGAGATCAGGCCGTGGTCCTTGATGAAACGCACCGTACGCACATAGCGGTGCGTGGTCTTGCCGAAGAAGTAGTTGAAGACGACGAAGGGCTTGGCCGGCTGATGGTCATGCGCGTGCGGCTTGAGCAGCAGGGAGCACAGGGCCGGGGTCAGCGTCAGGGCCACGATGCCCGAAAGCACCACGGACACCGAGATGGTGATGGCGAACTGCTTGTACATCTGGCCCGCCAGGCCGCCCATGAAGGACACGGGGATGAACACGGCGCAGAGCACCAGCACGATGGCGATAACGGGGGCCGTCACTTCGCTCATGGCCTTGGCCGTGGCTTCCCTGGGCGGCAGGTGCTCGGTGCTCATGATGCGTTCCACGTTCTCCAGCACCACGATGGCGTCGTCCACCACGATACCGATGGCCAGCACCATACCGAACAGGGTCAGGGTATTGATGGTGTAGCCTAGGGCGAACATGCCCGCGAAGGTACCGATGATGGACACGGGCACGGCGATGCAGGGGATGAGGGTGGCGCGCCAGTTCTGCAGGAAGATGAACACCACCAGGAACACCAGGATCATGGCTTCCACCAGGGTGTGGACCACTTCGTTGATGGACTCCATAACGAAGTCGTTGGTGTCCACGACGATCTTGTAGTCGATGCCCTCGGGGAAGTTCTTGGCCAGCTCCTGCATGCGGGCGGTGACGGCCTCGCCGGTGGCGATGGCGTTGGCGCCGGGCAGCAGGTAGATACCCATGGCACGGGCCACCATGCCGTTGTATTCGCTGCTGACGCTGTAGTCCTTGCCGCCCATCTCGATGCGGGCCACGTCCTTGAGGCGCAGCATGGCGCTGTCCTCACCGGTGCGGATGATGATCTCGCCGAACTCCTGCGGCGTGGCCAGACGCCCCTTGGTATCGATCTGCCAGGAAAGCTGGGCGGTATCGGGCATGGGCGCGTCGCCCAGACGGCCGGGCGAGAACTGCGAGTTCTGCTCCTGGATGGCCGCGGCGATCTCGCTCACGGTGACGCCGTACTTGGCCAGCTTGTCCGGGACGAGCCAGATGCGCATGGCGTAGTCCATGTAGCCGAACACGGTCACGTCGCCCACGCCGGGCACACGCTTGAGTTCGTCGGCCACGTTCACCTGCATGTAGTTGTGCAGGTACACGGCGTCATAACGCCCGTCAGGCGAGAACAGGGCGATGATCTGCAGCATGGCCGGTGAACGTTTGGTCACCTGCACGCCCTGCAGGCGCACGGTCTCGGGCAGTGTGGTCTGGGCCAGGTTGACCTTGTTGTTGACGTTGACCAGGGCCATGTCCGGGTCGGTGCCCAGACTGAAATAGACGTTGATGGAGCCCGAACCGGAACCCGAGGAGGCCGTGGACGTCATGTAGAGCATGTTTTCCACGCCGTTGATGTTCACTTCCAGGGGGGCCAGCACGGTACCGGCGATGGTCTCGGCCGAGGCGCCGGGATAGAAGACCGTCACGTTGACCGTGGGCGGCACCAGTTCAGGATACTGGGCGATGGGCAGGGCCTTCATGGCCAGCGCGCCCACCAGCGTGATCACGATGGAGATGACCGACGAAAGGATCGGTCTGCGCAAAAAGATATTTGGTTTTGCCGAAGCTGCCATAGACCATCACCTACTTCTGAGCGGTCTTCTGGGCGGCCTGTCCCTTCTGGGCCTGTCCGTCACCCATGACGCTGACCTTGGCACCGGGGCGGGCCTTGACCATGCCTTCACAGATGATGCGTTCCCCGCCCTTGAGGCCGGAGTCCACAAGGTACATGTCGCCGATGGTCTCGCTGACCTCCACCTTCTGGGTGCCGACCACGTTGTCCTTGTCCAGGGTCATGACGAAGGAACCCTTCTGGGTGATGAGCACGGCCTTCTGGGGGATGAGCACGGCGTTGACCAGCACGTCGCCGTCCATGAAGATGCGCACATACTGGCCGGGCATGATCTGGCCGTCGCTGTTGGCGAAGGAGGCACGGGCCTGCACCACGCCGGTCTCGGGCTGCACGCGGCTGTCGATGAAGTCCACCTGGCCTTCGCCCTGGTACATGCTGCCGTCCAGCAGACGCAGACGGGCCTTGTAGATGTTGCCTTCGGGGAAGCGCAGGCGGCCTTCGGCGGCCAGCTGCTGACGGCGCATGTGCTGCGGCGCGGCAATGGAGAAATCGATGTACATGGGATCGGTCTGGTCCACGTAGGTCAGCAGGGAGTTGTTGCTGACCAGGTTGCCGGGCGTGAAGCTTTCCTTGGAGCTGTAACCGGACACGGGGGCCACCACCTGGCAGTAGTCCAGATTGATCTTGGCGGCACGCAGGGCAGCCTTGGCGTTGTCATAGGCGGCCTTGGCGTTGTCGCGATCCTTCTGGGAGACGGCGTTCTTGGCAAACAGGGGGCGCACGCGGTTCCACTCGCGCTTGGCGCTGTCGTACTGGGCCTCGGCCTGCTGGACGGCGGCCTCGTACTGGTCGCGCTCGATCTGGAACATGAGCTGACCGGCCTTGACGAACTCGCCTTCACGGTACAGACGCTTCTCGATGATGCCCTGCACACGGGCACGCACTTCGACGGACCGGGAGCCGGAGGCCTGGGCCTGGAATTCGGAAGGCCAGGGCACGTCCTTGGCTTCCACCTGGAAGACGCCCACCGGCGGGGCGGGCATCTGACCTTTTTGAGCACCTTCATCCTTGCATGCCGCAAGGCTGAAACAGAGAAGCAACAGCAGCGTTGCCAGAATGGTCTGTTTTCCGGTCATGATATCTTACTCCTGGGACAGCAGCGAACTGCCGATACGTGGAAAGCCCGCCCGCAAAGCGAGCGGGCTTTGAATCCCCTGCTAAACATTTTTTGCAAAATGCGTCAAGAAATGCAGGCTTATCTTGCTCTTAAAGTTCAATAAAGAAAAATCCTTTTATTCCAATGGGTTAGCGAACCGTACTTTTTTCTTGTAACTACTTGGAATAATTGACTAATTTTTTACGCCACTTTTTTAGGGGCTTTTCTGGCCTCAGCGGGCCGCCCGAAGAGCGCCCAGCGTCCCTGCCCTGGCGGCCATGAGCTCGGCCACCACGGAGACGGCGATCTGTTGCGGCGTGTCCGCGCCGATGCCCAGACCGATGGGGCAGCAGACCTTGTCCAGGGCCGCATCGCTGACGCCCTGCGCACGCAGCGCCTTGTAGACCGAGGCTTTTTTGCTGCTGCTGCCGATCATACCAATATAGAAGGCGTCCGTTTCCAGGGCCTGGGCCAGGACCTCACGGTCGAAGCTGTGGCCGCGGGTCATGATGGCCACATAATGGTGCCGGCCGATGCCGCAGCGGGCCGCCAGATCCTCGAAGGCAGGCAGGGTCAGGCAACGCCGGGCCATGGGGAAACGCCGGGGATCGGCGAACTCCGCGCGGTCGTCCACCACGTCCACCACGAAACCGGCGGCATGGGCCAGACGGGCCGTCTCCAGCGACACATGGCCGCCGCCGCAGAGCAGCAGCACCGGCGGCGCGTCCAGGGCCTCCACATAACGTTCCGCCAGACCGTCCCGCACCAGGCCGGGACGGCCCTTGCGCCCGGCCAGCAGGGGCCGCACGGCTTCCGCGCCCTCGTGCAGGCCCGCCACCAGGGGCTGGCCTTCGGGCAGGGCATCCAGATACAGGTCGCGCACGGGCGCATCGGCCCGGCTCACGTCCAGCAGCCAGATGCCGGTCAGCCCGGCTTTCAGGGCCGCGTCCGCCGCACGGAACAGGGGCGCCTGCGCAGGCGTCAGATATTCACAGAGCAGATCCATGCTGCCGCCGCAGATCATGTCGCTGTCGGGGCCAAGACCGGTGAGGTCGCAGCGCACGCGGGCGGAGCGTCCTTCCTTCAGGCAGACATTGGCCGCCTCCACGGCACGGGCTTCCAGCAGACCGCCGCCCACGGTGCCTTCCAGACCGGCAGCGGTCAGCAGGGCACGGGTACCGGCGGCACGCGGGGCCGAGCCTTCGCGCTCCACCACGGTCAGCAGGACCACGGCCTGCCCTTCGTCCAGCAGCCGGGCCGCGCGGGCCTCCAGGTTCAGCGGTACGCCCAGGCCATCCACCGGGGCGCTCACCAGCACCGGCGAGGCCGGCGCTTTAGGCATCCTGTCCATCGTCGCCTCCTTTCACATAGCCGCAGCCCTTGGTGGGGCACATGATCTTGACGCTGCCGTCGCGGCCGCGCTTCTCCACCAGATAGAAGGAATTACAGCGCGGGCAAGGTCCGGGCACGGGCTTGTCCCACAGGGCGAAATCACATTGCGGGTAGCGGTCGCAGGAATAGAAAAGCTTGCCGCGCTTGGTGCTTTTTTCCACCATGCGGCCTTCGCCGCAGCGCGGGCACATGACGCCCGTGGCCATGGGCGCGGTATAGTTGCAGTCCGGGTAGCCCGTGCAGGCGATGAAGCGGCTGCCCGTACGGGCGTGCTTGATGACCAGATCCTTGCCGCAGCGCGGGCACTCGCCCACCTTTTCCAGTTCGGGCTTCTGCGGGGCCACTATCTCCAGACGGCCGTCCTCGGTGCGCTGGAAATTGCTGGTGAAACGGCAGTCGGGATAGCCGCTGCAGGCCAGGAAGGGCCCGGCCTTGCCGAACTTGATCATCAGGGGCTTGCCGCAGTCGGGGCAGGCCAGATCGGTGGGCAGGCCGCCCTTGACGCTCTGCATGTTCTTGGCGGCAGCCGCCAGCGTGGGGTTGAAATCCGCGGCAAAGGCATGCATCAGGTCCACCCACTGCTGGTCGCCGTCGGCCACCTTGTCCAGCAGGCTCTCCATCTCGGCCGTGAAGCCCACGTCCATGAGATGCGGGAAGTGCTGCACCAGCTGCTCACAGACCACGCGCCCCAGATCGGTGGGGATGAAGTGGCGGTCCTGCAGGCTCACGTATTCGCGGTCCTGCAGGGTGGAGATGATGCTGGCGTAGGTGGAGGGGCGGCCGATGCCCTGCTCTTCCAGTTCGCGCACCAGGCTGGCTTCGCTGTAGCGGGCCGGGGGCTGGGTGAACTTCTGTTCCTTGTCCAGCTTCTCCAGCTTCAGGGTCTGGCCGGCCTCCAGGGGCGGCAGCTCGGCATCGCCTTCGTCCTTGCCGCGGGGCAGCACGGCCAAAAAGCCGGGAAAAAGCAGGCGCTCGCCCTTGGCCTTCCACTGGGTACGGCCGCAGGCCACGGTCACCGTGGTGTCGTGGAAGCGGGCCCCGGCCATCTGCGAGGCCACGAAGCGCGACCAGATCAGGCGGTACAGGTTGTACTGGTCCGGGGGCAGGGCCGCCTTGACCATCTCGGGCGTGATGTTCACATCCACGGGCCGGATGGCTTCGTGGGCGTCCTGCGCGCCGCTCTTGGTCTTGTAGACGCGCTTCTTGGCCGGCAGGTAATCGTTGCCGAACTCGCGCTGGATGAAGTCATGCGCCGCCTGCCGGGCCTCGTCGGCGATGCGGGTGGAGTCGGTACGCATGTAGGTGATGAGGGCCGTGATGCTGCCGTCTTCCATCTCCACGCCTTCGTAGAGGCGCTGGGCGATGTTCATGGTGCGCTTGGCCGTGTAGGAAAGACGCTGGTTGGCGGCCTGCTGCAGGGTGGAGGTGATGAAGGGCGGCTGCGGCGCGCGCTCGCGCTCCTTCTGTTCCACGCTCTCCACCACGAAGGGCTGGCCCTTGAGCTCGGCCTCCAGGGCGTTGGCCTCCTCGGCATTGCGGATCACGGCCTTCTTGCCGCCGATGCGCGCCAGTTCCGCACGCACGGAGGGCGGCACCCCGGCGCCCAGCAGGGCCTTGAACAGCCAGTATTCTTCCGGCTTGAAGGCGGCACGCTCGGCCTCGCGCTCCACGATGAGGCGCAGGGCCACGGACTGCACGCGCCCGGCGGAGATGCCGCGCTTGATGGTCTTCCAGAGCAGGGGCGAGATCTTGTAGCCCACCAGGCGATCCAGCACGCGCCGGGCCTGCTGGGCATCGAAAAGGTGCTGGTTGAGCTCGCGCGGATGGGCCAGGGCCTCCTTGACGGCGCGGGCGGTGATCTCGTTGAACTGGATGCGCTTGATGTCCTTGGCCTTGTCGCGGATCAGCTCCGCCACATGCCAGGCGATGGCCTCCCCTTCGCGGTCCGGGTCGGGGGCCAGATAGACGGTGTCGGCCTTGGCTGCGGCGCTGCGCAGCTCGCTGACCACGTTCTTCTTATTGTCGATGATCTCGTACTGGGGGGCAAAATCGTTGGCTTCGTCCACGCCCAGACTGCTGGACGGCAGGTCGCGCACATGGCCCACGCTGGCCTGCACCATGTACTGCGGTCCCAGAAATTTCTTGATGGTCTTCACCTTGGCCGGCGATTCCACGATGATCAGCTGCTTGCCCATGATGTCCCTTGTCCATCCGACTGCCGGACGGCAGTGGCAGGAGGTGAATGAAAAAAGACGGTCCCGTGGACCGTTCATGCTGCCTTGAGGCTGCCCGGAAGGAAAAAGAAGCAGGAAAAAAGCCGGGCCCGCCAGGTCCGCGGCAAGGGCCCTCAGGCCTGCCGTGTGCGCGGAGGATACGGCAAAATGCAGCCACGTCAAGCCCGCGTCGCCGCCACAGGGGCTCCCGGCGCGCCCTTTCCGCCGTCTGGACAGGCCTACCGGCCTGGGATACAACATATAAATGACCGGGATCATTTTCCCCCTCAAGGAGCCGTCATGCATCCGCACCGCATCCTGAGCCTGTTGTTCCTCCTGCTTCTGTCCCTGGCCCTGGGGGCCTGTGCCTCGCACGATGCCCGCCCGGTGCCGGAGCCCGGCGCGCCCCTGCCTGCCGTCACCCTGGAACGGGGCGACAGGGTCTTCATCAAGATCGAGAACGGCAAGAGCATGACGGAGGACCTGCACTCCATGCTCACGGCCTATCTGCAGAGCGAACGCGGCCTGAACCCGGCCTCGGACGTCAAGGAAGCCGACCTGGTGATCCTGGTGGAGATCCGCGACGTCTGGGCCACCAGCGACGGCAGCCGGGTGAGCGCCGGACGCACGCTGGGCAACGTGGGCACGGGCACCATGCTGGGCGTGCTGCTGGGCGGCCTGGTGGACGGGCGCGGCGGCGCCATCGTAGGCGCGGGCATCGGCGCCACGGTGGGCGTGGGCGCCACCCTGCACGACGCGGGCGACAGCTACACCAGCTGGGCCATGGAAGCCGCCGTGGGCACGGCCGCCCGCCGCATCCCCGACAAGGACAGCCTGCATACCGTTGCCGTGACCAGCCGCGGCGATCCCCGCAGCAAGGAAGAGGCCTTCGCCGGGCTGGAAGACGCCCTGTGCCGGGCCATCCTGGAGTCCATCAGGAGCTGACCGGCAGGCGAAAGCGCAGCACGCCGGGATCATTCATTTATTCCATATGGAAGGGCCGCAGCATCCAGCTGCGGCCCCTTTCTTTTTCCTGCCTTTGACCCGTGAAAAACCGGCGCTGCACTTGACAAAAAAGCGCTCTTCTGAATAGTCATATATATATTTTATAAAATTTATTAAAAAAAAGCAGGTTAGCGTAAACATGGGGTTGAATCGGTCGCTTTTGAGTCCTGCGGATTTCCGCAGCCGGGGACGTACCCCCCTGTATGCACGACTGGAAGAACGCCTGCGTCATCTCATCGAAACAGGCGTCTGGAAAGCCAATGAACGGATACCGACGGAACGTGAACTGGTCGATATGACCGGCATCGGGATCAACACCGTCAAAAAAGCCCTGAAAGACCTTGAACAGGCCGGCTACCTCCAGCGCCGCCAGGGCGCGGGGACCTTCGTCACGCCGCCGGAGACCCTCTTCGGCCTGCACAGGTATTACGGGATGATGCGCGATTTCGGCGATAACCTGGGACGGCATCACAAGGAATTCCTTTCCCTGCAGCTGGAAGACGCCTCCGATGACATCCGGCGCTACCTGGCCCTGGCGCCCGGTGTGCAGGTGTTCCGTCTGGAGCGTCTTCTCCATGTGGGCGGCCGGAAAAGCATCCATACCTTTTCCTGGCTGCCGGCCGATCTTTTTGCCGGTCTGGACGCCGTCCCCGTGGATGAGTTCACGACCTTCCCCCTGTATGAGCTGCTGGCCACACGGTTCAACGTCATTTCCCGCCGCAGCCGGGAGCTGCTGGCGGCCTGCACGGCCTCGGCATATGTCGCCTCCCTGCTGGAGATCCCGGAAGGGACCCCCATGCTCGCCACGGCCATCATCTCATTCGATTCCAGGAGCCGTCCTTTCGAATTTCGCAGAAGCTGTGTCCTTACGGATGTCATGAGATTGTACCGGGAATTCTGATACGCCCGTCAACCCTAGCCCGGGCCGCGGAGATCTTTCCCGGCCCTGGAGGTACTTGCCATGCACCTGCTGAAAAAGGTTTCCCTGTTCTGTACCTGTGCTGTCCTGCTCCTGGCCTGTCCGGCCATGGCCGACACCAGCTGGCCCACGAAGCCGGTGACCCTCATGGTCTCCAACAGTGTGGGCGGCATGGTCGACGTGACCAGCCGCATCCTGGCGGACGGGATGCTCAAGATCCTGGGCCAGCCCCTCGTCATCCAGAACAAGCCCGGTGCGGGCGGCCAGATCTGCCTGCGCTATGTCGCCCGTTCCCAGCCGGACGGCTATACGGTCTTCAGCGGCAACATCACCACGCCCCTGGCGGCCACCGAACTTGCCGGCAAGAACCTCCTCAACCTCGACGACTATGAGTTCGTCGGCGGTTTCCTGCCCAACGAACGGGCCCTGTACATCCATGCCGACGCCCCGTTCAAGACCTGGGAAGAATTCGTGGCTTACGCCAAGGCCCATCCCGATACGCTGAGCATCGGCTTTGGCGGCAACCAGTGGTCCTATGAACTGATGAAGTATGTCACGGCCAAGGCCGGCATCCAGTGCAAGCTCATCAACTACAAGAGCGGCGGCGACGCCTCGGCCGACTTCTTCGGCCGCCATATCGACATCGTCGAGCTGGGGGTGGGCACGCCCGTCTACCAGGCCGCCCTGGAAGGCAAGGCCCGGATGCTCATCGTGACTTCCGGCAACCAGATCCCCCACTTCGATGCCCCCCGTCTGCTGGACAAGGGCTATCCCTATCCCATCCTGAGCGAATTCGGCCTGCTGATGCCCAAGGGGACCCCGCAGGAGATCATCAGCAAGATGGAAGCGGCCCTGGAGACCGTGCTGAAGGATCCCGAGACCCTGAAGAAGATGCACACGCTCGGTGCGCAGGCGCGCTTCATCTCCGGCAAGGATCTGAAAGCCCGCTGCCTCGAGGTACGCAAGGGCATCCGGGAAATGAAGGCCGACCAGAAGTAACAACGCTTGAACCGGGCGCATGACGCGCCGCTTCTCCGGGATCAGGAAGGAAAGGCCCGGGGGAAGGAGAGGGGGGATCACATGCATCAGGATCGACTGCTCGGACTGGGACTGCTCCTGCTCTGTGCATTGGGATGGTTTTGGCTCATACCGGTCTATGTGGAAGGGGACATACAGCAGGTCTACCCCAGGGCCGTCATCATTCTCATCTCCCTGGCTTCCCTCGGGCTCTGCCTGCGCTCCGAGCCCAGGGTCAAGGCAAAGCCGATCCCGCCGGAAGATCGTCCCGCCCGCCTCATGGCCGCCCTGAAGCTGGTGGGGCTCATGGCTGCCTACCTGGCCTACCTGCTGCTGATCCCCCGGCTGGGCTTTTTCTCCTGCAGCCTCGTTGCCGCGGTGTTTTTCCTCTGGTTCCTGGGGGTACGCAAGCTGCGCTCCCTGCTGCTCGTCCCCTGCATCATCCTGATATGCGTGCATCTGCTCATTGAACGCGGCCTGCGCTTCGACCTGCCTGACGGCCTGCTGTTTTAACCCGTACTGCTGAGGCTACTATGGACCAGATTCTTGAAGGGATCTCCCTTGTGCTCCAATGGGAAAACCTGCTCCTCGCCATGTTCGGGGTCGCAGCGGGCATGGTGCTGGGGTGCATCCCCGGCCTGAACGCCAATGTAGGCATCGTCCTTCTGCTGCCGTTCACCTTTTATCTCGGCCCCGTCCCCGGTATCGCCATGCTCATGGGCATGTCCAAGGGGGACGGTTTCGGCGGTTCCATACCGTCCATCCTGTTCAATATCCCGGGCACGGCCCACGCCGTCGTGACCACACTGGACGGCTACCCGCTGACAAAGAAGGGACAGGGCGGCAAGGCCCTGGAGACCGCCCTTGCGGCCTCCTGTACGGCCGACTTCACCTCCGACCTCATCCTGATCTTCCTGGCAGCGCCCGTTGCCGCCATGGCCCTGCATGTGGGCCCGCCGGAATACACCATGATCGTGCTGTTTTCCGTGGTCCTGATCGCGCTGGCCGCCAGTGACGACCCCCTGCGCGGGCTCGTCAGCACCGGCCTCGGCCTGCTGCTGGCCGCCGTGGGCATGGACCCAGACGAGGGCACCGAGCGCCTCACCTTCGGCATCCTGGACCTGTGCGACGGCATCCCCCTGATGCCGCTGGCGCTGGGCCTGATGGCCGTTTCCGAACTGTTCCGCCAGTCGGAGACCAGCTTTTTCCGCTACTTTCGCGGGCTGGGGCTGCAGGAGCATGTGGCCTTCTCCACCGGCCGCCCGGAAGATGAGCACCTGAGCTGGAAGGAATACAAAAGCCTGCTGCCCACCATCTTCCGCTCCACCGGCATCGGTTCCCTCATCGGCATCCTGCCCGGCATCGGCACCTCCGTCGCCTCCTACCTGAGCTACGTCGTCGCCAAGCGGCGCTCGAAGCATCCCGAAAAGTTCGGGACAGGCGTGCTGGAAGGGGTGGCCTCGTGCGAAGCCGGCAACAACGCCGTGAACGGCCCCAACCTCATCCCCCTGGTCACCCTGGGCATCCCCGGCAACCTGGCCGCGGCCCTGATCCTCGGCGGCCTGATGGTCAAGGGCCTGACCCCCGGCCCCACCTTCATGGAGAACCAGGCGCCCATGCTCTACGCCCTGTTCACCGTGATGCTGTTCTCCAACATCTTCACCTTCCTGTTCGGCAAGCTGGCCATCCGCTATGCCCACAAGATGACCAGCATCTCCCCCAGCGCGCTCCACGGCAACATCCTGATCCTGTGCGCCATGGGCTGCTATGTTTCCCAGAACAGCGCCTTTGCCCTGCTGATCATGTTCACCTTTGCCGTCGTGGGCTACATCTTCCTGCGCCTCAAGCTCAGCCTGCCAGTCTTCCTGGTGGCCTACATCCTCGGGAGCATGCTGGAACACAAGCTGCGCCAGAGCCTGGCCCTGTCGGACGGGGACTTCACCATCTTCCTCACCCGGCCCATCTCCGCGACGTTCCTGGCCCTGACGGTGATCTGCACCCTGTATTTCCTGTTCAGGAAGAAGAGCGCGTCCGGGAAGGCGTCCTAGCCGTCCACCATCTGGAACTAACGCACCTCCCGGTCCTGCGCCGGTGTGCATGCTTGCAACGCAGTTAACCTGCATAAGGAGACCACCATGCAATATGAACGTATCGACGCCGATTTCCTGATCATCGGCGGCGGAAGCGCCGGATGTATGGCTGCCATTCGGGCGCTGGAAAGCAATCCGAAGCTCAAGGTCGTCATCTTTGAAAAAAGCGACCTCAAGTACGGGGGCTCCATCGCCCGCGGCATGGATGCCCTGAACATCGTGGCCATCCCCGGCAAGGCGACGCCGGAGATGTACGTGGACGCCATCACCGAAAGCTCGCTGGGCGTCTGTGACTACGGCCCGAGCTACGTCATGGCGGCACGTTCCTTCGAACTGCTCAAAAAGCTGGAATCGTGGGGCGTCTACTTCCCCAAGGATGAAAAAGGCCAGTTCAAGACGCTCAAATACCACGTCAAGGGCGAATTCCAGGCCTGCATGGAAGAACCCAACCTGAAAGTGATGATCGCCCAGAGGGCCACGGAACTCGGGGCCAAGACCTACAACCGCACCATGGTCACCCGCCTCCTCAAGGACGGGGACCGCATCGCCGGGGCCATCGGCTTCAACACCCGTTCCGGCCGTGTCGTCGTCTGTCGCTCCAAGACCGTCCTGCTCTCCAACGGCGGGACGGCCCGCTACTCCCTGCCCGCTTCCGACTACCATTACGGCCTGTTCGACTTCCCCGGCAACACCGGGGACGGCTACATCGCCGGTTTCGATGCCGGCGCCGGTCTGACGGGCATGGAATACACCCGCTCTTCCATGCTGATCAAAGATGCCAGCATGCCCCTGCTGGCCGTCACGGTCACCCGCGGCGGCCGGGTGCTGGACATCTTCGACAACATCCTCATGGAGAACGAAGTGGGCCGCCGCAGCAGCATGCAGGACGTGTTCGCCAAGGGGAACTATCCCCTGCGCATCCGCCTGAGCCATCTGAAGGAAGAGACCATCAAGGAGATCGAGAACGTCCTGTTCTCCACCGAGCGCCCGGTGCAGGAGCGCTTCTTCAAGGGACGCCGGGTCGACTTCCGCAAGCAGGACATCGAGCTGTGGCCCACGGAATGCCAGCTGTGCGGCGGTCACGGCCTCAGCGGCTTCCGCATCAATGAAAAGGCCGAGACCTGCGTGCCCGGCCTGTACGCGGCCGGTGACGTGGCCTCCGTGCCCCAGCAGCACCTGAGCGGCGCCTTCGTCTTTGGCGAGATCGCCGGGGAGCAGGCCGTGGAATTCGCGGCGGCCCAGGATCAGCCCGCGTTCGATGCCGACGCCGTGGAGAGCTTCCTGGCCGAACACGAGCGCCGCAGCAAGATGGACGGCGAGATCGCCCTGCCCGAGCTGGAGCACAAGGCCCGCCGCCTGATCACCGACTACACGATCTCTCCCAAGAACCACCTCAAGCTCACGCGCTGGCTCGAATGGTCCGAGATCCTCAAGGACGAACTGCGCGGGAACGTCATGGTCCGCAACGGCCATGACCTTGCCCTGATGTACGAAGTGGAAAACATCATCCGTTCCGCCGACCTCTCCGCCACGGCCGCCAGGTTCCGTGAAGAAAGCCGCTGGGGCAGCGCCCACAAGCGCTTCGACTTCCCCGAGCGCGACGACGTCAACTGGAAGTGCCATGTCGTCCTCAAGAAGGGCGCCGACGATGCCATCGTACCGAGCAAGGTACGCGTTCAGAACACTATGCAAGAGGAAGTGGTGCTGTAATGATTTCCGATCTGAACATCAAGGTCGATCCCGAACGCTGTCTGGCCTGCGGCAACTGTGTTGACCGCTGCATCATGGACAACCTGCGTCTGGCCATCGGCCCGTGCCGCCAGGCCTGCCCTCTCCAGATCAACTGCCAGGGCTACCTGCGCCTGCTGGCCAAGGGCCGGGAAGAAGATGCCGCCGCCCATCTGCGTCAGGACACCCCCTTTGGCGAAGTGCTGGGCTATATCTGCAACCACCCCTGCGAAAGCGCCTGTCAGCGCCACACGGGCTGCCATGACGGCGCCGTGCACATCCGGGCCATCAAACGTTACCTTTCCGAGCGCTTCCCGGCCGTCGTCGCCGCCCCCGCCCAGAAAGCCCCCGCTACCGGCAAACGGGCCGCCGTGGTCGGTGCGGGCCCTGCCGGTCTGATGGCCGCTTACGAACTGGCTGCGGCCGGGCACGACGTGACCCTGTTCGACGCCGGGGACAAGCCCGGCGGCCTGCTGCGCACCGGCATCCCGGCCTTCCGCCTTCCCGATGCCGTGACGGACCGCGCCGTGGCGCAGGTGACCGCGCTGGGCGTGCGCATCGAAAGCGGAAAGCGCCTGGGCGCCGATCTTTCGCTCGATGCCCTCGAACAGGAATACGATGCCGTCCTGCTGGCCCTGGGCCTTGGCCGCTCCCTGTCTCCCCGCATCCCCGGAGCGGATCTTCCCGCCGTCCATGGTGCGCTGGAGGTCCTGCACAAGGCCAGGAAGGGCGAACGCTTCGATGCCGCATCGGCCATCGTCATCGGCGGTGGCTCCACGGCCATGGACGTGGCCCTGAGCCTCAAAAAAATGGGCCTCGACGTCACCATGCTGGTCATGGAAGGTCCTTACGACATGCCCATCCCGGAAGGCGAGCGTGACGAGGCCCTGGAAGAAGGCGTGCGCATCGAGAACCGCTGGGGCGTCACGGCCATCCGTGCCGGTCAGGACGGACTGACCTGTACCATGCAGCGCTGCCTGGCTGTCTTTGACCATAACGGCGCGTTCGCTCCGGAACTCGATCCCCTGTGCACGGCCGAACGGAGCGCGGACATGGTCGTGCTGGCCATCGGTCAGGGCCTCGACCCTGTGGACGGCCTGCCGCAGACCGCACGGCACCTGCTCGATGCCGATCCGCAGACCGGCCGGCTGGCCGGCAGGGACAAGGTGTTCGCCGCAGGCGACTGCACGACCGGCGCCTCGTCCGTGGTGGCGGCCATGGCCTCCGGCCGCAGCGTCGCCCGCTGTGTCTCCCGCTTCCTGTGCGAAGAATATCCGCTGGCTCTGGATGAAATGGCGGAAAAGGGCTGGTGCAATGATTTCGAGCCCCATCTCGAACGCTCCAACGGGGTGCCCCGGGGCAGCCTGACCCGGCTGCCTGTTGCGGAAAGGAGCCTGACCGCCGTGACGGAACAGGTCCTCACGCCTGAAGAGGCCCAAAAGGAAGCCGCCCGCTGCATGGCCTGCGGCCGGGCCTTCGAGGCCAACCGCACCTGCTGGTTCTGCCTGCCGTGCGAGATCGACTGCCCTGAAGAGGCGCTGACGGTACGCATGCCCTACCTGGTGCGTTAAGACCCGCTTTCCCGGGGGCCCCGTCCGGCAAAGGACGGGGCCCCTTTGCGTACCGGCCTGTGCCCGGATGCCGGCAACCGCCTTTTTACCGCGGCAGGCCGCCTGCTGGACATGCCTGTGATTTCTGCGGTATAGGGCTGACCTCGGAGACAGTACCGCGTCCGCTCTGGACGCGCCGGTCCTCCTGCCATCGTGCCCGCTGCCGCGTGGCGTGGGCAGCTCCCCCGCAGGGGCCGCAAGCCCTGTCGCCGTCCCGGAGACGCATGAAAAAAACGCTCTTTCTCCTCCTCGCGCTGCTGTTGCTGCTGCTTCCGGGCTGCAAGCACCGGCAGCCCGCCCCCACCGACATCCAGGTCCTGCGCCAGGGTTCTCTGGCCCCGGCCGACGATGACACCACGCCTGTGGTCTACGTCAGCGTCCGCGACCAGAGCCGCCATGTCTTCGGCCTGCGCGCCGAAGTGGAGCGCCTGCTGCGCGCCGAAAAGTACGACATCACCGACAACCCCAGCCAGGCCGGGTTCATCATCCAGGCCAGCGTGCTGGAAGCCGGCATCACCGACGCAGCCTCGGCCCATCGCATGGTCGAGGGCGGCTACGGGGCACCGTCGGAACTTTCCGGCAAGGGCGCGACCCTCGTCCTTTCGGACATCCTGCTGGTCCAGCGCCGTGTCCCCAGCGACAAGCGCCCCAAGCGCTTCATGCTCCAGAACGTGGGCAGCCGTAATGCCCGCGGCAGCAGCCAGATGCGCACAGGCCTGCTGGCCCACCGCGAGTTCAGCGTGGATTCCGGGATCCCGGCCCTCTTCGTGACCCTGCTGGCCAAGGAGATCACCTCGCCCTTCAGCACGGCCCCCCAGGAACAGGCCCCGGCACAGCCGCAGGACGAACGGCGTCCCTGACAGGCACCTGCATCCGGCGCCGGCGCTGGCCCGCAGCGCTGACCTTGGTCCGCCCCGGTACCTTCCGGAGAGGCGGGGCCATCTTTTGCGTCCGTCCGGCACCGGACGATCCGTGCGTGCCTGACGGCCGCCGGGTATGGACGGCGTGTCGTGATACGGCGGCCTCCCCGGTCCCCTGCCGCGCTGCCGCTTTTCCCGCCGAGCCCTTTCCGATCCCCGCCCCGTCTGGACGTCCGCGCCCAGTTCTGCTAGAAAGCTCCCCCCGTCAGCGTGCCCAGCACCACGGGAATCTTCACCCTCCGCAAGGAAACTGTCATGCGTCTGGATGCTCTTGTCATCAATCTGAACCGCTTCGGGGATCTGCTGCTCAGCCAGCCCCTGCTGCACGACCTGCACAAGGCCGGGCGCAGCACCACGCTGCTTTGTCTGGAAAAATACGCGGACACCGAGGGCCTGCTGCAATTCGCCAGCCCCCTGCTCACCGTGCCCGATCACCTGGTCAGCCCCGAACAGGCCGACGCCACCCGCCACGAACTGCAGGCGTGGGCCGAAAACCTGCGCGCCACCGTGCAGGCCGACCACATCATCAACCTGACGCCCAGCATGCCCGCCCGTCTGCTGGCCACCGCCCTGGCCCCCGCGCCCGAGGCCGTGCTGGGCTTCGGACTGGACCACAAAGGGCGTCCGCGCGTGGACGGCCTCTGGCCCGCCTTTCTCCATGCCGCCGAGCTGCGCCAAAGCAACGCGCCCTTCAACCTGGCCGACATGTTCCGCATGACCGGCGCTCCCCTACTGGGCGGCCTTTCCGGCCGGCTGCTCTCCCAGCCCGGCTCCGGCCTGCTCAGCGAACTGGGCACCGAGGCCCGCGAGACGGCCCGCCGCCTGCTGGCCCACGCACCGGTGATCCGGCACGGCTTCATCGGCATGCAGCTGGGCGCCAGCGAAAAACGCCGCCAGTGGCCGGTGAGCCACTTTGTGGAGCTGGGCAAGCGCATCTGGCAGGAAGAGGGCATCTGCCCCGTCCTGCTGGGCGAGGCCTCGGAACGCCCCCTGGCCGACGAATACGCCCGCCTGACCAGCACCCCCTTCGTGGACGTGGTGGGACAGACCAATATCTTCGAGCTGGGCGCCGTCCTGCGCGAGATGGCCATGCTGGTCACCAACAATACCGGCACCATGCATCTGGCGGCCGGTCTGGGCCTGCCCCTGCTCTCCATCTTCCTGGCCACGGCCCAGCCCTGCGATACCGGCCCCTACCTGCCCGGCAGCTGCTGCCTGGAGCCCACCCTGCCCTGCCATCCCTGCCCGCATGACCACGACTGCGTCCTGGGCGAGAAGTGCCGCCACCACATCAGCGCCTCCATCGTGGCCGACCTGGTGCTGGCCAAGCTCACCAGCGGCCAGTGGAGCGAAGGCATCACCACCTCGGCCTGCCGTGAGGCCCGCATCTGGCAGACGGCCACCGACTCGCGCGGTTTCATCACCACCACCTGCCTGTCCGACCACAAGGCCGATGACCGCACCCTCTGGCTCTGCCAGCAGCGCGTCTACTGGCGGCGCATCCTGGATGACCTGACCTCCGGGGCCACGGAGCCCACGCCCCTGACCAATGTGCCCCTGAGCATGGCCTGCCCCAACTACTCCAGCCAGTTCGCGGCCCGCGTGGGCAAAGCCCTGAGCCATTGCGCCCACCTGCTCCAGACCCTGCTGCAGGAATGCGCCCCCCTGCCGGAGAGCTTCGATCCCACGGGCCACCCCCTGTGCATGACCATCCTCCAGCACATGCAGTCCTGCCCGGAACTGGCCAGCATGGCCTTTTTCTGGCACCAGCTCTGCCAGCACTACCAGGGCCGCGGCCCCCGCTTCCTCCAGGCCGTGCGCCTGCTGCACGCCCATATCCTGCGCTGGGCCAAGAGCTTCGATTAAGGCCTGTCATCGGACTTTGCCGGGGAAGGGGCCCCTTCCCCAACCGCGCTTTATTCCATTACCTAGCTGAAAAGAAAGAGGCGACCGTCACATGACGGTCGCCTCTTTCTTTTCGATCACACAGCATCGGCCTGCATGACGAAAGGCTGTGCCTCTGGAAGAAAAAATACGGATCATCCACACATCTCCTCGCTCAGGAAAGACGGGATAAAGCGCGCTGGGGAGGGGGTGGGGAGTTTGAGGGGCGGGGGAGCACCTCTCGCGCCAGGCGAGGGGGTCCCCCGCCCCTCAAGAAATCATATCCTACATCCCCCGCTGCATGGCGGCGCGTACGGCCTGCACCTTGGCGGCGATGTCGGGGGCGCCCACCAGTTCGGAGACCAGGGCGCAGCAGCGGGCCCCGTGACGGGCCACATCCGTGATGTTGTGTTCCTTGATGCCGCCGATGGCCACGAAGGGGATGCTGATGTTGGCGGCCACCCAGTCCAGATAATCGAAGCCCACCGGGGCCACCACGTCCTCCTTGGTCTTGGTGGCGAAGATGGGCCCCACGCCGATGTAGTCGGCGCCCACGGCCACGGCGGCCCTGGCCTGTTCCGGGCTGTGGGTGGACAGGCCGATGCACATCTTGGGGCCCACCAGCTGGCGCACCGCAGGCAGGGGGAAGTCCTCCTGTCCGATATGCACGCCGTCGGCTTCGGCCAGGATGGCAAGGTCCACATGGTCGTCCACGATGAAGCAGGCCCCGGCCTCGCGGGTCAGGCGGCGCATCAGGCGGCATTCTTCCAGCATCTCACCGGATTTCATGTGCTTTTCACGGTACTGGATGATCTTGACCCCGGCCCCCAGCAGGGCGGAGACCACGGTCTCCAGCGTGCGGCCGCAGGAAAGGCGGGCATCGGTCAGGGCATAGATGTCGGTCTGGCCCGGCAGGAACACAGGCATGGTCAACTCCTCGCTCCCCGTGGGGGAGCAGCTTTCGTTATTTCCGGCGCGCCAGCCACAGGCGGCGCAGGCAACTCTTGAACAGGCGCCAGGGCCGGAACGAGGTGTGCATCAGCTCGTCCGGCAGGATGAAGCCCGTCCTGTCGAAATCTTCGGGCCGGGCCAGCACATAGTCGGGCTGCCAGCCCGCACGGCGGCATCCCGGCGCTTCCCGGCGTTCCAGGGCCGCGCCCAGGGGCGTGCCGGCCAGGGGCAGGCCCAGCACCGCGCACAGGGCCTCGTCCAGGGCCATGGCCGAAGGGCTGGCCCCCAGCAGGCCCAGGGGGAAGGGCTGCCCCTTGCTGGGGCCCGTCACATGCATGGCGGTCAGGCCGTCGGCCACGGCGGCCACCGGCGGCAGACCGGCCCAGAGGGCGGCGATGCAGTCGGCGAAAAAGTCGGGATCCTGTCCCTGCCGCGTATGGATGAGGGCCTTGCGCAGGCCGCAGACGCAGCCGAACAGATTCTTGACCGCCAGGGTCAGACGCATCTGGGAATGGGCCTTGACCCGGGGCAGGGAAAAGATGACGTCGCTTTCCAGCGCCACCCGGGCCACCCCGAAGGAAACGGGCCCGCCCCGGCGCAGGGGCAGCTCCAGCGGACGGGGATCGGCCAGGGACTCCACCCGCAGGCCCAGCGGCCGCAGGGCCTCTTCCACGCCTGTCTGCCGGGCCACGGCCGTGGCCGTACCGAAACCGGGCGAATCCCCCACCCGCACGCGAGCCCCCTGGTCCAGCAGCCAGCGGCAGACGGCGGCCACCACCACGGGGCTGGTGCAGGCCAGGGGCGTGGCCGTCAGCAGATTGGGTTTGACCAGCACATGGGCCGAACACAGGGAAAAGGACGAGGCCAGGCCCGCGCGGTCGAGAAGAGGGGGCAGGGCCTGTGCCACGGCCCCGCTGTCGGCGGGGGAAAAGCGTTGCAGGGCAACAGCCGCCCTGGGAGCAGAGGCCGGGACATCCTGACGGAGGAAAGAAGAGAGGCTCTGGGACATGAGCTCACTATGCCGGGCACGGAAGGGCTTGTAAAGCCGGGCCATCCGCCTGCTCCCGGGGGTAGCCGCATGTTTACAGGAAGACCTCTTTTCAATCAGCACATCTTGCGCTATTGCTGGCTTTTCAATGTCATGATGCCCCTGTCCCTTTCCGGCAGGGGTCTTTCCCTGAGGTGAACCATGTATCGCTGCCTGTTCCGTTCCCTGCCCGTTCTCATGCTGCTGACCGTCCTCAGCCTCGTGCCGGCCCTTTCCGGAGACGCCTGCCGGGAGATGACCTCCCTCGTCGGCCCGACTTGTGCCCTGGCCGACGAAGCGCCCCAGAAAAACGACGACAAGGCCGACGCCAAAAAGGACGACAAGGCCCAGGACAAAAAAGCCGCTTCCAGCGCCCCTGCCGAAGCCGATGCGGCTCCCACGGTGGACCCGCTGGAGGACATCTGGGCCGGCCAGAAGGACATGCTGGACGACATCAACAGCAGTACGCGCGGCCTGGTGCGTGACATCAACAAGCAGGCGGAGACCATGTCCAAGCAGGCGCGGCCCATCGTCGAGGAAGCCCGCCGCCTGCTCCTGCTCATCAACACGTTCAAAAACTGGCCCAACCCGCTGGAGGCCCTGGACCGCCGCATCTCCTTCACCGTGCAGCAGATGCAGCAGGTCATCGACCCCGTGCTGCTGGCCCGCAACAGCGTCAACTCCCTGCTGGAGCGCGTCAACCATCTGGCCGAGAGCCTGCCCGAAACCAAGGATCTGCCGTCCAACGCCGAGATCCGCGACTACTCGCGCCAGGTCACCAAGGCCCAGAAAAGCCTGACCGACGTCATCAAGCGCTATGATTCCGTGCTGTCGCCCACCCAGGACATGATGGCCGACCTGAAGAAGGCACAGAAAGACATCGCCACCATGCTGCCCCAGCTGTGGCGGGACTACTATCTGCAAGGCCCGGTGCCCTATCTCAGCCTCGAGACCTGGGAGACCGTGCCCAAACGCCTGCAATATGTCTGGCAGGGCATCCAGCTGCGCCTGCCCGTGGAGATCCCCGTCAGCGCCGACGACTGGCATACGGCCGGCCTGCGCTTCGCCCTTTGCCTTTTGCTGGTGCTGTTCACCGGCATGGTGCTCTACCGTCGCTGGCGCCATTCCGGGACCCACGGCGAGGTGGGCCGCCACATGTTCCATGTGAGCCTGCCCTGGATCGGCCTGGGCCTGTCCCTGCTGGCTTCGTCGCTGTCCGCCCACGGGGATGTGTTCCGCTGCTTCCTGGCCCTGGGCAACCTGAGCATCATCATCGGCGAGGTTTTCCTGGCCTGGGACCTGCGCCGCTTGCAGCACCCGGACAAGGCCGCCGTCAACAACCCCCTGTGGCAGCTCATCCCTCTGACGCTCTTTTCCTACATCCTGATCTACCTGCCCCTGCCGCCGGTGGTGACCCTCATCGCCTGGGTGGTGCTCATGCTCCTGCACCGTCTGTGGCGCGCCAGGAGCCACACCCTGGAGGCCAGCACCCAGCTCGAGTCCACCATCCTGTCGGGCAGCGCCTTCATCTTCTGGGTGACCCTGGTGCTGGCCGTCATGGGCCTGCACATCTTCAGCATGGGCCTGTACCTGTTCTACGTCTCCTGCTCGCTGGCCCTGCAGATCAGCGTGGCCAGCATGTCGGCCATCAACCGCTACAATGACCAGCTGCCCGACGAGGGCGGCTCGGCGGCCGTCTCCAGCCTCATGCTGGCCCTGGCCGCGCCTGTCATCCTGCTGCTGGTCATCGGCGGCATGTCCCTGTGGGTCTGCACCCTGCCCGGCGGCCTTTCCCTGCTGCAGGACTTCGTACTCCAGGGCGTCAACGTGGGCGAGACGCGCTTCAACATGGTGCAGGTGCTGCTCATCATCAGCGTCTTCTTCCTGACCCGCACCGCCGTGCGCATGGGCACGCTCTTCCTTTCGCGCATGCCCAGCCGCGGTCTGCGTATCGACCCCACGCTCATCCAGCCCCTGCAGACGGCCTTCACCTACGCCCTGTGGGCGTTCTTCGGCCTGTTCACCCTGCGCTCGCTGGGCATGGAACTGAGCAACCTGGCCATGGTCGCCGGTGGTCTGTCCGTCGGTATCGGTTTCGGCATGCAGACCATCATCAACAACTTCCTCTCCGGCCTGATCCTCATCTTCAGCCGCACCATGCAGGTAGGCGACGTGGTCGAAGTGGGCACAACCACGGGCCGCGTGCGCAAGATCAGCGTGCGCGCCACCATCGTGGAGACCTACGACAACGCCGTCATCTACGTGCCCAACTCCGAGTTCGTGTCCACGCGCCTCATCAACTGGACGCGCAACAGCCGTACGGTGCGCCGTGACGTGGTGGTGGGCGTGGCCTACGGCAGCGACACCACCCTGGTCATGAAGCTGCTGGCCTCCGTGGCCAACGGCCACAGCGACATCCTCAAGTACCCCGCGCCGGTGGTGCTGTTCTCCAACTTCGGCGCCAGCACCCTGGACTTCACCCTGCGCTTCTGGGTGCGGGACTACGATGTCAGCGTCAAGACGGCCTCGGAGCTGCTGTTCGAGATCGACCAGCTGTTCCGCAAGAACAATATCGAGATCGCTTTCCCGCAGATGGACGTGCACATCAAGGACATGCCGCCCCGTGCCCGGAGCCCGCGTGACATGGCCACGCGCCCCACGGCGGCCCTGCCCGACTCTCCCGCCGACCGTCGCGCCCCGCACGGCAGCGCCCGGCCCCAGCGTCCCCTGCGCAACCGCAAGCCCCGTCCCGGCGGCAAGCTGGCGTCGCGGCCCCGGCCTGCGGTCGATGACGACACGCCCACCGACGAGGACCGTCAGCTGACGGCCTGACCCGTGCGCCCATGACGGGCCCGAACCCCGTCCAACCCCCAGGAGGAAACCATGATCCGCCGCAAGGAAGACCACATCCGCTTCGACAAACAGATCGCCGGAGGCCCGGGCCTGGCCCACGCCACCCAGCTCCTCAACGAAGGCGAGTTCTACGACAAGGGGCGCCTGTTCAACATCGTGCGCCTGGGGCCCGGCGACGCCGTGGGCCGTCACCAGCATGTGGGCGACATGGAGGTCTACCACATCCTCAAGGGCCAGTGCCGCTATGACGACAACGGCACCGAGGTCATGCTCCATGCCGGGGACACGGCCGTCTGTCCCGACGGCGAATGGCATGCCGTCTACAACGACGGCCCCGACGACATGGAGATGGTCTGCCTGATCCTGTTCAAGTAGGACAGCGGGAAAGCCCCTGTCCGCTCCCAGACAAAAAAAGCCACCCGCAAGGGTGGCTTTTCCATACCGTTTACCTGAAAGATGCCGCCGCTGTCTGCCCGGTGGCCATCCCGGACGCACGCTGTCCCATCGTCATGATGGCGGGGCCGGAGCCCGGGACCATCCCCGTCTGTCAGTGCTCACCGGTACATATCAAGGAGCCCCATGTTTCAATCCACAGTCGCCCCGTCCGCCGACTGACTCCGCAGCCGACGGATAGGGGTCGTGCGGATTGCCCCTCCCTAAAGGGAGAGGTTACGGAAAAGGATTTCATCGGCTCCGCCGTCTTGTCAACCACTCTTTTCCCCCTGAAGGGGGAGGTTTCAAACCACAAAGGAATTTTTGATGAAAAATACAGGCTGTTCCCTGCTGCTGGCCCTGCTCCTGTGCGGCTGCGCCGCGTCACCAGCTGTCGTCCCCTTCCATTATGACAACGGCCCCGACTATGTCCGCGAAGGCCTGTACCGCATCGTGGATGACCGGGGCCGCATGGGTTATGCGGACGAGAGCGGCCGGGTGGTGATAGCGCCCCGTTTCGCCTTTGCCCTCCCCTTCGAAGGCGGCAAGGCGAAAGTCACGGACACGGGACAACGCAAGGAGGTCCCGGGCTCCGGCGGCGAGCACTGGTACTGGGAAAGCGATGCTTGGTACTTCATCGACACAATGGGCCGAAAGACGGACGATCCCCAGGCGCGCGACGCCACCCCACTGCCGTAAAGGCAGACACTACCGCTCTTTGCCGCCAGCGGGCCCTTTTACCGGCAGGCCCGTCTCTGCGCGCATCACCGGACCTGCCTGTGCCCGTCGCTCAGTCGGGACAGTGCCCCTGTCCCTGCCGGCAGACGCGGGCCAGATCATGCCGCGCCCGCTCACGACAGCAGGACAACGGCCGCACGCACGGGCCCGTCAGCCGAAAAGGACAAAGGGCACGCCCATGGGGCGCAAAAGCCGTACGGCGGAGCTCAGTCCCTGCCCGTCCCGTCCGTCTTCCCCGCAGGGCTTTCCGGCAGCAGACGGGTCTCCAGACTGGCATCCACCGGCACCTCGCGGCTGTAGAGGATCTTGTCCATGCGCACGGTGCCTGTGCCCGCGCCGCGCATGCTGCGGATGTGGCGCACCTCGGCGTAGAGGATGCGCGCCCGGGCCGCGTCCTTCTGCCAGCTCTTGCAGGCCGCCAGCGCCCCGGCCTGGTCCAGGGTGCGCTCCGGCACTTCCTGTCCGGCATGGGCCCGGCGGATGATGACGTGCGAGCCGGGGCCGCCGTCGGTATGCAGCCAGATGTCGTGGGCCGCGGCCAGCTTGCGGGCCGCGATGTTGCCCTTGGCGTCACGGCCGCGCAGCAGGGCAAAGCCGTCGTCACTGACGAAGAGCTGCACGTTGCGCGGCAGGGCCGCACCGCGCAGGGCCCCCAGCGCCACCGTGTTCCTGTCGGGCTTCCCGGCCTCTCCGGCGGCGTGCCCGATACCGCCCAGCAGGGCTTCCTGCCGGGCCGCCTGCACGGTGGCCAGTTCGGCCCGCAGCACCGCACGCCGTTCCGCCAGATGTTCAAGGCCACGCTGCCCGCGCCGGGCCGTATGGAACAGGCGTTCCATATTGTCCCGCACGCTGCGCCGCATATCCAGCTTCACGGTCTTGCGCGGCGTGTCCCCGTCGCCTTCCTCCGGCGGCGGCAGCACCAGCTCCGGTGCGCGGAAATCCGCAGGCCAGCGCCACAGCCAGGCCTGCAACAGCAGGCCGTCCTCACGGGCGGTGCACATGCCCAGCAGGCGCTGCTCTTCCTCATCCAGCTTGGCCAGCAGCTGTTCCAGCTTGCGCAGACGGCGCGACAGGGGCAGGGCAGCGGCACCGGCGGCGTCGCGTGCGGCCTTTTCCAGCACCAGCTTCTGCCCGGCCTTCTCCACCAGGCCGAGGATGTCTTCCCCCTGCTCCTCATGCCAGCCCTGGGCCAGGGCATCCGGCAGGGGCCAAGCCGCGATGCGGCAGGAGGGCCGCTCGTTCCCGGCCTTCTCCTCCGCCTCTCCATCCGGCGGCGTATAGTAGAACACGTCCCCGCCGCCCAGGCGCAGGTCTTCCAGCAGGGCCTGCCGGTCCAGCTCGTCATACAGGGGCAGGGCACGGCGCAGGGCCGGGGTCAGTACCGGCCAGTCCCGCCAGTGCGCCAGGGCCTCTTCCAGCTCTCCGGGCTCCGGCCAGCGCAGGGACTCTTCCTGCGGGCTGCGGCTCACGGGCAAGAAGCGTACCGAGGCCCCTTCGCGCAAGTCCAGCAGCAGCCAGGTGGCCAGGGGCTCCCGCTCCGCGGCCTCGCCGCTCTCCGGCGTCATGTCCGCCATGTCCGGCTGCGCCCCGCTCTCAGGGGAAAGGCCGTCCTCCTCGCCTTCCGCCGGGCTCCAGAGCACCATCTGGCGGCGCAGGGCCTCTTCGGCCGCGGCCTCCCCGCCCACCAGCAGCCAGAGCTGGCGGCGGCTGAAGCAGCAGACCGTGGCCAGGATACGGTGCCCGGCCAGATATTTGCGCAGGCGCATGACCGGGGCCGAGGGGGCCCGCCCGGCGGCCAGACGGCTGCGGGAAAGGAAGAGGAAGGGTTCCTTGCGTGCGGCGCGCAGGCACAGCTGGCACTTGCGGCTGCCGCCTGCCTGGCCGTAGCTCTGGCCGCGCGCGGCCAGATTGATGTTGAAGGCCAGCAGGCCGGGGGCCGGTTCCTGCACC
Source organism: Desulfovibrio piger (assembly GCF_951793255.1). Lineage (NCBI taxonomy): Bacteria > Pseudomonadati > Thermodesulfobacteriota > Desulfovibrionia > Desulfovibrionales > Desulfovibrionaceae > Desulfovibrio > Desulfovibrio piger. The sequence continues at coordinate 638,961 of NZ_OX636706.1, forward strand.
TTTTCCAGCCAGCCGCCGATGATGCGCGGGGCGAGCTCCTCGCAAAAACGGGAAAAAAGATGGGCGTCCATAGATATTGCCGGGGATGTCCTTACCGGCGCGAAGCCGGAGCAAAAAACAGAAAAACGGGCCGGAGCCCGTTTTTTGTGAAAAGGTCAAAGGATGCCGCGCTCCGGCGGCACAGGTCAGGGATGCGCGCTAGTCGCCGCGCAGATGTTCGTCCTCTTCCTGCTTGGCCTTGCAGTTGATGCACAGACGGGTGACAGGACGGGCCTTGAGACGGGGGATGGCGATCTCTTCGCCGCATTCGTCGCAAATACCGTAGGTGCCGTCGTCGATGCGCTGCAACGCGGACTGGATCTTGCGGATCAGGCGGCGTTCGCGGTCACGGATGCGCAGGGTGAAGGCGCGGTCGGATTCAGCGGTAGCCCGGTCAGCAGGGTCGGCAAAGACTTCATTGCTGTCCGTGAGCTCTTCGATGGTGGAGTCGCCCTTCTGCTTGGCTTCCTCCAGCATGCTGGTGAGGAGCTTGCGGAAATACTCTATATCCTTCTGGTCCATATAAGCCTCCCAAAACTGGCCCTGTAGGCACGATTTTGGCATTGTTGCCCCATAATGAGGAATCGCTCCTCATTACCCGGAAAACGTCATCTTGTAAAGCGGTACGCGCCTATTCCCCCGCCTCCTCCTGCGGCGGGATGCCGTGCAGGCGTGCTTTCTGCTCGGCACGCAGTTCCTCACGGGCCGGCACCCAGGCCGGCTCCTGCCAGATGCCCTCACGCGAGGGCAGCACCTCGCCCTGCCAGCCGCCGCCCAGCCAGCTGGCCCGCACGCCCACGGGGGCCCCCAGGCGCACGGCCTTGCCGGAGTAGGAGGCCATCAGGGCCGCCGCCGCACGCAGCACCTCTTCCGGCCATGTACGGCCCCCGCAGGCCACGGCCAGCGGACCGGGGATGTCGGCCAGGTGGATCTTGGCATCGTCCTTGCCCAGTACCGTGTGCAGGGCCTGGTTGTCGGCACTGGTGCGGCCGATGGCCAGCCAGTAGTCCCGGCCGTCCTGCTGCGCCCAGAACTGCCGCCCCAGATTGGAGAGTTTGAAGGCCCGCGTGTCGGGCTCGGGCCAGCGGGAGAGCACGGGCCAGTAGCGGCGGGCGTTCTCCTTGTCCGCCAGACGGCAGCCGCCGCCGGGCGTGGGGATCTCGGGCAGCTGGTACTTTTTGGCCAGTTCCAGCTGGTCCTTGCGGCCGCGCCCGCTGATGCCCAGCAGACGGGAACGGTCCACGAAGCCCTCCTCCTCGGCGGGTGTGGGCGCCAGATGCAGGGCGCTCAGGGGACGCAGCAGGATGTCCTGCACCCCGGCATCGCGGCGGATGGCGTTGAGCACGTCCCGGCGCTGCGACATGGGACGCTGCCCCATGACCTCGCCCGTGGCCAGCAGGCGCGCGCCGATGCTCTCCATGTAAAGGCGGGCATGGCGCAGGAGCAGGATCTTGCAGTCCACGCAGGGGTTCATGACCTTGCCGAAGCCGTGGGCCGGACGGGCACGCAGCATGGCGCAAAAATCGTCGCTCACGTCCAGGGTGCGGATGTCCAGCCCGTAGAGGTTGCTCCAGCGCTCCACGGCGCCGGGATCACCGAAGAAGGGGGAATGGCAGTGCAGGCAGCAGACCCGCAGGCCCTGTTCCTCCAGGACCTTGGCCGCCAGGATGCTGTCCAGGCCGCCGGAAAAAAGCACGACCACATCCACCGGCCGCTGGTCAGCATTGACCATGCCGGGCGCGGCGGGGGTCTGGAAATCGGAGGGAGTGTTCATCATGGCCCGCCTTCTACGCGAAAGCGGGGGCAGGAGGCAAGAGCCCGGCCCGGATTTTCACAGCTTTTGGATAGGTTTTTTCGTTCTGCCGCCTCTGCGGGCCCCGTGCAGGGATGGGGAAGCTCTTGAGGAGCCGCACGCGTGCCGCATCCCCTGCCGCGGCACCCCTTTCCCGGCGAATGGGCCTGCCGTTTGACGGCGCGGACCGAAGGCCCGTCCGTCCGCTCCGGCGCGCCTGCACGGCATCGGGACCTGGAGCGGGATACGGTACAGGGAGCAGGAGCAGCGCGCCCCACTCCTGCCGCCGCACAGCCGGCCCTTCTCCCCTTGACAATTATTGAGATTTATTCCTGAATAACGCAGTTTTTGTGCGCGCCCGCACAGCCGTCCCCCTGCCCGGGGCGTATCCTGTGATGCCCGGCATGCGCAGGGGCCCGTGCCGTGACGAAGGCGGCATCCCCGCAGCCCGCAAGGGCCCGTCCCGGGAGGCCCGCCGCCTTCCTTGCCTTGCCGTGCGCGCTTTGCTATACTGCGTTGCTTAAATTTCCTACAGGGAGCGTCTCTATGGCCAAAAAACCGGCCCTTTCTCCTGAAGAAGCCCGCGCCGAAGCCCTGGGCACCGCACTTGCCACCATCGAACGCAAGTACGGCAAAGGCGCGGTCATGAAGCTTTCCGACGAAGCCCATGTCAATATCCCCGTCATCCCCACGGGTTCCATCGGTCTCGACCTGGCCCTGGGCGTGGGCGGTATCCCGCGCGGCCGTATCACGGAGATCTTCGGCCCCGAATCTTCGGGCAAGACCACCCTTACCCTGCACATCATCGCCGAATGCCAGAAAATGGGCGGCACCTGTGCCTTCGTGGACGCCGAACACGCCCTGGACGTGAACTACGCCCGGCGCCTGGGCGTCAACACCGACGAGCTGCTCATCTCCCAGCCCGACTACGGTGAGCAGGCCCTGGACATCGCCGACATGCTGGTGCGTTCCGGCGCCGTGGACCTGGTGGTGGTGGACTCCGTGGCCGCCCTCATCCCGCAGGCCGAACTGGAAGGCGACATGGGCGAGAGCCAGGTGGGCGGTCATGCCCGCCTCATGTCCCACGCCATGCGCCGCCTTACCGGCACCATCCACAAGTCGCGCACGTCCGTGATCTTCATCAACCAGATCCGCATGAAGATCGGCGTCACCGGCTACGGCAGCCCCGAGACCACCACCGGCGGTAACGCCCTCAAGTTCTACTCCTCGGTGCGCATGGACATCCGCCGCATCCAGACCCTCAAGGACAAGGAAGAGTCCTTCGGTTCCCGCACCCGCGTGAAGGTGGTCAAGAACAAGGTGGCCCCGCCGTTCCGCAGCGCCACCTTCGACATCCTCTACGGTCAGGGCATCTCCCGCTCGGGCGAGCTCATCGACCTGGGCCTGGAAGCCAAGATCATCGAGCAGAGCGGCTCGTGGTTCGCTTTCGGCTCCGAAAAGCTGGGCCAGGGCCGCGAAAAGGTCCGTGCCCTGCTGGACGAGGACCCGGAACTGCGCCGCCAGATCGAAGCCAAGGTCACGGAATTCCTGGGCATGCATCCGCAGGAGTTCATCCCCAGCGAAGAGGATCTGGACGACGGCAGCGCCGCCATGTCCGATCTGGACTAGTTTTTTGTGTGCAACGCGGCCCTGCGGGGCCGCCCGTTTTTTTATCGCCCTTCCGGGCAGCAACATGGAGCCCCTATGCTCACCGCCAAAGAGATTCGTCGCCGTTATCTGGAATTCTTCGCCCGCAACGGGCATGACATCCTGCCCTCCGGGCCCCTGATCCCGCCCAACGACCCCACCCTGCTCTTCACCAACGCGGGCATGGTGCAGTTCAAGAAGTTCTTCCTGGGCGAAGAAGTGCGCGACGTGCCGCGCGTGACCACCTCGCAGAAGTGCCTGCGCGTGTCCGGCAAGCACAACGACCTCGAAAACGTGGGCCGCACCGCGCGCCATCACACCTTCTTCGAGATGCTGGGCAACTTCTCCTTTGGCGATTACTTCAAGCGCGAGGCCATCACCTGGGCCTGGAAGTTCGTGACCGAAGAACTGGAACTGCCCAAGGAGCGCCTGTGGGTGACCGTCTTCCGCGAGGACGACGAAGCCGCCGCCATCTGGCAGGAAGTGGCCGGTCTGCCCGCCGAGCGCATCGTGCGCATGGGCGAGAAGGACAACTTCTGGACCATGGGCGATACCGGCCCCTGCGGCCCCTGTTCCGAGATCTACATCGACCAGGGCGAAGACATGGCCTGCGGCCCGGATTGCGGCATCGGCAAGTGCGACTGCGACCGCTTCCTGGAGATCTGGAACCTGGTCTTCACCCAGTTCGACCAGCACGCCGACGGCACCCGTGACCGTCTGGCCCGTCCCAACATCGATACCGGCATGGGCCTGGAACGCATCGCCGCCGTCTGCCAGGGCAAGCGCTCCAACTTCGACTGCGACCTGTTCCAGGACATCATCCAGTACGCCGCCGAGCTGGCCGGCGTGAAGTACAGCTTCAGCGCGCCCGACACCAATGACGTGGACACGGCCCTGCGCGTCATCGCCGACCACGCCCGCGCCGCCGCCTTCCTCATCGCCGACGGCACCCTGCCCTCCAACGAGAGCCGCGGCTACGTGCTGCGCCGCCTCATCCGCCGCGCCCTGCGCTTCGCCACGCTCATGGGCGTGCACGAGCCCTTCCTGTACAAGGTGGCCCGCAAGGTCACCGAGATCATGGGCGAGGACTACCCCGAACTGACCGAACACGCCGATTTCATCGCCCGCGCCGTGCATGAGGAAGAACAGCGCTTCTCCCTCACCCTGGGCAAGGGCCTGGCCCTGCTGGAAGACCAGCTGGCCGAACTGGAAAAGGCCGGCGACAAGGTCATCCCCGGCGAGTTCTGCTTCAAGCTGTCCGACACCTACGGCTTCCCGCTGGACATCATCACCGACGTGTCCGAAAAGCGCGGCTTCAGCGTGGACGTGGCCGGCTTCGAGGCCCACATGGCCGAACAGCGCCGCCGCGCCCGCGAGAGCCAGAAGAAGTCCGGCCTGCTGGGCCAGGACGGCAGCGGCTCCTCGCTGTTCCAGCAGCTGGCCGACGACGGCCTGCAGAGCGTCTTCACCGGCTACAGCGGCCTGAACGGCCAGGGCCGCATCGTGGCCCTGCTGGACGAGAGCGGCCTGAGCGTGGAAGAACTGCCCGCCGGCCAGAAGGGCTATGTGGTCACCAACCAGACCCCCTTCTACGGCGAGTCCGGCGGCCAGGCCGGTGATACCGGCCGCATGGAAGGCCCCGACGGCGCCGCCCGCGTGCTGGATACCCAGAAGCCCGCGCCCACCCTCATCGTCCACAACATCGAAGTGGAACAGGGCCTGCTGCGCATCGACCAGGAAGTGGCCCTGAGCGTGGAAGAAGACGCCCGCATGGCCACGGCCCGCAACCACAGCTGCACCCACCTGCTGCACGCCGCCCTGCGCTCCGTGCTGGGCACCCATGTGAAGCAGGCCGGTTCGCTGGTCAACAGCCAGCGCCTGCGCTTCGACTTCTCCCACATCGCGGCCCTGACCCCCGAGGAGCTGGCCGCCGTGGAACGCCAGGTCAACCGCGCCATCATGGCCGACTACCCTGTCTGCACCAAGGAAATGAAGCATGACGAGGCCGTGGCCAGCGGCGCCATGGCCCTGTTCAACGAAAAATACGGCGACACCGTGCGCGTGGTCAGCATGGGCGACGACGCCCATACCGAATCCGTGGAACTGTGCGGCGGCACCCACCTGAGCCACACCGGCCAGGCGGGCAGCTTCCTCATCGTGTCCGAGAGCGGCGTGGCCGCCGGCGTGCGCCGCATCGAGGCCGTCACCGGCTGGAACGCCTATGACCTGGCCGTGGCCCAGCGTGCCGAACTGCACGACCTTTCGGCCCTGCTCAAGGCCAAGCCCGGCCAGCTGGCCGAACGCGTGCAGGCCCTGCACAGCGATGTGAAGAAACTGCGCAAGGCCTCCGAAAAGGCGGCCGCCAGCCCGGCCACCGGCGCCGACCTGGTGCAGAAGGCCACCGAGGTCAACGGCGTGAAGCTGCTCACCGCCAAGCTGGACGGCGTGCCGGTCAAGGCCCTGCGCGACATCATGGACGACGTGCGCTCCCGCATCCCCTCCGGCGTGGCCTGCCTGGCCACGGTGGAAGGCGAGAAGGTGGGCCTGCTGCTCTACGTCTCCAAGGACCTGCACGGCCGCTTCACCGCGCCCGCCCTCATCAAGGACGTGGCCGCGCCTTGCGGCGGCTCCGGCGGCGGTCGTCCCGACCTGGCCCAGGCCGGCGGCACCAAGGCCGACGGCGTGGAAGCCGCGTTCGACGTGCTGCGCGCCAAGATCGCCGGCTAACTTCGTGACTGCCGGGGAGGGGCCGCCGCATCGGCGCCCTCCCCGTTCCGGCCCCGCAGCCACCGTTTTTCCCTCTGCTTCCGGCAGGCCCCGCGGCCTTCCGGGCAGACATGCACCATGACGGCGGGATGATCCTGTCCCGTCCCCAGACACTCAGGCCGGGCGTTCCTCCGGGCTTCCCCGCGCCATACCCCCCGCCCCGTGTCCGCTATCCCGGCGGGGCACAAACGGCGACTCGCTGTAAAGGATCGTACGATGATCGGTATTTCCAAACTGTATTGCGGTCAGGTGGAGCCCTCCGACGCCCTGCGTTACGGCCGTGAATCCGGCAACCTGCCCTCGCACCTGCTCCAGTTCTCCAAGGACAAGAAGCCCGTGGTGGTCTGGAACATGACCAAGCGCTGCAACCTGAAATGCGTGCACTGCTACGCCCAGGCCGTGCCCGTGGACGGCGCCGACGACATCAGCACCGAACAGGCCAAGACCATGATCGACGACCTGGCCGCCTACGGCGCGCCGGTCATGCTCTTCTCGGGCGGCGAGCCCCTGGTGCGCAAGGACCTGGTGGAACTGGCCAGCCATGCCACCTCCAAGGGCATGCGCGCCGTCATCTCCACCAACGGCACCCTCATCACCAAGGAAAAGGCCCGTGAACTCAAGGGCGTGGGCCTCTCCTACGTGGGCATCTCCCTGGACGGCATGGAAGAAGTGCACGACCGTTTCCGCGGCGTGCCCGGTGCCTTCCGCAAGGCCCTGGAAGGCGTGGCCAACTGCCAGGCCGAAGGCCTGAAGGTGGGCCTGCGCTTCACCATCAACAAGCGTAACGTGGGCGAGATCCCCGGCATCTTCCGCCTGCTGGCCGACCTGGAAGTGCCCCGCGCCTGTTTCTACCACCTGGTGTACTCGGGCCGCGGCTCCGAGCTCATCAAGGAAGACCTGGATCACGCCGAGACCCGTCAGGTGCTGGACCTCATCATGGACGAGACCCGCGCCCTGTTCGACGCCGGCAAGCCCAAAGAGATCCTCACCGTGGACAACCACGCCGACGGCCCCTATGTGTGGATGCGCATGAAGCGTGAAGACCCCAAGCGCGCCGAAGAGATCTTCGAGCTCCTGCAGTACAACGAGGGCAACAACTCCGGCCGCGGCATCGGCTGCATCTCCTGGGACGGCAAGGTGCATGCCGACCAGTTCTGGCGCAACCACACCTTCGGCAACGTGCTGGAGCGCCCCTTCTCCGAGATCTGGGACGACCCCAACATCGAGCTGCTGCACAAGCTCAAGGACAAGAAGGCCCATGTGGGCGGCCGCTGTGCCAAGTGCCGCTTCCTGAACATCTGCGGCGGCAACTTCCGCGCCCGCGCCGAAGCCTACTACGGCGACGAATGGGCCCAGGACCCCGCCTGCTACCTCACTGACGAAGAGATCGGCCTGTAGGCCGTCTGGCAACAAAAGAAAAGATCCCGGGATATTGCAATCCCGGGATCTTTTCTTTTCGGTACATGGATGCCTCGTCAGCTGTCCTGCATCTGGAGCTCATCAAGCCCACAGACGACCTAACAAATAGCCCCCCCAGACGGCGGCCAGAAAAAGCTGGGCCGTGAATTGGGCGGCGCTCCCCATATCCTTGGCCTTCTTGGCCAGCGGATGCCATTCCAGCGAAATACGGTCCACCACGTTCTCGATGGCGCTGTTGAGCAGTTCCACCAGCAGGCAAAGCACCAGCGGCACGGCCAGCAGGACGGATTCCGTCCAGTCCCGCCCCAGCCAGCAGGCCAGCGGCAGGCCGATCACGGCCAGCAGGCATATCTGCCGGAAAGCCTCCTCGTCCTGCCAGGCGGCTTTGTAGCCGGCCAGGGAATACCGCGTGGCATTCAGCAGGCGGACCAGTCCCCTCTTTCCCTTCAATTCGTTGCGAGCATCCATACACACCCCCGTTCACAGCTTTGCCGACCCGCCTTGCATGCCTGCAATCACAGTGGTGCCCGGCGGCTTTTCCCTTGTGGCGTTTTGCGCTATGGTGGCCTTCTCATCGGAAGGCCCCGTGCCCTGCCGCCCGACGGCATCAGGACGCAGGCTTTTCCGGGCGCCGGTCTTTCCCGCGATCCCGCCGGGCCGGGGACGAACCGTCGCCGTCCTCCCCAAACACAACCGCGGCATTGCCGCATCGAGGTAGAACCATGTCCCAATCCTTCCATCGCGGCAGACGTTTGCGCTGGACCCCCGAAATCCGCAGCATGGTGCGCGAGACCCCGCCCCTGCTGGCCGAAGACCTCATCATGCCCTACTTTGTGGTGGAGACCGAAGACCAGTCCTTCCGCAAGGAGATCGGCGCCATGCCCGGCCAGTACCAGCTGTCGCTGACCGAGCTGGAAAAGCAGGTGGAAAAGGCCGTGGATGACGGCCTGAAGTCCGTGATCCTCTTCGGCATCCCGGCCGTGAAGGACGAAAAGGCCAGCGGCGCCTATGCCGAAGACGGCATCGTACAGGAAGCCGTGCGTCGCCTCAAGCATCGCTGGCCCTCGCTCTACGTCATCACCGACGTGTGCCTGTGCGAATACATGAGCCACGGCCACTGCGGCATCCTGACCCCCGGCGGTGCGGTGCTCAATGACCCCACCCTGGAACTGCTGGCCAAGACCGCCGTGAGCCATGCCGCCGCCGGTGCCGACATGGTGGCCCCCTCCGACATGATGGACGGCCGCGTGGCCGCCATCCGTCACGCCCTGGACGAATCCGGCCTGGTCATGGTGCCCATCATGTCCTATGCCGTGAAATACGCCTCGGCCTTCTACGGCCCCTTCCGTGAGGCCGCCGAATCCGCCCCGGCCTGCGGCGACCGCAAGAGCTACCAGATGGATCCCGGCAACGCCCGTGAAGCCATCATCGAAGCCCTGGCCGACCTGGACGAAGGCGCCGACTGCCTCATCGTCAAGCCCGCCGGTCCCTACATGGACATCATCCGCCAGGTGCGCGACGCCGTGGACGTGCCCCTGTGCGCCTATCAGGTGAGCGGTGAATACAGCATGATCCGCGCCGCCGGCCTCAACGGCTGGATCAACGAAGAAGCCGTGATGATGGAAAGCCTGCTGGGCATGAAGCGCGCCGGCGCCAAGATGCTCATCACCTACTTCACCGAGACCCTGCTCAAGCAAAGGCTGGTGCGCTGATGCATGACGAGAAGCACATGCCGGGCCATCCCGGCGGCATGGGGGGACACCCCGGCGGCCATCCCGGTGCCGCGGGTGCCCATCCCGGCGGTCATCCCGGGGGCGCGCCCGGCCACAAGATGGTGCGCACCCTTGAGGACGGCACGCCCGCCTGCAAGCTCATCGCCTGGGAAGTGACCCGCTCCTGTAACCTGGCCTGCAAGCACTGCCGCGCCGAGGCCCACCCGGAACCCTATCCGGGCGAGTTCTCCACCGAAGAGGCCAAGGCCCTCATCGACACCTTCCCCCAGGTGGGCAACCCCATCATCATCTTCACCGGCGGCGATCCCATGATGCGCCCCGATGTCTATGAACTGGTGGCCTATGCCCACAACAAGGGGCTGACCTGCGCCTTCTCGCCCAACGGCACCCTGATCACGCCCGAACTGGCCCGCAAGATCAAGGAAGCCGGCGTCAACCGCTGCTCCATCTCCATCGATGGCGCCGACGCCGCCAGCCACGACGAGTTCCGCGGCGTGCCCGGGGCCTTCGAAGCCTCCATGCGCGGCATCGAATACCTCAAGCAGGCCGGAGTGCCCTTCCAGATCAACACCACGGTCACGCGCAACAACCTGCACAGCTTCAAGGACATCTTCAATCTGTGCGAGCGCATCGGCGCGGCCGCCTGGCACATCTTCCTGCTGGTGCCCATGGGCCGGGCCTCCGGCCTGGCCGACCAGGTCATCAGCGCCGAGGAATACGAGGACGTGCTGCACTGGCTCTACGACTTCCGCAAGACCACCAGCATGCACCTCAAGGCCACCTGCGCGCCGCACTACTACCGCATCATGCGCCAGCGCGCCCATGAGGAAGGCGTGGCCGTCACGCCCGAGACCTTCGGCATGGACGCCATGACCCGCGGCTGTCTGGGCGGCACGGGCTTCTGCTTCATCAGCCATACCGGCCAGGTGCAGCCCTGCGGCTATCTGGAACTGAACTGCGGCAATGTGCGCGAGACGCCCTTCCCCGAGATCTGGCGCAACAGCAAGTACTTCCGCCAGTTCCGCGACCAGAAGTGCTACGAAGGCAAGTGCGGCGTGTGCGAGTTCCACAAGGTCTGTGGCGGCTGTCGCGCCCGCGCCTGGAGCATGAACGGCAACCATATGGCCGAAGAGCCCCTGTGCACCTATCAGCCCAAGCGCGCCACGGGCGCAAAGTGAGCGAGCATGACGGACGCCCCTGAATACTGCGGTCCCCACACCACGCAGGAAGCCCTGGACGAGACCGACCGCCGCCTGCTGGACATCATCCAGACGGCCTTTCCCCTGACGCCCCGCCCCTATGCCGACCTGGGCACGCTGCTGGGCATCCCGGAGGAGGAGGCCCTGGAGCGCGTGCGCAGCCTGCGCGAGCGGCGCGTCATCCGCCGCCTGGGTGCCAACTTCCAGTCCGGCAAGCTGGGATTCGTCTCCACCCTCTGCGCGGCCAAGGTGCCCGATGACAAGATGGACGACTTCGTACACGAAGTGAACGCCCGTCCCGGCATCACGCACAACTACCTGCGCGAGCACAACTACAACATCTGGTTCACGCTCATCAGTCCCTCGCGGGAAGACGAGCGCGCCACGCTGGATGACATCACGGCCCGTACGGGCATCCCCATCCTCAACCTGCCCGCCACGCGTTTGTTCAAGATCCGCGTGGACTTCCGCATGCAGGACTGAGACCCGTTCCCGATACTGAGGGGAGGCCGCAAGGCCTCCCCTTTTTTGTCTGATCCTGCCGCCGCTGCCTGCGGCCCTCCGCCGCCCCTCCCTAGGGGCCCCTTGCCCCCTCTTGAGCTCCGCCAAGGCCTGTGCTAACACCTCAGACAAGTTGTTGAAAATTCGTTTCACCTTACGGGCATGCGGATTTCCTGCCGTGCACCTCCCCGGCGCTACCTGAAGGTCCGCCTGCTTTTCTTCTCTTTTTCTTTCGCGATCCTGTCCTAAAATGTCACAGGATCATCACAACCATGCGGCAGTATCCCGGGAACAGCCTCGCGCACAAGGAGAGCGGCATGACCTCCCAGATAGTCCTCAAGTATCCTGAGCAACCCTGCTCGCCCGAAGACATGCAGGACCTTTCCTGCCCCAACCTTTTCCTCAACCGGGAAATCAACTGGCTGGACTTCAACGCCAAGGTTCTGGACGAGGCCCTCTCGCCCCGGCAGCCCCTGCTGGAACAGCTCAAATTCCTTGCCATCTTCTATAACAACCTCGACGAATTCTTCATGGTCCGCGTGGCCAACATCCTGCGCCAGTACCGCAACGGCGCCCCCAACGGCTCGGCCGACCGCATCACGCCGGCCAAGCAGCTGGCCGAGATACGCCGCCGCACCCTGCTGCTGACCTCACGCGCGCAGAGCCACTGGCTCAAGAGCCTGGCCCCGCAATTGCTGGAAAGGGGCGTGCGCATCGTGCGCTACACCGATCTTTCGGAAAAGCAGCGCCGCTTCCTGGACGGCTATTTCCGCAACGAGATCTATCCCGTGCTCACGCCCCAGGCCATCGACCCGGGGCACCCCTTCCCCACCATCTCCACCACCTGCCTCAACTTCATCATCCAGCTGCGCAACCGCGACAACGAATCGCGCTTCGTGCGCCTGAAGTGCCCCAACAACCTCTCGCGCTTCATCTTCATCCCGCGCAACAAGGAGGCCAAGACCTACGCCTCCCTGGGCTTCGACCCCAACGTGCGCGGTGACGACATCGTGCTGCTGGAAGACCTCATGGCCCAGTATCTGGGCCTGCTCTTCCCCGGCCATACGGTGGTCAGCTCCGCCCTGTTCCGCATCACCCGCAACACCGATCTTGAGATCGAAGAGGACGAGGCCGACGACCTGCTGGAAGCCGTGCGCGACCTGGTGGAACAGCGCCGCTTCGGCGACGTGGTGCGGCTGGAGATCGCCCACAAGGCCTCGCGCGAGCTGGTGGACTTTCTGGCCCGGCGCCTGCGCCTGCAACCCTTCCAGATCTACCGCATCAAGGGGCCCATGGGCTTTTCCGAATTCATGACCCTCTATAATGTGGACCGGCCCCAGCTCAAGACGCCCGGCATCCAGGGGCACATCTCGCGCCTGTTCCAGGAAGGCGACATGTTCGGCCACCTGCGCAAGCGGGACGTGGTGCTCTTCCATCCCTACGACAGCTTCAAGGCCGTGCTGGACTTCATCCGCCGCGCCTGCGAGGACCCCAACGTTCTGGCCATCAAGCAGACCCTGTACCGTGCGGGCAACGATTCGCCCATCGTGCGCGCCCTCATCGAGGCCCGGCGCCGCGGCAAACAGGTGGTGGCCGTGGTGGAGCTCAAGGCCCGCTTCGACGAGGAGCGCAACATTACCTGGGCCGAAGAGCTGGAAAAGGAAGGCGTCAACGTGGTCTACGGCTTCATCGGCCTGAAGGTGCACGCCAAGCTCTGCCTGGTGGTGCGCCGCGAAGCCGGGCACATCACGCGCTATGTCCACATCGGCACGGGCAACTACAATGCCTCCACGGCCAAGATCTACACGGACATGGGCCTCATCACCTCCAATGAGGACATCTGCGCCGACGTCACCGACCTGTTCAACGTCATGACCGGCTATGCGGACCGCGACCTGTACCGCAAGCTGCTGGTCTCGCCCCAGGCCATGCGCGGCCCGCTCATGGAGATGATCCGCCGCGAGATCGAGCTGCACAAGCGCTACGGCAACGGCGAGATCATCTTCAAGTGCAACCAGCTGGTGGATGCGGGCATCATCCGCGCCCTGTACCGGGCCTCCATGGCCGGTGTGCGCGTGCGTTTGCAGGTGCGCGGCATCTGCTGTCTGCGCCCCGGCCTGCCGGGCATCAGCGAGAACATCACGGTCACCAGCATCGTGGGCCGCTTCCTGGAGCACTCGCGCATCTACTGGTTCCATGCCAACGGCGAAGACATCATGTACATCGGCAGCGCGGACCTCATGCCGCGCAACCTCGACCACCGCATCGAGGTCCTGACCCCCATCCTCGATCCCGAACTGCGCCGCAAGATCCGCGAGGACATCCTCGAAGTCCACCTGGCGGACAACGTCCAGACCTGGCAGCTGCAGGCCGATGCCACCTATACGCGGCTCAAGCCCTCCAGCAAGGAGGCTGCCGTCAACGCGCAGGAACGCATGATCGCCCAACATATCAGCAGGGACGATATCTGATCCCAAGGAGCTTTCATCATGGCTACCAAAAAACGCCCCGCCGGCAAGACCGGCAGCAGCACCAGCCGCAGCCGGCAGCAGCGCCAGGGGCAGAGCTCTACCACCACCGCCGCTCCCCGCAACGACAGCGCCGAACTTCTCCAGGCTTCCCTGCCCGGCACGGACACGCCGCAGCCCGCTCCCGAAGCCGCCGAAGCGCCTGCCGTGACGCCGGTCGTCGCGGAAGAGGCTGCCCCGGAGCAGCCGAAGGAGTGCGCGGCCGCTGCCCCCGAAGTGCAGGCAGGCTGCCCTGAAGAAACGATGAAGGAGGAAGCGGTCCCCGCCGAAGAGCCCGAACGGGCTCCGGCCGAAGCGCCCGTGACGGCGCAGGAAGCTCCGGCGCCGGACGCCGGAGCGGAGCAGGAAGCCGCCGCTCCCCAAAAGAAAGCCAGGAAAAAGGACAAGGAAGAAAAGAAGGCCAAGACGGGCAAGAAGCGCGTCAAGGTCGCCGGTCCCGAAACGGCCGATGCCGCCCACGACTGGACGCCCCTGCCCTGCGAGGCCCTGCTGGAGCACCTGCTGCCGGGCAGCCCCGAGCTGGAAGCCACCCGCCGTCACGGCCAGCATGTGGCCCATCTGGCGGAACAGCTCTTCGACCAGCTCCAGCCCCTGCACGGTCTGGACGGCCGCTGGCTCTACCGCCTGCGCATCGCCTGCTGCCTGCATGACATCGGCTTCGCTTCCGGGCGCAAGGGCCACCACAAAAAGGGCATGCGCATCGTGGAGCAGGACACCAGCCTGGCCCTGCTGCCCGAAGACCGCTCCCTGGTGGCCCAGCTCGTCCGTTATCACCGCAAGGCCTGGCCCGCCATGCGCCACCGCCGTTTCGCCGCCCTGGGCAAGAAGGACCGCGAGGCCCTGAACAAGGCCGCGGCCCTCATCCGCATGGCCGACGCCCTGGATTACCGCCACATGGAAGCCGTGCGCGACGTGGCCATCGACCTGCAGCCCGGCAAGGTGGTGCTGACCCTGAGCGGCGCCCAGGACTGCGCCCCCGAGCAGGACCGCCTGCTGGTCAAGGGCGATCTGTTCATGCACATCTTTGGCGTGGAGCTGGAGTGCGTATGTCCCATCCTGTAGTCTCGGATCAGGCGGGGCCTGACGGGGAACGCGTCATCGGCATCATCGACCTGGGCAGCAACTCGCTGCGCCTGATGCTGGTGCGCATCCTGCCCGACGGCTCGCACACGGTCCTCAACCAGGTCAAGAACATGGTGCGCCTGGGCGAAGGCGCCTTCGAGACGGGACATCTGCGTGAAGAGAGCATGGCCCGGACCATCAACGTCCTGCGCGGCATGGCCGAGATGTGCGGCGTCTACGGCGCTTCGGAGGTCATCGCCATCGCCACGGCCGCCGTGCGCGACGCGGCCAACGGCCCGGACTTCATGCGCCGGGTCAAGGAAAAGACCGGCATCGACTTCCGCGTGGTCTCCGGCCGCGAAGAGGCCCGCCTCATCTATCTGGGCGTCTCCAGCGGTCTGGCCCATACCGAGAGCCTGCGCCTGTTCATCGACATCGGCGGCGGCAGTACCGAGCTGGTGGTGGGCAATTCCGAGGAATACCGCAACCTCGATTCCCTCAAGATGGGCTGCGTGCGCCTGTCCAACCTCTTCTTCGACAAGGACTCCGGCACCATCTCCGCCAAGCGCTACGCCGCGCTGCAGAACTACATCCGCAACAATGCCCTGCGCTCGTTCCAGCGCATCGCGGACTTCGTCATCGAAGAGGCCGTGGCCAGCTCCGGTACGGCCCAGAACCTGGCCGAGATCGCCGCGGCCCTGGATGCCGAGGATGCCGCGCGCACGGGCCGGGCCCCGCAGGAGTCCCGCGACGTGCTCAGCTACGGCGGCCTGCGCCGGGCCGTCAAGGAGCTCTGCGGCCGCACCCTCAAGGAACGCCGCAGCGTGCCCGGCATCAATCCCAACCGTGCCGACGTCATCGTGGCCGGTGCGGCCATCCTCCAGACCATCATGGAGGACCAGGGCTTCGACAGCGTGCGCATCAGCAACCGCAACCTGCAGAACGGCATCCTGGTGGATTACCTGTCCACCCGCATGCCCCATGCCGACGGCAGCTTCCATCCCGTACGCAAGGAGAGCGTGCTGCATCTGGCGCGGCGCTGCCGCTTCGAGGAACGCCACTCCCGCCATGTGTCGCGCCTGGCCCTGGACCTGTTCGACAGCGCCAAGGCCATGGGCCTGCACGACTCCGGCGACCTGGCCCGCGAGCTGCTGCACTATGCGGCCCTGCTGCACGACATCGGCATCTTCATCTCCTTCTCGCGCCACAATGCCCACAGCCACTACCTGATCCGCAACACCGAGCTGCTGGGCTTCACCCGCCGTGAAGTGGACATCATGGCCGCCCTGACCTACTTCCACCGCAAGCGTCCCTCCAAGAAGGTGCCGCTGTTCATGGAGTTCGATCAGGAGACCCGCGAGGAGATCCGCCTGCTCTCCCTCTTCCTGCTGCTGGCCGAGCGCATGGACAAGAGCCATCGCCAGATCGTGCGCACCGTCCGCTTCGAGGCCCGCAAGGAAGGCGGCCTGCAGCTCTCGCTGCGCGCTCCCGAGGAATGCCCCATCGAGCGGGATCTGGTGCGCGGCAGCGCCAAGCTGGTGCGCAAGGTCTTCCGGCAGGAGATCCCCGTGGAGGTGGTCAGCAGCTTCCGCCGCTGATCCCGCGCATCCCGTCACACGCCATGTCAGGGGCCCCGCACGACGCGGGGCCTTTTTTCACAGGAGCGAACGCCAACCGTCATGGCTTTGCCATGCCCCGGGGCGCGGGCCGGTGTATCCTGCCGGGAAATCATCCCCCGGAGGTCTTGCCCATGGACGACGCCCAGCATTCCCTGCAACGCAAACTGGAACAGGAACGGCGGCACCTGGCCTGCCTGTGCGCCGGATTCGCCCTGCCCCACGGCCACGGTGACGAGGCGGACAACGCCCGCGACGAGATGGCGGAGCTGCTGGCCTGGAGCCACGCCAATCTGTGCGCGGCGCGCATCCGTGCCCTGGAGGGCCTGCTGGGCGACCTGCGGTGCAGCGGCCGCCGCCTGTGCATGGACTGCGGCGAAGAGATCCCCCTGTCCCGGCTGCTGGCCGTGCCATGCCCCAAAGACCTGCCACAGGGAGCGGGAAGGAGCGGAGGTTTCCTTCCCGCTTTTTCCCTTGCGAGAAGGCCGTGACAGAGGACACGCGGCAACGGTGCAAGGGAGCGGGGCATGATTATCCGGATATGCGGCACGCGGCGTGCTGCTCCGGGGCGCAGCCCGTACGGATGAAGGCCCGTATGGGTATCAGGAAGCCACCGGTAACGCCGGGGACAGTCCCGCGAACGGGACAAAGACAGGACGAAGGAAAAGGCGGGGAAAGAAGGAGGAGGAAGAGCGGGAAGGCCCGCCCGATGGAAGGTGCCCCCGGGCGGCTGCCGCAAATGCGCGTCCGGCAAAAGCCCATAACGAAAAAAGGCTTGCAACTTTCGCTGCAAGCCTTTGGATTCCCTGGTGCCGAGGGACAGAATTGAACTGCCGACACGGGGATTTTCAGTCCCCTGCTCTACCAACTGAGCTACCTCGGCGTGAGGTGGTGTTGTTCGTCACAACAAAAATGCTTGTACAGATTTCCCTCCGACTTGGCAAGCATTTTTTTTCGTTTTTTGCCAAAAACTTGAAATTTTTTTGTCCAGCCTCCATACTGTTCCTGTCAGGACAGGCATTCTCCCTATATTTTCAGGCTGTTGCAGGCACATTTTTTTGTGCGCCCTGTCCGCGCCCCTCATCCCCACAGGATACCCATGGCCTTCCGCCCTTCTCTGCCTCCCTTCATCCTGGAATCCGCGGCCCTGCGCAGTCAGAGCGCCTGGACGCTCATGGCCCAGGCCCTGCTCACGGGCCTTGTCTCCGGCGGGGTCATCGGCCTGTTCCGCTGGCTCTATACCATCATCAATGGTGCCGTCCGGGCCCATATGGCCGGGCAGGATCCCTTCGCACCGGCCACGCTGGCCCTGATGGCCGCCGGGCTGCTGCTCATGGCCCTGACGGCCGGGCTGCTCCTGCGCTACGAGCCCCTCATCGGCGGCAGCGGCATCCCGCAGGTGGAACTCATCGCGGCTGGAAAGCTGCCGCCCATGCGCTGGGCGCGGGTGCTCTGGTGCAAGTTCGTGGCCACCCTGGCCGCGCTCAGCGCCGGTCTTTCCGTGGGACGCGAGGGCCCCTGCATCATGATGGGCGCCACCGTGGGCGCGGGCGTGGGCTATATGTGGCACGACCGCTGCCGCGCCAACCGGCCCCGCTATCTGGTGGGCGGCGGCGTGGCGGGCATGACCGCCGCCTTCGGCGCGCCTGTGGCCGGCATGTTCTTCGCCTTCGAAGAGATGAAGACCCCGCTCACCCTGCCCATGCTGCTCTTCACCAGCCTTTCGGCCCTGTCGGCCTGGTTCATGGTGGACGTGGTGCTGGACTTCGGCCTGGTCTTCCCCTTCGCCCGGCTGCCCGGCCTGCACTGGAGCCAGTACTGGCTGCCCCTGCTGGCCGGCATGTCCTGCGGCCTGCTGGGGGCCGTGTACAATGCGGGCATGATCCGCCTGTTGCTCTGGCAGGACAGGGCCCGCTGGCTGCCCGGGCCCGTGCGCATCGTCTTCCCCTTTGTCTGCTGCGGCGTGCTGCTGCTCGTCTGGCCGGAGATCACGGGCAACATGGGCCTGACCACCCTGCAGCTGGAGCACCTGCGCCTGCCCGCCCTCGCCCTGGCACTGCTGCTAGCGGGCAAGATCGCCTTTTCCTGCGTGAGCTTCGCCTCGGGGGTTTCCGGCGGCATCCTCATGCCCATCCTGCTGGCGGGCAGCATGGCCGGCGCCCTGCTGGCCGCGCCCCTGCGCGACGCCGGGCTGGTGGCCCCGGAACAGACGGCCACCCTGCTGGTGCTGGGCATGGCGGGCCTGTTCTCCGCCTCGGTGCGCACGCCCCTCACCGGGGCCGCCCTGGTCATGGAGATGTGCGGCGGGTTCCATCTGGCCCCGGCCGTGCTGCTGGCCGCCTTCGCCGCGGCCTTCACGGCCAACGCCTTGCATTCGACGCCTGTTTACGACAGTCTCAAGGAACGTATCCTGGACCAGCGTCGCCGGCGCCGGGCCGCCGCTTCCCCCACCGAGGAGAGATCATGACCCGCCTGTTCCCCTGCCTCGTCCTGCTGCTGTGCTGCCTTGCGGCCTGCACGTCCCGCAACGTCCCCGACAAAGCCGGATATACGCCCGTGGCCGCGCCCTGGACATGCGCCACCTATCTGGACAGCGGCGAGAACGCCCTCACGCCCGTGCTGATGCTGGACGGCTGGGCCGCCGCCCGCACACAGCAGGTGCGCCTCGGCACGGCGGGGACCGACGCCCTGCTGGATCACCTGGAAGCCTGGTGCCCCACCCATCGCGAGGAGAAACTGGCCGACGTCATCCTGGCCTGGCGCCGCCGGCACGCCGACAGGGGCAGGATGCTGCCCGCCGTGAGCTGTGCGGGCTGGTACGCCCCGGCCACGCGGCCCATCACGGGCAACGAGCAGCAGCTGGCCCTTTCCCTCTGGCTGGCGGGCCATGCCCTGGGGCGGGCCGGTCTGGAGGTCCCTTTGCAGGACCAGCAGCGCCTCGACCGCATCTTCGCCCTGTTCGACAGCGGCGAGAGCCCCCTGCACCAGTACTGCCGCCGCGATCCCGATGCCCTCGTGCTCCACGGGCTCACGGCCGTGGGCCTGGAAGAGGCGGCGCGCCCCGCTGGTGCGGCAAAGGCGGACGCGCCTAAAAACTACAAGTAACATTTTGATATAATTGTAAAAATAAAATAGTGCTTGCAAATATGGTTCAGGTTGCGTAAACAACTGTCCCAAATAAAATTCTACAAGGCGAGGCCGTATGACTCGTAAAGACCGTACCGAAGGCATCTACAGCCGCCGTGAAGTGCTCGACGAAAGCGAACGCCGTCAATATTGCCTGATCCAGCTCAAGGACCTGCTCTCCTACGCCTACCGCTACTCCGAAGACGTCAAAAAACGCTTCGACCGCGCGCAGTTCAACGTGGAGAAGTTCAAGACCCTGTCCGATATCAAGCACATCCCCATCCTCAAGAAAAAGGAACTCATCTTCCTGCAGTCCATGGGCCCGCGTCTGGGCGGTCTGCTGACCAAGGACATCGGGGATCTGAAGCGCATCTTCCTCTCCCCCGGACCCATCTTCGACCCCGAAGACCGTGGCGAAGACTACTGGGGCTACACCGAAGCCTTCTATTCCGTGGGCTTCCGTCCCGGTGATGCCGTGCAGAACACCTTCAACTATCAGCTGACCCCGGCCGGCCTGATGTTCGAAGAGCCCCTGCGCAACCTGGGCTGTGCGGTCATCCCCGCCGGTCCCACCGATGCCTCCACCCAGCTGGACATCATGCAAAAGCTGCGCGTCTCCGGCTATGTGGGCACGCCCAGCTTCCTCATGCACCTGGCCCAGAAGGCCGAGGAAAAGGGCCTGAACCTGCGCAAGGACCTCTTCCTCGAAGTGGCCTTCGTCACCGGTGAGCGCCTGTCCGAAAAGATGCGCTCCCAGATGGAAAAGAAGTACGACCTCATCATGCGCCAGGGCTACGGCACCGCCGACGTGGGCTGCATCGGCTACGAATGCTTCCACAAGACCGGCCTGCACATCGCCAACCGCTGCTATGTGGAGATCTGCCATCCCGACACCGGCATCCCGCTGAAGGACGGCGAAGTGGGCGAGATCGTGGTCACGGCCTTCAACAAGACCTATCCGCTCATCCGTCTGGCCACGGGCGACCTGTCGTACATCGACCGCAGCCCCTGCGCCTGCGGCCGTACCAGCCCGCGCCTGGGCAACATCGTGGGCCGCGTGGACACCACCGCCCGCATCATGGGCATGTTCGTCTACCCGCATCAGGTGGAACAGGTCATGAGCCGCTTCGAAGAAGTGAAGCGTTGGCAGATCGAAGTCACCAACCCCGGCGGCATCGACGAGATGACCCTGTTCATCGAGACCAGCGGCTTCAAGCGCGAGGAAGAACTGCTCCACCAGTTCCGCGAAAAGATCAAGCTGCGTCCCGAACTCAAGATCCTGGCGCCGGGCAGCCTGCCCCCGCAGATCCGTCCCATCGAGGACAAGCGTCACTGGGATTAACCCCGTCATGGAGGCCCGGCCCCTGCGCCGGGCCTTTTTGCCCTGTGCCGGTCGCTGCCCGGCTGTCCCGCAAGGAGGCTCGTCATGGAAATGTCGCCGCAACTGGCCCGTCTTGTGGCCTGGCTGGAAGAGATGCACGCCCGCGTCATGCAGGCCGAACAGGCGGCCCTGGCCGTCATGGGCGATATGCCCGCCTATACGGCCCGCCTGCAGGAAAAAGCCCGCCTGCTGGCCTCGCTGGAGGAAGAAGGCGAGGCCTATCTCGAAGAGCTGCCCGAGCAGCTCCAGGACCAGGCCGGGCACCGTCTGCACCGTTTTTCGGCCAGCGCCCGCAACGCGCTGCGCATCGGCTCCATCTTCTATATGTCCGCCCTGCTCTATCCCGAAGACCACAAGCCCGGCCAGCCCGACGACCTGCAGGTCTTCATCCGGCGCCTGCGCGACGAGGGCGAGCACTACACCCTGCACCCGCAGGACTAGCGGACGATTTTTTCCGGGGGCAGGAGGGCTTTGGGGCTCGCGCACAAGGCCCTTTCCCCGTCCCATCCTTCCCCCAGCGCGTTTGGCCCGGAAGGACATGACCCCGGCGGCGCTCCGGCCTTTCCCTGATGCCGGTCTCCCGGTGCTGCCCCGGAGGTCTCCCCACGGAAGATTTCGGGAGGGGCGCGGCAAGGCCGCCTCCTTCCCTCTGGTGAAGGCCTCCCGGCCCAGACGGCCGGAATAGCCACACCCTGAACCGACGTAAGGAGTTACCATGAACAAACGTATCCTGGGCGGCCTGCTCTGCGCCGCCATGCTCTGCGCCGCTCCCGCCCTGGCCATGCCCGGCATGGGCGAAGGCAAGGCCCCTGTGGACAAGTTCCCCATGATGGACGCCAACAAGGACGGCAGCGTCAGCAAGGAAGAATTCAAGAAGTTCTTCCCCCAGATGCAGGACGGCGCCTTTGCCGCCATCGACAAGAACAAGGACGGCTCCATCAGCCATGAGGAATGGCAGGGCTTCAGCAAGAGCCACGCCATGGGCCGCGCCGGTCATCCCGACGCCCAGATGCCTCCCGCCAATGAGGCCGCGCCCAAGACCATGCCGCTGGTCACGCCGCCTTCCAAGTAACCGTCGGGGGAGCGTCCCCGCCTTCCTGCCGGGCGCTCCCCCTTCCACGGCACTGCGGTGCCGCCCTTTCGACCTTTCACCCCATCCGTGTGGCGCCCCAAGGCCGCCAAAGGAAAACCATGCCCTTCTTCCCCAAGCCCCGGCGCCGACCCGCGCCCGCCGATACCGACATCAGCACCACCGACGCCGCGCCCCGTCCTTTCCGCCCGCGTCCGGCCACCGGCACGCAACCTGCCGACCGTCCCCGCTTCCAGCGCGAGGAACATAACGAATTTTTTTCCCGGGACGACCGTCCCCGCCGTGAAGACCGTCCCCGTGACGGGCGCCGTCCTGCCGGGGCCTTCCCGCGCGCCGGACGCCCCGCGGACCGCCGCGATGCCCGCCCCGGCTCCCGGTCCCGCAACGAGGCGTTCCAGGACCCGTGGGTGGACGGCCAGCCCCGCTTCCTGCCCATGAGCCGCGCCGAGATGCAGGCCCTGGGCTGGAAGGAACTGGACGTGCTGCTGGTCAACGGCGACGCCTATGTGGACCACCCGGCCTTCGGGCCCGTGCTGCTGGGCCGCTGGCTGGTGGCCCACGGCTTCCGCGTGGGCATCGTGGCCCAGCCCCGCTGGCAGTCGCCCGACGACCTGCTGGTCATGGGCCGTCCCCGGCTTTTCGTGGGCGTCAGCGCGGGCGCGCTGGACTCCATGCTGGCCCACTACACGGCCTTCCGCAAAAAGCGCCACGATGATGCCTACACCCCCGGCGGCAAGGCCGGTGCGCGTCCCAACCGCGCCTGTCTGGTCTATGCCAACCTGGCCCGTCAGGCCTTCCCCGGCCTGCCGGTGATCCTGGGCGGCATCGAGGCCTCGCTGCGCCGCACCACACATTACGATTTCTGGACAGACAGCCTGCGCCGCTCCATCCTGCTGGATGCCAAGGCCGACCTGCTCATCTACGGCATGGGCGAACTGGCCATGCTGGAATGCGCCCGCCGTCTGGCCGAAGGCAAGAGCCTGCACGGTATCGACGGCACGGCCTGGCTGGCCAAGGTGGACGAGAACAACGTCCCCGTGGATCTGCCCGAAGAATGGCTCGATTTGCCGCGCATGCAGCTGCCCTCCCACGAGGCCGTGCAGGCCGAGGCCACGGAACTGCTGCGCCTGACCCAGATGCTGGAACAGCAGGTGCACCGCCAGAACGCCTGGGCCCAGCAGATGGTGGGCGACCGCGCCCTGGTGCTGGCGCCCCCGGCCCGGCCCCTGACCACGGAAGAGATGGACAAAATCTACGCCCTGCCCTACGCCCGCGCGGCCCATCCCCGCTACCGCGAGCCCATCCCGGCCGACGAGATGCTGCGCACCAGCATCACTAGCCATCGCGGCTGTGGCGGCGGCTGTTCCTTCTGCTCGCTGGCCCTGCATCAGGGGCGCCGCATCAGCTCCCGCAGCCAGGAATCCATCCTGGCCGAGGCCCGCAAGCTGGTGGCCCAGTCCCGTCGCGGCCAGGTGGCCATCTCCGACGTGGGCGGCCCCACGGCCAACATGTGGCAGGCCCATTGCGCCCTGGATGACGCCACGTCCGCCAAGGCGGAGCCCGGTGCGCGGCCTTCGTCCCGCTGCCGCCGCAGCAGCTGCTGTTATCCCACGGTCTGCAAATCCTTCATCACCCCGCAGATGCAGCATGTGGGCCTGCTGCGCGAGGTGGCGGCCCTGCCCGGCGTGCGGCAGGTGCGCGTGGCCAGCGGCGTGCGTGCCGACCTGGCCCTCAACGATCCCGAGGCCCTGGCGGCCTATACCGGCGAATTCACCGGCGGCCAGCTCAAGGTGGCCCCGGAACACTGCGCCGCCCGCGTGCTGGACCTGATGCGCAAGCCGGGCATGGAAGTCTTCGAGGCCTTCCTCCAAAGCTTCGTGGAGCAGAGCCGTCTGGCCGGACGCGAGCAGTATGTGGTGCCCTACATGATGAGCGCCTTCCCCGGCTGTACGGACGAGGACATGCACGAGCTGGCCCGCTGGCTGCAGGAGCGTCACTGGAGCCCGCAGCAGACCCAGTGCTTCATCCCCACGCCGGGCAGCATCGCCACGGCCATGTATTACTGCGGCCGCAACGAGGATGGGGAAGAGATCTATGTGGCCCGCAGCGATGCCGACCGCCTGCGCCAGCACCGCATCCTGATGCCCGATTTCGGCCGCATGCCCGAACGCGGCGGCCATGCCGATGCCGAGGATGCGGGCGAAGGCCACCACCGCGAGCCCCGCCGGGAAAACACCACCGAGCGCTGGCGCGACGAACGCCGCAGCGCTGACGGTCTGGCCCCCCGGCACGAGGGCCGCCGCGACTTCCGGGAAGACCGCAAGCCGCCCTTCCCCCGCTTCGATGACGAGCGGGAGAGTGCGCCCCGCCGCGATTTCCGCCATCCCGACCGCGACGGTTTCCGCAAGCCCGGCTTCCGGCAGGATGTGGACAAGCCCTTCCGCCCGCGCCCCTTCCCCGATGCCGCCCGTGACGGCGACGAGGCCCCGCAGGCCCGCCCGTCCTTCCGCAGGGATGGTCAGGACGAACGCCCCTTCCGTCCCCGTGGCGACCGTTTCGTGGATCGCGAGGGAGAAGAAGGCCGGCGTCCCTTCCGTCCGCGTCGAGACGATGACGGCCGGCCTTTCCGCAAGGACGGCTTCCGGCCCCGGCGCTTCAACGACCGTGACGGCAGCGAAGGACAGGACGCCTGGAAGCGCCCCCGTCCCTTTGCCCGCTTCGATGACGAGCAGGAGGGTGCGCCCCGCCGTGATTTCCGCCGTCCCGACCGAGACGGTTTCCGCAAGCCCGGCTTCCCGCAGGACGCGGACAAGCCCTTCCGCCCGCGCCCCTTCCCCGATGCCGCCCGTGACGGCGACGAAGCCCCGCAGGCCCGCCCGTCCTTCCGCAGGGATGGTCAGGACGAACGCCCCTTCCGTCCCCGTGGCGACCGTTTCGTGGATCGCGATGGCGAAGAAGCCCGGCGTCCCTTCCGGCCGCGCCGTGACGATGACGGCCAGCCTTTCCGCAAGGACGGCTTCCGTCCCCGGCGCTTCAACGACCGCGACGGCAACGAAGGGCAGGATGCCTGGAAGCGTCCCCGTCCCTTTGCCCGCTTCGATGACGAGCAGGACGAGGCGCCCCGCCGCGACTTCCGCCGTCCCGACCGCGACGGTTTCCGCAAGCCCGGCTTCCGGCAGGACGCGGACAAGCCCTTCCGCCCGCGCCCCTTCCCCGATGCCGCCCGTGACGGCGACGAAGCCCCGCAGGCCCGCCCGTCCTTCCGCAGGGATGGTCAGGACGAACGTCCCTTCCGTCCCCGTGGCGACCGTTTCGTGAACCGCGATGGCGAAGAAGCCCGGCGTCCCTTCCGTCCGCGTCGTGACGATGACGACGGCCGGCCTTTCCGTAAGGACGGCTTCCGTCCCCGGCGCTTCAACGACCGCGACGGCAACGAAGGGCAGGACGGCCAAAAACGCCGTGCGCCCTTCCCCCGCTTCGATGACGAGCGGGAGGGTGCGCCCCGCCGCGACTTCCGCCGTCCCGAGCGTGACGGCTTCCGCAAGCCCGGCTTCCGGCAGGACGCCGACAAGCCCTTCCGCAAGAACTCGTTCCGCAGGGACGGCAAGCCCGCCTTCGGCTCCCGCCGCCGGGACAGGGGCTTTGACGGCCCGGCGCTGAACGACGACGAAGAATAAAAAAACGGGCGGTACCCGCGAGGGTATCGCCCGAAAACGTAAAGATGGACGCACGCCGCGCCCACGGCCCCTGCCGCTGCAGGCACATATGCCGCAAGCAGGGGATTCGGCCCGGCGCAGGCGCAGGACGCCGAGGAGAGCTCATGGATCAGGAAGAACGCATCATCCGGCTGGAAGAGCTGGCCTATTTTCAGGAAGAACGTCTGCGCGAACTCAACGAGGCCCTGACGGCCCAGCAACAGCAGATCGACACGCTGGAGCACCGTCTGGCCGAGACCATGGAGCTGGCCCGCAACCTGCGCGATCAGCTGGGGCAGACCGGTAACGGGGCCCCGGTCAACGATCTGCCGCCCCACTACATGCCCGAGCGTTACTGATCGGGCCGGGCGACAGGCAGGTAAGCAGATATATGCGAGGGGGAGAGGGAAACCGTTTTGTAAAACGGTTCTCCCTCTCCCCCTCACACTCCCCCGCTCCCTTCCCAAAACCTTTATAAGGGTCCATGGCGGGGATAGTATCCCCCCGGCCTGCCCCGGCTCCCCGTCCCCCGGCGGCATGGAAAAAGGCCGGCACACGGGTGTGCGACATGACAATGCAGGAACGGATGAAGTTCCCGGCAGTATCCGGCTACGACCCAGCAAAAAAGCCGCGCCATGACAGCGCGGCTTTTTCTGTTGCAAGAAAACTGCGGAAAAGAACAGCCAGACTACGCCAAACGGCTACTGCCAGCCTCTCTCAGGCCTTGCGTCCAGTGACGGGGCGGCAGTACGGCGCGGCCCTTGGTCCCTTCCCTATCGCTCTCCAGTCTGTGCGCCTTCGCGCCTAAAACCGGGGCGTGGCCTCGCCGCGACGCTTCTTGGCGCAATGCAGGCCCAGAAAATCCGCTTCGGGCAGGGCGGTCAGGCGCTCGTCAGGCACGGCCGCCAGACCGCGCCGCTCGCGCAGCACATGGCTCAGGTATTCTCGGTGCAGCATGTCCCGCAGCCAGGGCTGCCGGTCGCCCATGTCGCGCACCAGGCTGGCCCCGATGACGTCCCCGCCGTGCAGGCCGTCCATCATCTCGCAATCGCCGGAGCCGTAGACGCGGGGATCCGAAAAATCCATGCTCTCCACGCCGCAGTCCAGCAGGCCCTGCCGCAGGGCGGACAACCAGCCGGCATCACCGCCGTTCCTGTCGGCAAGGGCGCCCAGTACGGGCGTGGCCAGGGGCGGCAGGAAGACGATGGTGCGGATGCCGCGCGAACGCAGGCGGCAGCAGATCTCGGCAAAGGCTTCCAGACGTTCCCTGTCCGGCGCAAGGCTCCCGGCCCAGACGCCGCTGCCGCTTTCCAGCTCGCGCAGCGTGCGGGCAAAGGCATGGTCCGGCGCAGGCCGGCGGCCATCCAGCACCGCGCCTTCATAGAGCGAGCCGTCCGGTCCGTAGCCCGTATCGCGGAGCTGGGCCTCCAGCCCGTAGCGGTCGGCACGCAGACGATGCTGCAGGGGAGCCAACATGTCCGCCGGGGCGATGCGTCCCTGTACCAGCCAGCGCCAGGGAGCCCGCAGGGTGGACGCATCCAGCAAAGAAGGCTGCACGATCCGCTCAGGGCGCCCGGCCGGAGCGCCTGCCGTCAGCCACCAGAAGTCCAGGCCCAGCAGCACGACCCTGGGCCTGTGGACGGCCAGCATCCTGTCCACCAGAAGGCGCAGACTCTCCAGATCCATAGCGGCCCCGGCCATGTTCACGAAGGGGCGCTCGAAAAAGGCCGCACGCACGTTCCCCGCCC
This sequence comes from Desulfovibrio piger, assembly GCF_951793255.1. Lineage (NCBI taxonomy): Bacteria > Pseudomonadati > Thermodesulfobacteriota > Desulfovibrionia > Desulfovibrionales > Desulfovibrionaceae > Desulfovibrio > Desulfovibrio piger. The sequence goes on from NZ_OX636706.1 coordinate 666,303, forward strand.
GCGACGAGCCCAGCACCACCACTTCCGGCTTCACGGCCGCATACAGGGCCAGCTTGTAGGCCATGATGTCCTGCGCCAGCCCCGGTCCGAACAGGACGAATTCCCCCTGTGCCTGCCGTGCCACGACTTCTTCCTGATCCAGTTCGCCGCTGGCCGTCAGCCAGCAGACGGCCCAGGGGACCAGCAGCAGCCCCGCCAGCAGGGCCAGGATCACCAGAGAAAGGAAAAAACGTTTCAGCCAGCCGTCAGGGGCCGGATGCGCTATCTCGGACATGAGGGCCTCCGTCAAAAGCGGAAAGAAAGGAAGGCATGGCCCTGCATCAGCAGCAGGGAGGCCAGCGCAGGCAGGGCCAGAGCCACGGCCCAGAGCAGGTTCGGCTGCCAGTGCAGCCAGGGACGGCTGCCGTCGGCGCGGCCCAGCATCACATGCTGGCTGCAGGGCAGGGCCCAGACGATGACGGCGCAGACGGCCAGCAGCGGCAGCAACAGCCGGGGCTCCAAGAGGCCGCCGGGCAGCAGGGCCTCCAGCCCCTGTTGCAGGGGCAGGGGATGGCCGTCGCTCCAGAGGAACATGCTCTGCCAGACATGCAGGGCCGTGCCCGTATCCCCGGCGCGGAACAGCACCCAGGCCACGGTCAGGCACAAAAAGGTCACCAGCACGCACAGGGCCCGCAGGGGCGGCAGGGCCAGCACGCGCTCGGCCAGGCTGCCGCGCAGCAGATGCCGGAAGGCGTGGTTGACCAGCAGGAGCAGGCCGTGCAGGGCCCCCCAGAGGAGGAAGGTCAGCCCGGCCCCGTGCCAGACACCGCAGACCAGCATGGTCAGCAGCAAATTGGCGTACTGCCGCACCCGGCCGTGACGGCTGCCGCCCAGGGGCTGGTACAGGCAGTCATGCAGCCAGCGGCCCAGGGTCATGTGCCAGCGGCGCCAGAAGTCCACGATGCCCGTGGCCTTGTAGGGCGCGGCAAAATTCTCCGGCAGGCGCAGGCCCAGCATGAGGGCGGCCCCCACGGCCATGTCCGTATAGCCGGAAAAGTCGAAATAGATCTGGAAGGTGTAGCTCAGGGCCCCCAGCCAGGCCTCGGCCGTGCTCAGGGGCAGGCCCTGGGCGGCGGCGTGGAACACGGTATCCGCCGCCGGCGCCAGACTGTCGGCCAGCAGCACCTTCTTGGCCAGGCCCAGCACCATCAGCCCCAGGCCCCGCGCCAGATCTTCGGCCTGCGGCACCTCCAGGGCGTCCAGCTGCGGGCCCATCTCCTCATAACGGACCAGCGGGCCGGACAGGGCATAGGGGAAGCAGGTGGTGAACAGGGCCTGCCGCACGATACCTTCGGGCCGGATGCGGCGCTGGTAGACGCCCAGCAGCCAGGCCAGCTGGATGAGCACGGCAAAGGAGAAGCCCGCGGGCATGGCCGCGGGCGCCAAAACGGGCAGGATGTCCTGCCATTGCGCCAGCCAGGCCGACAGGGCCGGCAGATGGCGGAAACGGCACCAGACCAGCACGTTGAGCAGCACGGCCAGAAGCAGCAGGCCCCGACGGCCCAGCCGACGGCGGCGGTGCCCCTCATCGGCCAGCAGCAGGCCGAACAGATAGTTGACCACGGTCAGGCCCAGCAGGAGCAGCAGGGCCTCCAGCCCCTGGCAGGCCCCAAAGAGCAGCGAGGCCCCCAGCAGGAGCACGGACAGTCGGGCCTTGTCTTCTCCGGAAGTCAGTTTCCAGAGCCAGACGAGGATGGGAAGAAAAAGGAACAGGAAGGGGAAGAAAGCGAAAAGCATAAAAAGAATCTCCCGGCGCGGCACATCTCAAGACGGCCACCCCGGGAGAAAACGAGGAGACTGATACATGGGATCGTCCCGAATGCCGCGCGATCTCAGGAATTGAGCTCGGCTCTGAATTTGCGGGACAGGCGGAAGACGACGACCTTGCGCGGAGGCAGCGTGATGGCCTCATCCGTTTGCGGATTGCGGCCTTTGCGCGGCGCTTTGTCGTAAGCCTCAAACTTGCCGAACCCACTGATCAGAAGAGCATTGTCTTTTTTGATGGCATTCTTCATGATCTCCAGCAGTTTTTCGACCACATTCTTCACGTCAACCCGATTTTTGTCTGTACTCTCGTAGATCCGCTCGACGATGTCAGCTTTGGTCAATGTTTTCTTCATGTCCAATCCTTATGCCACAGGCACGCTTCACATATGCACAACTTTTTTGTAGGATATACTCAACTTGCATTTCCGGCAAGATTTTTGTCTCCGCGCGAAGCCTGCCAAGCCTTGCTACTCCTCGCTTTCTGCCATGTCTCGTGTTTCGCTTACTTTTTTATGGGAGACTCCTGCAAGGGCAATCCCGGTCTTCAGCGTTTTCATCCCGTTTTTCGGCTGTCCCCGCCGCTGTGTTTTTTGTTCCCAGCATGACCAGACAGGCCAGCAGGCCAGTCCTCTGGACGAGATACTGGCCCGTGCGGCCGCCGATCTGCACGCCCGGCGGGCACAGGGCAGGCCGCCGGTAGAGCTGGCCTTTTACGGCGGCACCTTCACGGCCCTGGCGTCCCGCGACCTGGACGCCTGTCTGGACATGGCCGACAGCCTCCGGCGTGACGGCTGCATCACCCGCTTCCGCTGCTCCACCCGCCCCGACCATCTGGATGCGGCCCTGCTGGCGCGCCTGCGCCGCCACGGCTGCCGCACGGTGGAGCTGGGCATCCAGAGCTTTTCCGATACGGCCCTGCAGGCCAGTGAACGCCATTACAGCGGCCGGCAGGCCACCGAAGCCTGCCGTCTGGTGCGGGACGCAGGCCTTGCCCTGGGCGTGCAGCTGCTGCCCGGCATGCCGGGCCACCAGCCGGAAGACTTTTTGGCCGATGTGCGCCGGGCCCTGGATCTGGGGGCCGACATGCTGCGCTTTTATCCCTGCCTGGTGCTGGCGGGCACGGAACTGGCCCGCCGCTGGCAGCAGGGCCTCTACGCGCCCTGGCCCCTGCCGCGGACCCTGTCCCTGCTGGCGCGCGGCTGGCTGTACGCCCGTCGCGCCGGGGTGCCCGTCATCCGTATGGGCCTTGCCCCCGAACCCGGCATGGAAGCGGCCCTGCTGGCCGGTCCCGCCGACAGGAACCTGGGCGGGCGCGTGCTGGGACGGGCCCTGTGGCTGCATGTCTGCGCCTGCCTGCTGCGGACGCGGGGGGATGATGCCGCCCGCAGCGAGGTACGGGCCGCGGCCCTGCTGGACGCCCTGCTGGCGGGCGGGGAAGCCCCCGCCGGACTGCCCCGGGCACAGGCGCTGTATCTGCCGCGCTCCTGCCAGGGCTTCTTCCGCGGGCCGGGCGACGAGCTGGGCACGGCCTGGGCGGCCCTGGGCATCACGCGCCGCAACCTTGTCTGGACAGCGGGACAGGCCGCCAGCCTGCATCTTGATGCCTGATCCGATCTTTCCTCCAACCTGCGGCACAGCCCGCATCCGACCATGAGGTGACCATGTCCGCCGCCCCTTCCGGGTCCCTGCCGCCGCTCAGTGAAGAAGAACGCGCCATCTTTGCCAATGCCATCCGGCAGGCCCGCATGCTGCAGCGGACCCTGGGGCCGCTGTGCGAGGTCGCCATCCATGATTTCCGCGATCTCGAGCACTCCCTCATCCATCTGGAAGGCAGCCTTACCGGCCGCAAGCTGGGCGCGCCCATCACCAACATCGTGGTCAAGGCCTGGCGCCAGCAGGGCGACGATGTGGCGGACATCGTGGGCTATCCCTCGTCCACGCCGGGCGGCAAATCCCTCAAGTCCTCCACCTCGTTCCTGCGCAGGGCCGACGGCCGGGTCATCGGCGCCTTCTGCATGAACATCGACCTTTCCGACCTGCTGCACTTCCAGGCCGTGCTGCACCCCCTGCTGCACGTGGATCCGCTGGAACGCGACGTGAGCGAGACCTTTGCCGCCTGCACCGGCGATACCAGCCTTGCCATCCTCGAGGCGGCCATCCGGCGCGCAGGCAAACACCCCTCCCTCATGAACCGCGAGGAAAAAAAAGACTTCATCCGCATTCTCGACGAGGAAGGCGCCTTCCTCATCAAGGGCGTGGTCCAGCATGTGGCCAAGGAGATGCAGGTCTCCATCTACACGGTGTACAATTATATGCGACAAATCAAGAAAAAATAATGACTAGTCTTACTATTTAAAATATTTTTTAAATTAAAAAATATTGACACATCCCCGTACTCAAGGCAAAAGGGGATGTGCTGCAATGGGGCGCAGCTCCTGTTTCCTTCCTCTCCCTCCCCGGCGCGCTCCGCGCCCGCCCCGCGTCAGGCCTGCGCCTGCGGCCAGCACAGTCATCCCACACAAGGAGACACCATGACTCCCACGCACAAGCCCCTGACGGCCCTGCATGTCCGTCCGGCCATCGAGACCTCGCTCTTCGACTTTTTCAAGATCGGCCCCGGCCCTTCCAGCTCCCATACCATCGGCCCCATGCGCGCCGGTCATGACTTCGTCCAGCGCTGCGATGCCCTCGACCCCGATCTGGTACGCCGCGCCGCCCGCATCCATGTGGTGCTGCTGGGCTCGCTGAGCGCCACGGGCATGGGCCACGGCACCAATACCGCCGTGCTGGCCGGTCTGCTGCGCACCAGCCCCGAGACCTGTCCCGCGGGCCTGCTGGACAGGCTGGGCCGCGAAGCCGACGCCCGGCACGAGCTGCGCATCCACGACGTCCTTTTGCAGGTGGGCCTTGCCGACATCGAACACGGCCCCATCATCCACGACGCCCCCTACAGCAACACCCTGCTCGTCAGCCTTGAGGATGCCGACGGCCAGGCCCTGTTCAGCATGGAATACTATTCCGTGGGCGGCGGATTCATCCAGTGGAAGGGCTGGACCCCGCCCGAACGCGGCAAGCCCGTGCACCCCTACGGCACCATGCGCCAGCTGCGCGAACAGCTGGCCAAGACCGGCCTGACCCTGCACGAGCTGATCCTGGACAACGAGAGCGCCATCACCGGCATGTCCCGCCCGGACATCTTCCAGAACCTGGAACAGATCATGGAATCCATGTACGCCAGCGTGCGCCGCGGCCTTGAGGCCGAAGGGCAGCTGCCCGGCACCCTGGGCGTGTGGCGCAAGGGCCATACCCTGCTGGAACGCGCCCGCGAGATGCCCCTGGCCGTGGACCGCTTCCTGGGCCAGGTCAACGCCTATGCCTTTGCCGTGGCCGAAGAGAACGCCTCGGGCGGCGTCATCGTCACCGCGCCCACCTGCGGGGCCGCGGGCGTCATGCCCGCCCTGCTCTACGCCATGCGCTACAACATGAACATCGGTGACCGGGCCCTGCGCGAAGGCGTGCTGGCCTCGGCGGCCGTGGGCTTCCTGGCCAAGCACAACGCCGGTATCGCCGGTGCCGAAGTGGGCTGTCAGGGCGAAGTGGGCGTGGCCTCCAGCATGGCCGCCGCCATGCTGGCCCATGCGCGCGGTTATGCCGTGGATGTGGTGGAGAACGCCGCCGAAGTGGCCCTGGAACACCATCTGGGCCTGACCTGCGACCCCGTGGGCGGCTATGTGCAGATCCCCTGCATCGAGCGCAACGCCGTGGGCGCCATCAAGGCCTACAATGCCTGCCTGCTGGCCACCTGCGAGAAGTCCTCGCAGCACATGGTCAGCCTGGACGCCGTCATCATGGCCATGAACGAGACCGGCCGCGAGATGAACGCCAAATTCAAGGAAACCAGCGAAGGCGGCCTGGCCGTCAGCCTGGTGGAATGCTGATCGGGAGCCGTGCGCTCCCGCGGGGCCGTCTTCGTCCATCCGGCGAAGGCGGCCCCTTCCGTCCCCGGACAGGGCCCTGCCACGGGCCCGGGACCTGTTCCCCTGCCTTTCCAACCCTTTCACCTTCAAGGAACCTTCATGGCACAGACCCCTGAAACCGGCCATGCCGCCTCCGGCCGCTGGACGAAATTCGACGTCGTCTGGATGCTCAACCTCTTCGGCACCGCGGTGGGCGCGGGCATCCTCTTCCTGCCCATCAATGCGGGCATGTCCGGCATCTGGCCCCTGGTCGTCATCACCCTGCTGGTGGGCCCCATGACCTATTTCGCCCACCGGGGCCTGGCCCGCTTCGTGCTGTCCTCCTCCCGCGCCGACAGCGACATCACCGCCGTGGTGGAGGAACACTTCGGTCTTTCCGCAGGCAAGCTCATCACCCTGCTCTATTTCTTCGCCATCTATCCCATCCTGCTCATCTATGCCGTGGGCATCACCAACACGGTGGAATCCTTCATCATCAACCAGCTGCAGATGGCCGCGCCGCCGCGCCTGCTGCTTTCCGGCGTGCTGGTGGCGGCCCTGATGGCCGTCATCCTGGTGGGCGAGAACTTCATGCTCAAATTCAACGAGTGGCTGGTCTACCCCCTGTGCGGCATCCTCTTCTGCCTGTCGCTCTACCTCATCCCGCACTGGAACACCTCCTCGCTGGGCCAGATGCCTGATGCCGGCAGCTTCCTGGGCACCCTCTGGCTCACCCTGCCGGTGCTGGTCTTCGCCTTCAACCATTCGCCCGCCATCTCGTCCTTTGCCCTGGCCCAGCGCCGCCATTACGGCGACATGGCCGAACAGAAGGCCTCCCAGACCCTGCGCGGCACGGCCTGTATCCTGGTGCTCTTCGTCATGGCCTTCGTCTTCAGCTGCGTGCTCAGCCTCAGCCCCGCCCAGCTGGTGGAGGCCAAGGCCCAGAACATCCCCGTGCTCTCCTATCTGGCCAACCAGTTCGACAATCCCTTCATCTCCTGGTTCGGCCCGCTCATCGCCTTCCTGGCCATCGGCAGCTCCTTCTTCGGCCACTATCTGGGCGCCCGCGAAGGCCTGCACGGCATCCTGATCCAGATGTCCTCCAACCCCGAAGCCACGGCCACCTCGCGCAGCGTACGCACCGGCATCGCCCTGTTCTTCTTCGTGACCCTCTGGCTGGCCGGCTGGCTCAATCCCGGCATCCTGGACATCATCGAATCCCTCAGCGGCCCGGTCATCGCCATGATCCTGTTCATCATGCCCATGTACGCCGTGCACAAGATCCCGGCCATGAGCCGCTACCGTGGCCAGTGGAGCAATGCCTTCGTGCTGGCCGCCGGTTGCGTGGCCATCTCTTCCCTGCTCTACAAGCTGTTCTGATCCCGCGCGCCGCATCCGTAAAACGACTCCAGACGTCCGCCGGTCTCCATGCCGGTGGGCGTCTTTTTTTGTGCCGCCGGATTGCCGCGGGCGATGCGGCCCGTGTGAGCCTTGCCGCTCCCCTGCCGCACAGCAGACGGACAGCGCACGGCGCCTCCATGATAGGAAAGAAGGATGAGGAAGAGAGGAACGGCGAATTTCCGCGAGCAGACGTGCGCCGTGCCGTCTGTGATGGCCGGGCTGCACGAGCATCCTGGCCAAGAGCGGTGAGCGTACGGACGGAGCGAGGCGGCAACAGCGGGCCTGCCAAAGCCTGCCGGACAGCGGGCGCATCGCAGAGCGCCGCACACGAAGGCCATGCTTCCCTGATGGCCGGGGTTCCGTGACCGGACAGGCCGAAGGGCTGCCGCGCCCTCGAAGACCGGGACTCGGAAGGGGAAAATACCTCTCCCCTGTCCCGTGTCCGGCAGAGCGGGACGCATGGACCACGGTACGGGGCTGTCCCGCCCCTCCCCACCCTGGACAGACCATGCCGCCGGGCAGAAGGAAAGCAGACCGGCCGGACGCCGGACAGCGGACAAAAAAAGACGACCGGCTGCCCAGGGGGAGGAGCAGCCGGCCAAAGAGGGAGGATGTTCTGATGGTTAGAGGTTATGGTGAAGGAGGAGGATGCTCTCGTGAGCCCCGGCAGGACCAAGGGGGATTGCCCTGCCGGATATGTTGTCCGCCTAAGGCGGGGAGGGACGATCTCAGGAGTAAAATCCGTCGTTCTCAGGAAGGCCCGGCCGGGGCCAGGGGAATCCCCGGCCGGGGTAGAAGTTCCAGAGGACTGCATTTTGTAGAGCGGGAGCTCCGGTTAAAGGTGCCTGTCAAAGGAGGTTGCTGTTTTCGGGAGCCTGGCCGGAAGGAGGAGGAGCTTCCGGCCAGATATTTCTTTCTGCCGTTGGCAGGGATCAGCTCTTAGTAGTGGCCGCGATGGGGACCGTCGTCGTAGCTGGCGTCACCGCGGGGGCCGTCGCCACGGGGGCAATCCATGGCGGGGCCGCGATCGCCACGGGGACCACGAGGACCGCGGGGGGCATCCTTGAAGCCTTCCGGCACGCCCACTTCGGCAGCCAGCTTGTCGCCCAGGGCGTCATGCAGGTCGGCCATCTCGTTGCGCAGGCGGGCCATTTCGGTAGCGGCCTCACGCACGGCCTTCACATCGGGGTTGGTGGCGTTTTCCAAAGCCCGCAGTTCCTGGCGCTTGACGTAGATGCTGTCGCGCAGCTGCTCCATGCGGGGAGCGAATTCTTCCATGATCTTGTCGAACTTGGCACGCTGCGCGTCCGACATGGCCCGGTAACCCCAGCCACGGGCGTGGCCGTGATGTCCCCAGCCGCCTTCCCAGCAGCCGCCGTCGCCGTAACCGTAGCAGGGACCATAACCGTTGCCCTGGCCGCGATGATGGGGGCCGGCGAAAGCGTCAGAGGTCATGGTTCCGCCGATGAGGGCTGCAGCCAGCAGGGCAGGGATCATAACGCGGGAAGTATTCATATATATGCTCCTTTATCTCTTCTCAGAGTGGGTTATCTTTGGGCTTTGGGTCTTGCCCTTTGTGCTCTGTATATAGCAACCCGCGTGCCAAACATTATTTTTCAATATAAATCAATATATTATATTTTTATCCCGGCAAACAGCCTTTCTCCGGCTGTCCTGTGTTCCCCCCGGATGTCCAGTTTTTATGCAGCGGGCCGGCGGACCTGGTCAAAAATTATACAGCAGACAAATTTTCATACACCCCTGACGCCCGGCCCCCAAAGCCGGAGCCGGATACAAAAAAAGCCCCGCCTGAGCGGGGCCTGGATGTTTCATGCGGGCTGCAGAAGTTACGGGCAGGGTTCGAGGGTCTCCTGCAGGGAATACGTATGGATCACGTCCTGCCGGATCATGCTGTTGCAACCCCGGCTCTTGCCGGCACGGCGGAAACTCACGCCCACCTCGTCCAGCAGGCGGCCTTCCAGCTGCGCCAGCTGCAGGCGCAGACGGTCGCGCAGGTCCTGCAGCTCCCAGCCAAGACGGGAGAGCGTTTCGGCGGACGAGTCCTCCGCGTAGTCGAAATGGGCCAGTTCTTCCCGCTTCTGGCGAATGCGCCAGCGGGTGTCTTCGATGGCAGGACGGGCTTCTTCAAGGATGGCGCGGGCCTTGACCTGCTGTTCTTCGGGCAGGCTCTGGAGCCACTGGTCGACATTGCGGTAGCCGCGCGGCCCGTGACCGCCGCCGTGATGCCCCCCGGCAGCCGCCATGAGCGGCAGCAGCAGGAGCGATGTCATGACCAGACCACTGACAACTATATTCTTCCACATAGGCAAACCTTGTTCTGTTGGGCCATGCTTCTGGCATATCAAGCCTGTGTCCGCGGCGCAAGGAAAGGCCGCCGGCAGGCCGTGGCATTTTTTCGTCTTTCCTCGTTCTTGCAAAAAACATGCAAGCCAAATATCCGACGGCAAGGTGACAGGTGCCCCAACCATGCTTATAGTGCAGGCATGAACTTTATCCGACGCTGCCTTTCCGCTGCTGCCGCCCTGCTGGACCCCCGCCGCCACCGGCTGGCCCGCGCCGCCAACCGGCCCTGCCAGACACCGGGGTCTGCCGCGTCCGGCCGGAACACCGGCGGCATGGTGGCCAATGACCAGGCCGCGCGCGAGAACGACTGTTCCCAGGCCCGTTCACAGCTGGCGCAGCAGCAGAACACCCCGCTGGGCCTGCTGCTGGGAGGGACGGCCTTCGTCCTCATCCTGCTGGTCACCCTGCTGGCCCTGGCCTCCATCGAGCGCAACGAACGCGCCATGTCACGCCTGCTGGCCGAAAAAGGCAGCTCCCTGATCATGGCCTTCGAGAGCATGCTGCGCACCAGCATGCGCGGCGAGGCGCGCGTGCGCCTGCAGATCCTGCTCAAGGAGATGGCCAGCACCTCGGACGTGCAGTTCATCGCCGTCACCATGCCCGACGGCACCATCCTGGCCCACAGCAACGGCAACCGCCTGGGCGAGATCCTGCGCATCAACGGCGAAGAGGCCGACGAAAAGACCATGAAGCTCCTGGCCCCCGGCAGCCAGACACGTTCCGCCATCCTCAATATGGAAGGCCAGCGCGTGTTCGTGGTCTACCGCTATTTCATGCAGCCCCCGCCGGGGCAGGGGCTGCCGCCGGGCCTGCCGCAGCCCATCATCTTCCTGGGCCTCGACCTCTCACCGTTCGAGATCACCCGCGGCCAGGACAGGGACCACGTCTTCATGCTGGCCGGGGTGGCCATGCTGGTGGGCCTGGCCTGTCTGCTGGCCCTGTACTACGCGCAGCGCGCCCGCGAATCCCGCCGCCGCCAGCGCCGGGCCGAAGGCGAGATCCGCCGCCTGGAAGAAGAGATCCGCCGCAAGGAAAAGCTGGCCGCCGTGGGCACGCTGGCCGCCGGGGTGGCCCACGAGATCCGCAACCCGCTCAGTTCCATCAAGGGCTACGCCACCTATTTCGGCATGCGCTTCCCCGAAGGCAGCGAAGACCGCAAGGCCGCGGGCGTCATGGTGCGCGAGGTGGAACGCCTCAACCGCGTCATCAGCGAGCTCATCGGGCTCTCGCGTCCCAGTGACGTGCGTCCCGTGGCCGCCCCGCTGGAAGACAGCGTGGCCCATGTGCTGCGCCTCATCGCCCAGGATGCCGAAAAACGCGGCGTCCGGCTGGTGAACAGCCTTCCGGCCGCCCTGCCCCCGGCCCGCATGGATCCCGACAGGCTGGGGCAGGCCCTGCTCAACATCTGCCTCAACGCCCTGGACGCCATGCCCGACGGCGGCACCCTGACCCTGGGCTGTACGGTGGAGAAGCAGCATCTTGTCCTCTCGGTCACGGACACCGGGCAGGGCATCGCGCCCGAGAACCTCAACCACATCTTCGACCCCTATTTCACCACCAAGGGGCACGGCACGGGCCTGGGACTGGCCACCGTCCACAAGATCGTGGAGGCGCTCGAAGGCGAAGTCTATGTGCAATCCCGTCAGGCCACGGCGGACACGCCCGGCCGGACCACGTTTTTCATACGCCTGCCGCAGGCCGGCAAGGCAGCGGGCCATCCGGCGGACGGCCCGGACAGGCAGGCGGGGGAGCCTGCCGACAGGCAGAAGGGGGAGGATTAGGTGAATACCAGCATTCTCGTGGTTGACGACGACGATGCCCACCGCGGCATGTTGCGCATGATGCTCCAGGCCTGGGGCTACAGCGTGGACGAGGCGGCCGACGGCGATCTGGCCGTGGAGGCCGTGCGCGCCAAGCCCTACGACGTGGTGCTGACCGACGTGCGCATGGGACGCATGGACGGCATCCACGCCCTGCGGGGCATCCTGGACTACAATCCGGCCCTGCCCGTGGTGCTGATGACGGCCTACTCCTCCGTGGAGACCGCCGTGGATGCCCTGCGCCTGGGCGCCTACGATTATCTGACCAAGCCGCTGGACTTCGACGCCCTGCGCGAGACCCTGCAACGGGCCGTGGACCACTCCCGCATGAGCGTGGAGAACCGCGAGCTGCGCCGCCAGCTCAGCGAGGCCGCCGCCGGGCCCGAGATCCTGGGCCGCAGCCCTGCCGTCAGCGCCATGCGCGAGATCATCGCCACCGTGGCGCCCACCGAGGCCACGGTGCTCATCACCGGGGAATCCGGCACCGGCAAGGAACTGGTGGCCCGCGCCGTCCACGGTGCCAGCGCCCGTGCCAACAAGCCCCTGGTCACGGTCAACTGCGCCGCCCTGGCCGAGAACCTGTTGGAATCCGAACTGTTCGGCCATGAGCGCGGGGCCTTCACCGGCGCCGACCGCCGCCGCGAGGGCCGCTTCCTGCAGGCCGACGGCGGCACCCTCTTCCTGGACGAGATCGGCGAGATGCCCCTTTCGCTGCAGGCCAAGCTGCTGCGCGCCCTGCAGCAGGGCGAGGTGCAGCGCGTGGGCTCGGACTCGCCCATCACCGTGGACGTGCGCGTCATCGCCGCCACCAATCGCAACCTGCGCGAAGAGGTGGAACAGAAGCGCTTCCGCGAGGACCTGTTCTTCCGCCTCAACGTCATCAGCATCGAAGTGCCCGCCCTGCGTGAACGCAGCGAGGACATCCCCCTGCTGGCGGCCCATTTCCTGGAAAAATTCGCGGCCCGCAACCGCAAGAACGTCAAGGGCTTCGCCCCGCAGGCCCTGGACATGCTGCGCCGCTACTCCTGGCCCGGCAACGTGCGCGAACTCCAGAACGCCGTGGAGCGCGCCGTGATCCTCTGCACCGGCGACCTCATCACCGGCCCGGAACTGCCCGCCAGCGTCACCGGCGCCGCCGAGCAGGCCGCCCCGGTACCGGAGACCGCCGAGGCCTCCCTGGCCGGTCTGTCTCTGGAAGCTCTGGAGCGCCGCGCCATCGAGGACACCCTGCGCCAGACCGAGGACAACAAGAGCGAGGCTGCCCGCCGCCTGGGCATCACCCGCGCCACCCTGCACAACAAATTGCGCAAGTACGGGCTGGAATAAGAACGGGCAGGGATTTTCCGGGGGGAAGGGGACCCCCTTGGCCCGCGCGCAAGGGGGTCCCCTTCCCCCCGGCCCCCCATCCCTCCCCCAACGCGCTTTGTTCAGAAGGATGACGAGGCTCGGAAAAGCCACGGCCTTGCCTGGGTGACCGTCTCCCGAACAAACACCGCCTGCGGCGGTTGGACAAAGACGGAAAAAGGGCGGTCGATGGCGTGCGCCGGACAATTTTCGCACAAATCAGCAACGGAGGGGGCACCGCGCTCCCTCCATGAGGAAACACACATGGCACAGGACAGCCCAAACAAAAGCACGCCCGCAGCGGGCCTGCCTGATGAACAGCAGATGGAACGCATCACGGACTTTTTCCACGAGGCGGGACATCTGCGCCACACGCCGCGCAGCGGCTATGCCTTCCTGGGCTCCGGCAGCGAGAACGTGGCCGAGCATTCCTACCGTACCAGCGTCATCGGCTACACCCTGGCCAAACTGGCGGGGGCCGATGCCGCCCGCGTGACCTTCCTCTGCCTTTTCCACGATCTGCATGAAGCACGTACCGGCGATTTCAATTATGTGAACCACCGCTACGACACCTGCCGCGACCGCGATGCCCTGCAGGACGCCGTGGACGGCACCGGACTGGAGCAGGACATCTTCGACGGCTGGGACGAACTGCAGGAACGCCAGAGTCTGGAGGCCCGCCTGGCCCACGATGCCGACCAGCTGGACCTGATCTGCAACCTCAAGGCCGAGCTGGACAAGGGCAACAAATTTGCCGCCGACTGGCTGGAAAGCGCGGTCAAACGCCTGCGCAGCCCGCAGGCCCAGGCCCTGTGCGAGGTCATCCTGCGCACGGACCATAACCGCTGGTGGTACGGCCGCGTGGACAAAAAATGGTGGGTGGACCGCAAGTGAGCCTGTCCCGGCTCTCTCCGGGAACAGCCCTTTCCCGATAACGACAACAGCCCGGTCTCCATGGAGGCCGGGCTGTTTTGTCATTGATATTAATAAAATAGAAGGAATAATGCCTGCAAGACAACTCGTGCCATCCTATGGCTGCACTTGCCTGTATAGACAACATGTTCCATAGTTATTTCAATTAGAGGATACCTGTCTCCAGGAGGGGAGTTTATGAGAAAGCTGCTGTGCTTGATAATCCTATTTATGGTTACAGGATGTGCAAGTACTGACCTTACGGGCTATGTCGACCCTGCCTATCAGCACCATAACCTTGGAAAAACAATTATCTGCATCAAGGGCGCTGATATGGGAGAAGTTTTTGAGGCAGAAGAAAAAATTTCCCTGATGCTTGCCGACTACAATATCCAATCACTCAAATATTCTGAAATTATATTGCCCACAAGAGAAAACCGGGCAACAGAAGGTGCCCTGCTGCGTTCTTCTGGGGCGGATAGCCTACTTTTGGTTGCCGTAGCAAAAGGGTCTGTCGAAGACTATGTTCCCCCAACGTATACATATGAAAAATATGGAACGACCGTTTCTGGTGGCTACTACACGACAGATTTAATCATGGCTACAAATGTAACTGTCTTCGATCTTCACACAGGAAATCAAATTTATACTGCTGATGGAAAGAGTGATGGAGGATTATCCTATATATCATTACTCCTAAATGCCGCAAAAACATCTCTCAAAGATATGGAAAAAAAAGGATTGATACACAAGTTACCTGTCCCACGTGAGAACTCATCAGACGAGATTTTATAGCATCACACAAAAAACATAATATAAATAGCTATATTGAAGATTACCCTTTACTTTACAAATGACACGGTATAGTCACCCTACTACTGCGACTGTCAATCATTTTCGCAAGTGACCTTGTATGGTGTCTATTGCCCGCATACCAACTTGTCAGCGACCTGAATAAAGCGCGTTTGAAGAAGGATGGGGGTGTGGGGGAAGGGGGGAACTTTGTGCGCTAGCCAAAGTTCCCCCCTTCCCCCACGTTCTTTTCCCCAACAGCTATTTTCCCTTGGGCGGTTCGCGGCGGGGGCAGAAGTCGGCCATCTCGCATTCCGCGCAGCGGGGGCTGCGGGCGTGGCAGACATCGCGGCCGAACCAGACCATGCGGTGATTGACGTCGCCCCATTCGGCACGGGGGAAGAGGCGCATCAGATCCTGTTCGATGTCCACGGGATCGGTGTGGGCGGTGAGGCCCAGACGATAGCTGATGCGCTTGACGTGGGTATCCACAGCCAGGCCCTCGTTGATGCCGAAGGCGCCGAACAGCACCACATTGGCCGTCTTGCGGGCCACGCCGGGCAGGGTGATGAGCTCGTCCAGACGGGGCGGCACCTCGCCGCCATAGACGGAGACCACGCGCTGCGCCGCGCCCAGCAGGTTGCGGGCCTTGCTGTGATAGAAGCCCGTGGAACGGATGACGCTTTCCAGCTCTTCCTGCGTGGCCAGGGCCAGCTCGGCCGGGCCGGGCCAGCGCCGGAACAGCTCCGGGGTCACGGTGTTGACGCGGGCGTCGGTACACTGGGCGGCCAGCACCGTGGCCACCAGCAGTTCCCAGGCGTTGTCGGCTTCAAGATGGGTCGCGGGACGGGGATAGCGGGCCTGAAGGGCCGCCAAGACTTTTTCAGCGCGGGCCAGGGCAGCGCGCGGCAGGGATTTTTTTGCGCTCATGGGCCTGCTATGCCACAGGAAGACAGGGGGAGCAAGGCGGGGCACGCTTGGTTTTTACGGCCCGCTGGTGTATCTTCTGTCCGCTTTTCCCACTTCCCGAACAGGAGGACGCCATGAGCCTGCTTGCCTGTGTCACTGTGCCCGACGGAGCGACTGCCCGAACCCTGGCCCATCTGGTGGTGGAACGACGGCTGGCCGCCGGGGTGAACATCCTGCCCGGAGCCCTTTCCATCTATCGCTGGGAAGGCAAGGTCAGCGAAAGCCGCGAATGCCTGCTGCTGGCCCAGGTCAGCCGGGCAGCGTGGGAAGATTTTCGTGCCGCCGTGGAGGCGGCCCATCCCTATGAAGTGCCCTGTATCGTGGGCATGCCGCTGGAGAAGGGCAACGCGCCCTTCCTGGACTGGATCGCCCAAAACAGCCTGCCCGCAGGGCAGCTCAACGAATAAAAGGAACGAAGATGGCCATTTATGTTTCCGGTTCCCTGGCTTTTGACCGCATCATGACCTTTGGCGGCAACCTGCAGGACCATGTGCTCATGGACAAGCTGCACATGCTGAGCGTCAGCTTCATGGTGGACAGCATGGACGAACGCCGCGGCGGCTGCGCGGGCAACATCGCCTACACGCTGGCCCTGCTGGGCGAAAAATCCATCGTCGTCTCCGCCGCCGGCCGTGACTTCACCGGTTACGCGGCGGCCTGGGAAAAGCTGGGCCTGTCGCTGGAAGGCATCCGGCGCGATTCCGACGTGTTCACGGCCCTGTGCTACATCACCACGGACCAGAACAACAACCAGATCACGGGCTTCTACCCCGGCGCCATGAGCCAGCCCGCCACCTACACCTTCCCCGACCTCGATCCCGCCAAGGACTGGGCCATCGTCTCCCCCGGCAGCGAGGACGACATGCGCCGCCTGCCCGGCTTCTTCCGTGAAAAGGGCGTGCGCTACATCTTCGACCCCGGCCAGCAGCTGCCCGTGCTTTCGGGCGACGACCTCTGCGACGCCATCCGCGGTTCCTATGCCTGCGTGACCAACGATTACGAGCTGGGCATGGTCTGCAAGAAGACGGGCAAGAGCGAGGAAGAACTGGTGGCCATGACCGGCTGGCTGGTGACCACGCTGGGCGGCGACGGCCAGCGCATCCGCAATGCCCGGGGCGTGGACGTGCATGTGCCCGCCATCCCCTGCGACGGCGTCAAGGATCCCACCGGCGCGGGCGACTCCCACCGCGCGGGCCTGCTCAAGGGCCTGGTCTGCGGCCTGGAGATGCCCGAAGCCGCCAAGCTGGGCGCGGTGAGCGCCTGCTACGCCATCGAGCAGCTGGGCACGCAGGAACACCACTTCAGCAAGGACGAGTTCCGCAAGCGCTACGAGGCCAGCTTCGGCCCCCTGCCCATCACCCTGTAACCATACCGGAGGGGCCTGCCCGACAGGCCCCTTTTTTCATCCCCGCCCGGACGGGGAGATCCCGCCTCCGGCATGCTGCCATCACCGGCAACAACGGAGCATGTTTCAGCCAAGGAGCATCCAGCCATGCGCACCGAAGCCGTCAGGGCCCAACTGGCCGCCCACGGTCTGGGCGACCGCTACCGCGAGTTCACCGTCTCCAGCGCCACCGTGGCGCTGGCGGCCGAAGCCCTGCACTGCGAGGCGGGCCGTATCGCCAAGACGCTGTCCATCCTCACCTCCACCGGTCCCGTGCTGGTGGTGGCCATGGGACTGGCCCGTCTGGACAACCGCAAGTTCAAGGATCTGTTCCACGAAAAGGCCCGCTTCATCCCCGTGGAGGACGTGGAGCGCCTCACCGGCCATCCCCAGGGCGGGGTCTGCCCCTTTGCCCTGCCGGAAGGGGGACGCGTGTTCCTGGACGAGAGCCTCAAGCGCTATGACGTGGTCTACCCTGCCGCCGGTGCGCCCAACAACGCCGTGCAGCTGACCCCGGACGAGCTGGCCGCCGTCACCGGCGGGCAATGGGTCGACCTTTGCAAGCACCCTGAAGAGCTGGCCTGACGGGCCTATCCTGCAGGCAGGGACAAGCGGCAGACGCTCCGACCGCCGCTTCCCGCAAATGAAAAGGGCGTCCATCCGCAAAGGATGGGCGCCCTTTTCGTCTTCGATACCGGGAGCCGCCACGGCCCGGCCCTCACGGCCAAGCCGGACGGCGGGAGCTGCCCGGTCCTAGTAATCTTCGTCTTCCAGCGGAGGCGGCACGGCCACGGCGCTGGTGATGACGCGGCGGCGGCTCTTCACCGGCTCGGCGGGCACTTCCTTGTTCTCACGCGTCATGTGCGGTTCGGGCAGGTTGTTGTACAGCACCCAGAAAGGCGGATAGAGCTCGGTCAGCACGCCGGGGTTGCCCAGCTTGAAGCCTTCCTGCTTGCCGCGGGCACAGGCCGCCAGGGCCAGGGCCACGGCCCAGGGAGCGTCGGGGGCGTTCCAGCCGCGGGCCTGCAGGGCGGGACGGGGCTTGCGCACGGGGCGGCCTTCCTCGTCCTGTTCTTCGGCTTCTTCCATGTCGTCACCGGGCTTCCAGGCCACCAGGCAGCCTTCGGCATCCAGAGCCAGACCGGCAGCGTGCAGGTAGCTTTCCACAACGTTCTCTTCGGCTTCCAGACCGGCAGGCAGCACGGCACGACCGCCGCGCAGGGCCGTCATGGTGCTCAGGGCCACGGCCAGCGGACGCCAGGAGGCGGGCAGGCCTTCGGGCAGGGCAAAGGCGGCGGGCAGTTCGGCCAGCGGCTTCAGGCTGCGGGCCAGGATCTCGGTGGCCGAGCATTCGACCTTGGCACCGGTCTGGCGCAGCAGGTCCAGACCGGCTTCGGTGCCGGGCCAGGTGGGCCACTGGCCTTCCAGGCGCACTTCACCGCCCAGAGCCGGGGCGAGGCCCATCAGGAACACGGCCAGTTCCGGTTCCACGGGCAGGGTGGGCTCGGAGGGGATGCTCAGGGCGCAGGGCTGGAAGTGGAGCACGTCGCCTTCGCGGCGCACGTCGGCACCGGCAGCGTTCAGCACGGGCAGGATGCGGGCAAAGGCCAGCGCACGCTCGGGCATGGCGGAAAGGTCCAGGGTGATGGCGCGCTCATAGGAAGGCGCGGCCAGCATGATGCCTTCGGCCAGTTCCACCGGGGCATCGGCGGGGAAGACCACCTTGCCGGGCAGCACGCCGGAGCATTCGATACGCACCGGGAAGCCGTCGGACTTGGGCACCACATGCACCAGACGCGCGCCCATGAGGGGCAGGAAGCGGCGGGTGGCGCTGAGGTCGGCCAGCTTGAGGGCCGCGCCGCCGGTGAACTTGGTACGCGAAGGACGGCCCAGGTAATGGCCCAGGGCCAGATAGAAGTTCCAGGAGCTGTCGCCCACATGCAGCACCTTGTCCGGGGTGCCCAGGGGCGTGCCGGCGGCCACATGCACGGCGCCGTCGTCACGGTTGGCATGGGCGCCCAGCTGGTTGAGCAGCTTGACGCAATCCACGACGGGATCGTTCATCAGGGCGGGGGCAATGCGCACGGCCTGGCCGGTGCAGGCGGCCAGCGTGGCCCAGGCCCGGGTCAGGCGACAGGAGCGCGGGGCGGGCATGGACAGGCGCACGGGCATGTCGGCGGGGGCAAGATTGAAGGCGGGGCGCTGGGCTTCGCCGTCTTCACCGGGACGGGGCAGGAATTCCACTTCCTGCATCAGGGTGAAGAAACGGCCGCTCAGGCGCGGGTCGCGGCTGACGCGGGAAACGGCGGCTTCCCAGGACTCGCGGATGCTCTTTTCTTCCGCGGGCTCCAGGAAACCCTTGGCATTGTACATGCGCTTGATGAGATTGTGGCGGCGCATGAGCATGCGCAGGATATCGCGGTCGATGTCACAGACGGTCTCGCGCAGGCTGCGGCGCGGACGCTCGGGCTTGCCGTCGGTTCTGGCCTCGAAACGTCCTTCGGGGCGGTCGCTGCGTTTGTCCGGCCTCTGGGCAGGTCGGAATTCGTGGTGCTCGTTCATGCTGGATGCTCCTCTCGACCGCCGGACGGCGCGTCGCTCTATGAATTTGTGGGGGATGCTGTATCCCGAAACGTCCTCACTGGCAAGCCCCCGGAAGAGACTTTTCCGGCCCCATGTGAAAGAGGGTGCAAGCTCCGGCGAGCACTGGAGGGAGCCTCAAAGAGCGTACCGGATGCCTTACGACGTATTTTCGATAAAAAAATCAACTATTCCCAATAGATATAATCAACCATTTGATTTTATTGGCTAATTGTTTCAACTTTTGCTTCTTTTTCCCATCAGGATCAGGGCGACAGCGGAACGTCATAAAAAAGCCGCCTGTCCGGCATGGAAAGTATCGACACGTTAACTATTTGAAATTAAATGATTTTACTAAAGCATTCCATGAACGGGAACAGGGAGATGTTCAAGATAACCGGCTGATAAACATGCCTTTTCCTGGCCCAACACAGATCTTGGACATGGAAGCCGTTCAAAACGCGGAGCATCTTTACACGGCATAAAAATTATGCTAGGGGGAATATGCAAAGATTATAGTGGGTTGTGCCGTTTTCCACCGAGAGTTTCCACGAATTTTTCAAAAGGGGGCTTGACGTGAAGAGGTGTAGCTTGTTACTAAAAACACAAGCGCACGACCTGAGCGCTGTTGCCCAGGGCCGTGACCCCAATCAAGACGGCACCCGGGCGGCCCGAGTGGCTGCCCATACGGTCAAAATTGACCTGAAACACTTTAAGAGTTGGAGGATACGTTATGCCTACGTTTGTCGATCCGTCCAAATGCGACGGCTGCAAGGGTGGCGAAAAGACGGCCTGCATGTACATCTGCCCGAACGACCTGATGATCCTCGATCCTCAGGAAATGAAGGCGTACAACCAGGAACCCGACGCCTGCTGGGAATGCTATTCCTGCGTGAAGATCTGCCCCCAGGGCGCCATCACCGCTCGTCCCTACGCCGACTTTGCTCCCATGGGCGGCACCTGTATCCCCATGCGCTCTGCCGACTCCATCATGTGGACCGTGCAGTTCCGCAACGGCAGCGTGAAACGTTTCAAGTTCCCCATCCGTACCACTCCTGAAGGCTCCATCAAGCCCTTCGAAGGCAAACCGGAAGGCGCCAACCTCGACGACGAACTGCTGTTCACCGAAGAAAAGCTGGCCACCCCCATCGAAGTCCTGGGCAAGAAGTTCGAAGTGACTGAAGCCGACAAGGTCTTCACCGCCATGGAACAGGGCCGCTAGAGAGCAGTAACCGCGTAGAGCTTAAGGAGAAACCACTATGCCTATGATTCCCGTCAAGGAAGCGATGAAAGGCGTTGCCATTGCTGAACCTGAAGTGAAGGAACATGACGTCGACCTGCTGATCGTGGGCGGCGGTATGGGTGCCTGCGGTACGGCTTTCGAAGCCGTGCGCTGGGGCGACAAACACGGTCTGAAAATGATGCTGTGCGACAAGGCCGCCCTCGAGCGCTCCGGCGCCGTGGCCCAGGGCCTGTCCGCCATCAACACCTACCTCGGCAAAAACACCGCCGACGATTACGTCCGCATGGTCCGCACCGACCTTATGGGTCTGGTCCGCGAAGACCTGATCTTCGACGTGGGCCGCCACGTTGACGACTCCGTGCATCTGTTCGAAGAGTGGGGCCTGCCCTGCTGGATCAAGGACGAAAACGGCCACAACATGAACGGCGCCGCCGCCAAGGCCGCCGGCAAGAGCCTGCGCAACGGCGACGATCCCGTCCGCTCCGGCCGCTGGCAGATCATGATCAACGGCGAATCCTACAAGTGCATCGTGGCCGAAGCCGCCAAGAATGCCCTGGGTGAAGACCGTATCATGGAGCGTATCTTCATCGTGAAGCTGCTGCTCGACAAGAACACCCCCAACCGCGTCGCCGGTGCCGTGGGCTTCAACCTGCGCGCCAACGAAGTGCACATCTTCAAAGCCAACGCCATCATGGTGGCCGCCGGCGGTGCCGTTAACGTGTACCGTCCCCGTTCCACCGGTGAAGGCATGGGCCGCGCCTGGTACCCCGTGTGGAACGCCGGTTCCACCTACACCATGTGCGCTCAGGTCGGCGCCGAAATGACCATGATGGAAAACCGCTTCGTGCCCGCCCGCTTCAAGGACGGTTACGGCCCTGTGGGCGCCTGGTTCCTGCTGTTCAAGGCCAAAGCCACCAACTGCAAGGGCGAAGACTACTGCGCCACCAACCGCGCCATGCTGAAGCCTTACGAAGATCGCGGCTACGCCAAGGGCAACGTGATCCCCACCTGCCTGCGTAACCACATGATGCTTCGTGAAATGCGCGAAGGCCGCGGCCCCATCTACATGGACACCAAGACCGCCCTGCTGACCACCTTCGCCACCCTGACCGAAGAACAGCAGAAAGACCTCGAGTCCGAAGCCTGGGAAGACTTCCTGGATATGTGCGTTGGTCAGGCCAACCTGTGGGC
Organism: Desulfovibrio piger; assembly: GCF_951793255.1. Lineage (NCBI taxonomy): Bacteria > Pseudomonadati > Thermodesulfobacteriota > Desulfovibrionia > Desulfovibrionales > Desulfovibrionaceae > Desulfovibrio > Desulfovibrio piger. The sequence goes on from NZ_OX636706.1 coordinate 688,065, forward strand.
CGCCACCAACACCGCTCCTGAAGAACGCGGTTCCGAAATCATGCCCACCGAACCTTACCTGCTCGGCTCCCACTCCGGCTGCTGCGGCATCTGGGTTTCCGGTCCCGACGAAGCTTGGGTGCCCGAAGACTACAAGGTTCGCGCTGCCAACGGCAAGGTCTACAACCGCATGACCACCGTGGAAGGCCTGTTCACCTGCGCCGACGGCGTGGGCGCTTCCGGCCACAAGTTCTCCTCCGGTTCCCACGCTGAAGGCCGTATCGCCGGCAAGCAGATGGTGCGCTGGTGCCTGGACCACAAGGACTTCAAGCCTGAGTTCAAGGAAACCGCCGAAGAACTGAAGCAGCTGATCTACCGTCCTTACTACAACTACCTGGCCGGCAAGGACGCCTCCACCGACCCCGTGGTGAACCCCAACTACATCACGCCCAAGAACTTCATGATGCGCCTCGTGAAGTGCACCGACGAATACGGCGGCGGCGTGGGTACCTACTACACCACCTCCAAGGCTCTGCTGGACACCGGCTTCTATCTGCTGGGCATGATGGAAGAAGACTCCGCCAAGCTGGCCGCCCGCGACCTGCACGAACTGCTGCGTTGCTGGGAAAACTACCATCGCCTGTGGACCGTGCGCCTGCACATGCAGCACATCGCCTTCCGTGAAGAGTCCCGTTACCCCGGCTTCTACTACCGCGCCGACTTCCTGGGTATCGACGACAGCAAGTGGAAGTGCTTCGTGAACTCCAAGTACGATCCCGCCACCGGCGAAACCAAGATCTTCAAGAAGCCCTACTACCAGATCATCCCTGACTAGTAGGCGGAAGAACATCCCTGGGGTGGCCGCCTAGGCCACCCCTTTTTTTCGGCGCGGCGGGTGTGCGACATGCAAGCTCCCCGCCGCGCCTTGGAATATGCGCCGCGCGGCAGGGCCCTTGGCTCTCAATTGCGCCGCCCGGCAATCCCATACAACCGGGCAGGCGTGCGCGCCGCCCCGCAGAGGGGCCACGGCGCTGCAACGCAGGAGGATATCCAGGATGTCCAACTCCATTCTCGTCGTGGGCGGTGGCTTTGCAGGCCTTACTGCCGCCATCGAAGCGGCGGAACTGGGCCACGATGTGTATATCGTGGAAAAGTCGCCCTACCTGGGCGGCCGTGTGGCCCAGCTCAACAAATATTTCCCCAAACTTTGTCCCCCCTCCTGCGGTCTGGAAATCCAGTTCCAGCGCATCAGGAAGAACCCCCGCATCAAATTCTTCACCATGGCCGAAGTGACCAAGCTGGTCGGCTGTAAGGGTGACTACACCGCCACCGTGAGCATCAAGCCCCGCAAGGTGGCCGCCCACAACGTGGACTTCACCCTCCTCGCTTCCAGCCTGGAAGGCACCGTGCCCAACGAATTCGACTTCGGGCTGTCCCAGCGCAAGGCTCTGTACAAATCCATGCCTTTCGCGTTCCCCAACCGCTTCGTGCTGGACACCGACGCCCTGAGCAAGGCTGACGCCGCCCGCGTCGCCGGCCAGAAGTTCCTGGACCAGAACGAACCCGCCCGCGAGATCGAACTCAATGTGGGCGCCATCGTGGTGGCCACCGGCTGGAAGCCCTACGACGTCACCAACCTGGCCAACCTGGGCGCCGGCAAGGTCAAGAACTGCGTGACCAACATGCAGCTCGAACGCCTGGCCTCCCCCTTCGGCCCCACCGGCGGCAAGATCGTCCGTCCTACCGACGGCCGTCGTCCCAAACGCATCGCTTTCGTGCAGTGCGCCGGTTCCCGTGACCAGAACCACCTGAACTACTGCTCCTACATCTGCTGTATGGCCACTCTCAAGCAGTGCCAGTACATCTGCGAGCAGTACCCCGAGACCCAGATCTCGGTGTTCTACATCGACCTGCGCGCTCCGGGCCGCTACGTGAAGGTTCTGGACAAGGTGAAGGCCGCCCCCAATGTGCGCTTCATCAAGGGCAAGGTGGCCGATGTGGCCCAGGCCGCTGACGACAACGTCACCGTGACCGTTGAAGACGCCATCCGCGGCGAAAAGCTGCATCTGGATTATGACATGGTGGTGCTGGCCACGGGCATGCAGCCCAGCCTGGCCACCGACAGCCTGCCCCTGCCCCTGCCCCTGGACGAAGACGGTTTCGTCATGGGCGGTGAAGAGGCTGGCATTTTTGCCGCCGGTTGCGCCCGCATGCCGCTGGACGTGATGCGTACCGCGCAGTCCGGCACGGCCGCCGCTCTCAAGGCGGTGCAAACGGTGAAAGGGAGGTAGGCGGCATGGCCAGCAAGATCGGCGTCTATTTTGACGTACAGAACATCGGCGGCGGCCTGGATGTGGAAGCCCTGGCCGAACAGGTCCGCAGCAAATGGAGCGACCTCACCCCTGTGGTGAAAGTGCTGCCCATGCTGAGCGTGGCCGAAGACGAAGTGCGTGCCGACATCGAAGCCAACGGCCTTGACGGCGTGCTCTTCTGCGGTGCCAGCCCCCGCGACGAAGCTGCCCCCTGGCAGCTGCCCGTGCAGGTGGAACACGTGAACCTGCGCGAACAGTGCGTGCTCGCCTACAAGAACCCCGACGGTTCCGCCGTCAGCGGCGCGGCTCCCGCCCTGCTGACCCAGATGGCCACCGACTACATGAACATGGGCGTGGTCAAACTGCAGAAGAGCAACATGCCCGAATCTGCGGCCATCGAAGGCATCAAGCGCATCTTGGTCATCGGTGGCGGCTGGACCGGCCTCACCGCCGCCCAGGAAGCCGCCAAGACCGGCTATGAAGTCATCCTGGTGGAAAAGGCCGACAAGCTCGGCGGCGCGGTCAACAACATGCCCATGGGCTCGCCCCTGCAGGCTCCCTGGGAAGACCGCCAGCCCACCAACCTGGCCGAAAAGATCGCCGCTGTGACCGGCAACAGCAGCATCACCGTGCTGCTGAACTCCCACATGGCCAAACTGGAAGGCCAGCCCGGCGAGTTCAAGGCCACCGTGGCCACCGCCAACGGCGAACAGACCTTCGACATCGGCTCCGTGGTCCTGGCCACCGGCTGGGTGCCGCTGGCTGAAAAGTATCTGGAAAGCATGGGCCTGGGCGTGAACCCCAAGGTCGTCCATGCCGCCCAGTTCGCCAAGATGCTGGGCGAAGGCAAGGTCGACGCCCGCCGCATCGCCTTCGTGCTCGACACCACCATCGCCGAAGAAGCCCTGCAGAAGGCCGCTGACGAAGCCGCCGCTGCCGAGGCCGAAGCCCCCGCCGCCGAAGCTCCTGCCGAGGAAGAAGAAAAGGGCTTCGTCAAGGAGAACCTGGAAAGCATCAAGCACCTGCGTTACTCCAACGCCGTCAACAGCGTGGGCATGCTGCGCATGGCCAACATCATCTGTGACAAGACCGATGACGCCGTGCAGGCCTTCGTGCTGTACAAGGACATGACCATCCCCGGCATCCTGGAACGCTTCTACAAGAAGATGCAGGACCGTCTGGGCCTGATGATGACCAAGGCCGACGTGACCGACATCCGTGATGCCGGCAACCACATGGTGGTCAGCTGCAAGAACACCCTGCTGGGCATGGACTTCGATCTGGATGTGGATCTGGTGGTGCTGCCCACGGGCGTCGTGCCCACGACCGCCAAGGACGTGGTGGTGGAATTCGACTACCGTCAGGGCCCCGACTTCCCGGATCTGCAGCTCTTCGACGGTTTCGCGGACTCCAACTACATCTGCTTCCCCTACGAAACCCGCCGTACCGGTGTCTACGCCGCCGGTTGCGTGCGTCAGCCCCAGACCCTGGACGCCTGTGAAGAAGACGCCCGCGGTGCCGTGCTCAAAGCCATCCAGTGTGTGGAAGCCGCTTCCCACGGTGTGGCCGTGCATCCCCGCTCCGGCGACAATTCCTACCCGGTGTTCAACTTCGTGCGCTGCACTCAGTGCAAGCGCTGCACCGAAGAATGTCCCTTCGGCGCCCTGGACGACGACGAAAAGGGTACGCCCAAACCCAACCCGGCCCGCTGCCGTCGTTGCGGTACCTGCTTCGGCGCCTGCCCCGAGCGCGTGATCTCCTTTGCCAACTACAACATCGACCAGATCGGTTCCATGATCCGCGAAGTTGTGGTGCCCAAGGACTTCAAGAAGGAAGGCCCCCGCATCCTCATCCTGGCCTGCGAAAACGACGCCTACCCCGCCCTGGATATGGCCGGTATGCGCCGCAAGGCCTGGAGCCCGTACTGCCGCATCATCCCCGTGCGCTGCCTCGGCTCCGTCAACGCCATCTGGGTGTCTGACGCCATGAGCAAGGGCTTCGACGGCGTGCTGCTGCTGGGCTGCAAATATGGCGAAGACTACCAGTGCCACTTCATCAAGGGTTCCGAGATCTGCAACCGCCGCAAGGAAAACATCGCCGAGACCCTGAACCGTCTGGGCGTGCAGCCCGAGCGCGTTGACCAGCTCGAAGTGGCCATCGACGAATATGACAAGGTGCCGGACATGATCGACGAATTCGTCGCTCGCATCGTGGAACTCGGCCCCAACCCGTTCAAGGGCATGTAGGAGGAAGGCTGCAATGGCACAGAATATTCTCAAGCCGGATTCCACCTTTACGCGGGAGCTGATGGAAGCGGGCGGCGAAAGCCTGAAAAAATGCTATCAGTGCGCCACCTGCTCCGTGGCCTGCCCCATGGCTCCGGAAAACGCTCCCTACCCCCGCAAGGAAATGGTGTGGGCGTCCTGGGGCCTCAAGGAAAAGCTGGCCACCGACGTGGACCTGTGGCTCTGCCACAACTGCGGCAACTGCGCGGACCTCTGCCCCCGTGGTGCCCGTCCCGCCGACGTCATGGGCGCTGCCCGCAACATGGTCTACCGCGATCTGACCGAGCCCACCATCGTGGGCAAGTGGATGAGCAAGCCCTCCGGTCTGCCCTTCCTCTTCGCCATCCCGGCCCTGCTGTGGCTCTTCATCTGGTGGATCCGCGCCGGCTTCAATGACGGCAACTGGTTCCCCCGCGCCGCCGACGGCCGCATCGTGTTCGGTCAGGTGTTCTATGGTGACTACACCATCGACCCCATCTTCATGATCACCTTCTTCGGGGCCTGCTTCATCCTCTACAAGGGCGTGCGCAAGCTCTGGGGCATGTTCAAGCCTGAAGGCCGCCTGACCGTGCTTGGCAAGACCAAGGCCTGGTACTGGCACCTGCTGGACGTGCTCATCGACGAAGTGGTCACCCACCGCAAGTTCGACGACTGCGAAGCTGGTCCCAAGACCGGTACCTATGTGCCCAACCGCAAGGCCGGCCACATGATCCTGGTCTACAGCTTCGTCATCCTGGCCTTCGTGACGGCCGTTGTGGCTCTGGGCCACTGGGGCGGCAAGATCATCCCGCTCATCAAGATCGAGACCCCCATGCCGCTGCTGTACCCTGTGAAGATCCTGGCCAACCTCGGCGCCATCATGCTGGTCTGTGGCCTGGCCATGCTCACCGCCCGCCGTCTGAAGCTGAACCCCAAGCATCAGGGTTCGAGCTGGTATGACTGGTACCTGCTGGGCATCATCTGGCTGGTGGCCGTGACGGGCATCCTGTCCCAGGTCTTCCGCCTGGCCGATGCCATCCAGCCCGCCTTTGTGGTGTACTATCTGCATCTGGTCTTTGTGTGGATGCTCTTTGCCTACCTGCCGTGGTCCAAGCTCGGTCACTTCGTGTACCGCACCGCGGCCCTGCTGTTCGTCCGCATGTACGGACGCGGCTACTAGGATGGTCTTCCGGGCCGTCGCCCCGTGACGACGGCCCGCACAGGCTCACACTGCAAAACACCGTTCTCCGAGGAGGAGGCCGAAAATGTCTGATACCGCTCGCAAAATGTTCCCTGTGGAAACCGTCCTGGCCCTGGCCGTCGCCAAGAAGGGCGCGGACGTGAAAGATATCGCCGGTTACATCACCGGTCGCAGCATCGTCTGTGACGCCTGCGCCGCCGCCGTGGCTCCCTTCGCCGCTGCCTGGCTGGCCAAGCTGTCCCCCAAGTTCCTGGACATGAACTACAAAGACGGTGACAACTGGGGCGACTTCGTCAACCAGGGTGCCCGTCTGCTGGGCGACACCATCTCCCTGACCCCCATGGATGACTGCCTGAAGAACGCCGTCGCCACCGTGCTCGACATGATGGACGACATGCACGGCACCATGGTCAGCCAGCGCGCCGAGATCGCCACCCTGCGCCAGCAGGTGGAGACCCTGGCCCCCTATCAGGGCAAGGCTGAAGAACTGCAGAAGAAGTGCGACAAGCTGGAAGACACCATCAAGACCATGAAGACCGACATGGGCGGTCTGCGCCGTCAGGTGGCCGAATTCCAGGGCAAGGTCGCCATCAACCATGACGAACTGATGCAGAGCATCAAGGACGCCATCAAGGACAACCTGAAGAACATCACCGTGGGTGTGGCTGCTGCCGGCGTGGCCGGTGAAGCCGCCGCCGAAGAACCCGCCCAGGAAGAAGGCGGCGTGCCGGACGATTTCGGTTTCGGCACCAGCGGCGCCAACTCCGACGGCTTCGGCTTCTAGTCCCAAGTCAAGGCATCGCCTTTCAAGGCGCGTCCGTTCCGGCGGGCGCGCCTTTTTTCGTGGTCGTCCAGTGCGGGGCAAAAGGGGCAGTGCCATATGGCAGCCCCTGCCCGAGATGAGGAGGAGCCGCAGCGCGACAGCCAGCCGTCCGATGGACGGCCGCTGCCCGGCTCTCGGGTCTGCTCGCCTCCGCGGCGAAGCGGCAAGTGGTCGGGGCCTGCGCGGCCCCAGCCCTCCTGCCCCCCCGTGCCCCGCGTCAGGTCCCCGGTTTCATCACGGCGCGCCGTAGGCGGGGCGGCACCACGCCTTCGGCGTACGCCGCCCAAGCGGCGAGCTCAATGGATGGAGAAAAGCGTTGGAGAAATCGTGGGGCAGTCTGCTGGATGAAGAACAAGGGAATGGAAAGCCTAGGAACGGGGGCTCGATGGAGGGAATGACGACCTTGCTCAAGCGGCGCGCTCAATACATAAAGAAGGCAGGCCATACGTGGCAGGGCCGGGCAGAAGCAGGAATGATGGTCCAGCCGGAGAGAAAGCCAGGCCGCACCTGATGGAGCGGCCTGGCCGATAAAGCGCGTTTGGAGGAGGATGGGGGGAGCTTGAGGGGGAAGGAGGGACCTTTGCGCGCGAGCCAAAGGTCCCTCCTTCCCCCCTCAAAAAATCCGGTCCCCCTCTCGCCGATATCCCTCCGCCGCTACAGCGAAAGCAGGGTCATGGCCACGGGGATGGTGATGACGGAAAGGACGGTCGACAGGCTGACCAGCAGGGCCCCGAAGGGCGCATCCGTCTTGTAGACGGCGCCCAGGATGGAGATCTGCATCATGCAGGGCAGACCGGCCTGGATGATGAACACCTTTTCCATAAGCTCGGGCAGCTCCACAAAATGCAGCATGCCGGCCAGTATCAGGGGGCAGATGACCAGCTTGCCCAGCAGGGCCAGCAGCAGGTCACGCGACAGATGCAGATGGCGCAGATCCATCTTGTAGAGGCAGATGCCGATGAAGATCAGGGCCAGCGGCGTGGTGAGGTTGCCCATGTAGCGCAGGGCTTCCTGTACGAACTCCGGCAGCCGCAGGCCCAGCAGGGTCATGGCCAGCCCGGCCAGGAAGCCCAGCATGGGCGGCGAGAAGATGTGGCGCACATTGTCCAGCAGCGTGGCGGAACCGCGCAACGCTTCGTTGTCATGGCTCATGATGTAGCTGCCGATGCTCCAGAAAAAGGTGGTATTGGCAAAGAAATACAGCAGCACATAGGGCGCGGCCGCATCGCCGAACAGGGCAAGATTGACGGGCAGCCCGATGAAGACCGTATTGGACGTGGTGAAGCTGGCGCAGAACAGGCCGAAATGCCGCCGCTCCACGCGCGTGACCTTGGCCACCAGCAGGGCCACGGCAAAGGTCAGCAGGATGCTGAACAGCGGGAAGATCGAACCGTAGATCAGGTGGACGAGGTCGTCCCGGCCGAAAGAATGGGTGATGGTATAGAACAGGTAGGAAGGCAGGGCCACGGTAGTGACCAGCCGGGGCAGCAGGATCTGGGTCTCGGGCGAGAACCAGCCCTTGCGGGCCAGCACATACGCTATCGAGACGATGATCTGCAAGCTGAGGATGCCCTGAAGGGCGTGCAGAAAAACCATGATGGCACCTGTGCGGCAGGAAGAGGCCCTGCCAGAAAGCGATGGTCCCGCACTGCACCGGCGGCAATGCGGGACCATCGGAAAAGGAACGGACGTCCTCCGGCGTTCCGGGCATCACACCGGCCCCGAAGAGCCGGACGGACGCCCGGAAGGAACAGGAGCCCCATGCACGGGGAACGGCGGTACGGCGTCTTCCCCCTGCGGGCGCCTGTCCCGGCCGGGAAAGCGCCCTAGACTTTCTTGTACATGGCGCCGCTGTCGGCGGAGCTCACCATGCTGGCGTAACGGCGCAGCACGGGATAGGGGCATTCCTTCTGCGGCGGCACCAGCTCGGCGCGACGGCGGGCCAGTTCGGCTTCGTCCACCAGCAGGTCCAGCTTGCGGTTGGGGATGTCCACCAGGATGCGGTCGCCGTCACGCACCAGGGCGATGGGGCCACCGTTGGCGGCTTCGGGCGAGATGTGGCCGATGGCCGCACCGTTGGTACCGCCGGAGAAACGGCCGTCGGTGAACAGGGCCACGTCCTTGCCCAGGCCCATGCCGGTGATGGCGGCGGTGGGGGACAGCATCTCGCGCATGCCGGGGCCGCCCTTGGGACCTTCGTAACGCACCACCACGCCGTCGCCGGGCTTGATCTTGCCGTCGAGGATGGCGTGCATGGCGTCTTCTTCGCTCTCGAACACGCGGGCGGTCACTTCGCGGCGCATCATTTCGGGCGCCACGGCGGACTGCTTGACAACGGCGCCGTCAGGGGCCAGCGAGCCGCGCAGGATGGCGATGCCGCCTTCCTTGGAGTAAGCGTTGTCGATGGTGTGGATCACGTCCGTATCCAGGATATGGGCGTTGCGATCCTTCAGGTTCTCGCCCACGGTCTTGCCGGTGACGGTCATGCAGTCCTTGCGGATCAGATCCAGCTTGTCCAGCTCGCTCATGACGGCCGGGATGCCGCCGGCGTTCTCCAGATCCACCATGTAGTGGTGGCCGGCGGGGGAAAGCTTGCAGAGGTTGGGGCTCTTGCGGCTCACTTCGTCGAAGACGGACAGGTCGATGTCCAGACCGGCTTCATGGAAGATGGCGGGCAGGTGCAGGGTGGTGTTGGTGGAGCAGCCCAGGGCCATGTCCACGGCGATGGCATTTTCCACGGCGCCGCGGGTGACGATGTCGCGGGGACGGATGTTGCGCTTCACCAGATCCATGACGCGCATGCCGGCCTGCTTGGCCAGACGCACACGGGCCGCATGCACGGCCGGGATGGTGCCGTTGCCGGGCAGGGCCACACCGATGGTCTCGGCCAGGCAGTTCATGGAGTTGGCCGTGAACATGCCCGCACAGGAACCGCAGCCGGGACAGGCGCGTTCTTCCCACTGGGTCAGTTCTTCTTCGCTCATCTGGCCGTTGCGCACGCGGCCCACGCCCTCGAACAGGGTGATGAGGTCGCCCTGCTTGCCGGGGGTCAGGGTACCGGGCAGCATGGGGCCGCCGGAGACCAGCACCGAGGGGATGTTCAGGCGCATCATGGCCATGAGCATGCCGGGCACGCACTTGTCGCAGTTGGGGATGAAGACCAGGGCGTCGAAGGCATGGGCGCGGGCCATGATCTCGATGGAGTCGGCGATGAACTCGCGCGAAGGCAGGGAGAAACGCATGCCTTCGTGGTTCATGGCGATGCCGTCGCACACGGCGATGGCGGGGAATTCCAGGGGGGTGCCGCCGGCCATGCGCACACCGGCCTTGACGGCCTCGGCCAGCTTGCCCAGGTGCAGGTGGCCGGGCACCACTTCACTGGCGGCGTTGACCACGCCCACCAGAGGACGTTCCATTTCCTCGCGGGTCAGGCCCAGGGCATAAAGCAGGGAACGGTGAGGGGCCTTTTCCAGGCCGGATTTCATTTTTTTGCTGTTCTCTTCCATGACGGTATCCTTTGGACGTTTGTCAGCGGCCCGCGCGGCGGCAGAAGGCCGCAAAAGGATCGCGCGGGGATCTTGTGCATGGGCGTCACGGGGGCAGCGGCGCGGCAGCCCGCCGCATGGTGGCGTTGAGGGCGGGGCGGGACCGCCGGTAAGGCGGCCGCTCCCGGAGCGGCTGGGCCGCGTCCTCCGGTGCGCTGTTTGTGCGTGCGCTCAATGTTTTTTCATACGCAAAAAGCCGGAGGCCGTAAACACTTGTCCCCGGCAGGCAGCCGGTCCGCAGGGCACGCCGCGCCCCATTCCCGGCTTGTGGCACGCCGCAAAGTGGGCTAGGTTTTCCCGCATGGAAAACAGGACGACTCCCCCCTCCACGCCAAGCCTGGCGCGTCGCTATATATGCAAGCTGCTGGCCAACGTGGCTTCCGTGCCGGTCTATCTGGCCATGGAAGCCATCCTGCCCCGTGCCCTGGGCCCGGCCATGTACGGCAATTACAGTTTTGCCACCAACTTTTTCCAGCAGCTGTTCATGTTCCTGGACATGGGCACGTCCACCTGCTTCTACAATGCCCTGTCCCGGCGCCAGTCCGAAACGGGCCTCATCAGCTTCTACATGCGGCTCAGCCTGCTTATCGCCGTCATCAGCCTGCTCATCGCCGGCGCCATGCAGGTGCCCCTCGTCGGCAACTGGCTCATGCCCGACGTGCCCCTGTGGCTGGCCCCGCTGGCCGCCATCTGGGCCTTTCTGACCTGGTGGGGCCGCGTGCTCCGCTCCATGAACGATGCCGTGGGCGCCACCGTGCAGTCCGAGATGGTGCGCACCGTGGTCTCGCTCTCGGCCGTGTTTCTGCTCATCGGCCTGTTCCTGCTGGACTGGCTGAACATCTTCAGCCTTTTCGGCCAGCAATACGCCATGCTGGGCGTCACGGCCCTGGGCTACTGGATCGTCACCCGGCGCCACTGGGAGCGCTGCTACGGCGGCCCGGACGCCACCTTCTGCCTGCGCCTGAGTGCCGACAGCAACAAGGCCTACCGTCACGAATTCTTCACCTACAGCCATCCGCTCTTCGTCCAGGCCCTGCTCATCTTCCTCATGGCCGCCGCGGAGCGCTGGCTGCTGCAGTGGTTCGACGGCAGCGCCGAACAGGGCTATTTCGCCCTGGGCCACAAGGTCTGTCTGGCCTGTCTGATGTTCGTCTCGGCCATGACGCCGCTGGTCATGCGCGAGCTCTCCATCGCCTGGGGGCAGCGCGACCTCCAGCTCATGGGCCGCCTGGTCAACCGCTTCGCCCCCCTGATCTATGCCGTGGCCGCCTACTTCGCCTGCTTCAGCATGGCCGAGGGCCCGGCCCTGGTGCGCATCTTCGGGGGCGCGGAGTTCACCGCCGCCATCCTGCCCGTGCAGATCATGGCCCTCTACCCCCTGCACCAGTCCTATCTGCAGCTGGCCAGCTCCGTGTTCCACGCCTCGGGCCGTACCCGCGAACTGCGCAACCTCACCCTGCTGGAATGCGTCTACGGCATGACCACGGCCTGGTTCCTGCTGGCGCCCGAAGCTTACGGCGGCCTGCATCTGGGGGCCGTGGGCCTGTCCATCAAGACCATCGCCGTGCAGTGCGTGACCGTCAATATCTGCCTCTGGCGCGCCTCGCGCTTCGTGCCCATCCGACTGCTGCCCATCATGCTGCACGAGATCTGGTGTGTGCTGGTGCTGGCCGCCGTGGCCTTTGCCTGCCGCGAGCTCACCCTCATGCTGGGCCTGGGCGGCATCGACTCCCTGCTGCGCTTCCTGATCTCCGGCGTCGTCTACACCCTGGCCGCCGCGCTCACGGCCCTGCTCATCCCCCAGCTGCTGGGCATGAGCCGCGCCGAGATGGACGAAAAGATCCGGAAGCTGCGTGCCCGCCTGGGACGCTGATCCCGCTCCCCGCACGCCATCACCCAAACGAAAAGAGCCGCCGAAATTTCGGCGGCTCTTTTACGATGACGTCCGGGATAACGCTACAGAAGCGCCAGAAGGCCGTCTATCATGCCCTTCAGCCTGGCAGCGGCCTCTTCGCGTCCTGCGGTCTCGCCGGCGCCCAAAGGCAGCTTGGGAGCCCCCATGGCATAGCCGCGCACCTCAAGGGCCAGCTTGAAGCCCGCCGGGAACGGCATGGCCTGCATCATGGCGCGGGCAACGGGCACCATCTTCTTCTGCAGGAACAGGGCCCGTTCGTGGTCCCCTTCCTTCCAGAGCCGGTAGATGGCGGACATATACTCAGGCAGCACGGCGCAGGTGGCCGTAAAGCAGCCATAGCCCCCCATGTCCAGCGTGGCCAGCAGGGCTTCTTCCCGGCCCGTCAGGAAATGGGCCTTGCTGCCGGCCCTCTCGATGGCATCCATATAGTTGACCATGTCGATGAGAGAGCCGCTGGAGTCCTTGATGCCCACGACATTGGGCTCCTTGGCGAGGCGGCAGATCACATCATACGGGATCGAAGGCGAGAACAGGGGGATGTTGTACAGGATGACGGGCAGTCCTCCCAGTTCTTCCGAGCGTACGACCTGCAGGAAGTAGGCAGCCAGGGAATCCGGCGTAAGGTGATAAAAATAGGGCGACATCAGGACGACCCCATCACAGCCGCATTCACGGGCATGCTTGCCGAGAGCCATGGCTTCCTGGGGAGCGCAGCCGGGGATGCCCGGCAGGACAGCCACCCGGCCGCGGGCCTGATCTTTGACGATATCCATCAGGCGACAGCGCGAGGCGAAATCCATGGCAACGGATTCCCCGCTGGAACTCACGGGAAAGATACCGTCCAGCCCGCCTTCTATCTGCATTTCCACCAGCTGGCGGTTGACCTCCTCGTTCAGACTCCCGTCTGCCGAAAAGGCCGTCAGCATGGCCGAATAAACTCCCGCCGGATAAAACATTGTCTGCTCCTTCCTAAAGTTGTTTGTCCTCAAACGTTCCCGGATAGCTTCCCCCCAAGGCGGAAGTGATGCCCCGGGCAGCCTTGCGCAGCTCTGCCCGCAGTCCGGGCAGGCTGGCATCCCCCATCTGCAGCAGCGGGCCGGAGATACTGACGGCTGCGGTCACATGGCCATCCACGGAAAAGACCGGCATGGCCATGCAGCGTATCCCCAGTCCGTCTTCCTCATTATCCATGGCACATCCCTGGCGGCGGATGTCCGCCAGATGATTCAGCAGCACATCGCTGCTGGTGATCGTATGGACGGTGATGGGTTCGAGATGCAGACGGCTCACGATATTCTTCTGCTCTTCAAGAGGTTGCCAGGCGAGCAGTGTCTTTCCTATCCCGGAAGAGTAAAGAGAGATCCTCTTGCCTTCCCAGGAGTTGATCTGAAGGGCACTGTTCATGGGCTGCAACTTGATGAGATAAAACGCCTCTGTTCCGTCAAGGCAACCAAGATGGCACGTCAGATCAACGGTATTCCGCAATTTTTCAAGATAGGGCATGGCCTGGTCCCGCAAATTGATGCGGCCCGCAGCTATTATCCCGATCTCATAGAGCTTGAAGCCGAGCGCATAGGTCTTGCTCTGCGGCAGCAGACGCACATAGCCAACATCCAGCAAGGACTGCAGCAGCACATAGGCGCTGGTCTTGGGGATGGACAAGTCACGCACGATGGTCTGCAAGGTGGCTTCATTGTGCGCAAGATAGTCGAGCAACTGGGAAATACGCCCCACAAGCGGATTACGGTATCCTTTCGATTGCGTCATGACGGCTTCCTGAGATTACTTGTAGTAAGATCCGTTCTTTATGGCCAGCTTACGTAATCCAGAAATAACAAAGACAAGGATCAGCGTCGATACAGGAAGGATGTAGAACCCGTTTTTCAGGTCGCCGGAAAGGTCACCGATCAGGCCCATGAACAGAGGAGCATTGGCGTAGCCGATGTAACCGATCAGAGCGATGATGATGAAGTAGCCAGCCTTGGCGCCCGGCTCCATATCGGAGATGAGACCGGTGATCGACGGCCACATGGGACCGGCACAGATACCGGCAAGCGCCAGCGAAATATAAAATATTTCGATACCTTCCATAGTAAACAGGAGGATGGCCGATGTAAAACCGCAGATCTGGGCGATATACATCATGTAGAAGTCATTTCATAATTCTGGAGAAAATTTAAGGTTTCGGTTAGTCTCAAAAAATGAGCAAAGCCGAAATGCTAACTGATGATCAATGGTTCAGAAAGAGCGCACAGGCGCAGGACGTCCACAAATTCATTCTGACAGAGAAGTTTTAAATGGCGTCCTCTGGGTCTTGCGTACAGGCGCGGCATGGGCGGACTTACCGGACAGGTTTCCATCTTCCGCAACTTGCTATCGGAGATTCAGCAAATGGGTAAAAGATGGAAGGCTTCGAAAAATTCTGGAGTCTCTGGCCCGGCATCTTGAAGATAATGGCCTGATAAATCTGGAAGAATGCTTCATTGACGGCACATTCGTTGTCGCAAAAAAAGGGGCCCAAAAGTGGGAAAGACCAAGCGGGGCAAAGGTACGAAGCTCATGGTTATTGCTGACGCTTCTGGTTTACCTATCGCCGTGTACACGGATTCTGCTAACCCTCATGAAGTCAGACTTGTCCAGGCTACAATCAATGAAATTGTCACGTTGGGACGACCCCGAAGAATTATTGGGGATCGTGCCTATGACAGCGATCCGCTTGATGAAGCCCTTGCTTCTCAGGGAATTGAACTCATCGCGCCGCACCGCAAGAATCGTAAAAAGCCGGCGACGCAAGACGGACGGCTCTTGCGCCGTTACAAAAGAAGATGGAAAATTGAACGCCTTTTTGCGTGGCTTAACAAATTTAAAAAGGCAATAACTCGTTGGGAAAGGTGCGTTGAACGTTTTACGGCTCTTGTCCACCTTGCTTTTTCTATGATTTTGTTGAGAAGAGTTATAAAAATTGCCCATTAATTATGAAATGAGTTCTAGTAAGCGATCTTCTTCCCGTTGAGCAACGCTGTTGTAAACCTTGTAAGACACATGAACAAGCCGAAGATGGCAAGACCAGTCGCTGCATACTGCTGGTTATCATGCAGATAGAGGCTGATATACGTCGCACTCCAGACATAGAACATGTTCTCGATGCCTGCGGAGACAAAGATCCCGATACTCAGCAGACGCCCGGCCGCCTTGGAGAACACGGCCTTCAGGGCTTCGCTGTAGCCGCCCTCTTCCGCTTCGACAGCAGGCAGGTCGGAGAACAGCAGGATGAAAGCCACGACGACGGGCATGATGGAGGTATACAGGAAGATCTGGCGCCAGGTCACACCGTGCTCCATGGCATAGCCGTACAGCAGGGGGATCAGGATGACGGCGATGGAGAACACGCCCTGGATGGCGTTGAAGAACTTTTCCGTATTGTTCTCGGCCTGATGCAGGTTGGTGATGGTCTGGGCGATCAGGGATTCGACAAAGCCCGCCCCAAGGCCGGCCAGGATCACACCCGCAAGGAAGAAGGAATAGTTCCCCGACAGGGCAGACATGACGAAGCCGACGGCGATACCGAAACGCGACAGGACGAACAGGGTCTTGGCGCTGACCACCCGCAGAAGCTTGACCGTGATGACGAGGATAAAGAGGATGGCGTAGCTTCTGAGAGTCTCGATACTTCCTGCAGTCGCATAGTCGATGCTGAATTCCTTGATAATCTGCGGCAACAGCGTCCCTGTGATGATGGCACAGATGGCATGGAAGAAAAGCAGAACCATCAATGAGATATCTGTTGCACGAAACCCTTTGAGTGCTTTCATGGCAGCCCTCCCTCTTGTAGGCTACTAGATGACCGGTGATGTATAGATGTTCTTTCCGTCGACGCTCATTTCTACCGTACGCTGATATTTCCTGATGGCCTCGGCACGCGGGACGACGCCCAGACCGGGAGCTTCCGGCAGGGAGATGGTCCCGTTGCCATCGAGCTGCATGGGCTGTTCCGTCAGATCCAGCGAAAGGTCGCTCGGCTGGAACGGGTATTCGCACAGCGTGCTGTCCGCCATGCCGGCAAAAGGCTGGATGGAGGCGCTCAGGGCAAGCTGGGTCGTAAAGGTGTGGTTCACGTAGCGCACATGCTGCTGCATGCAGGCCCTGGCCACGTCATGGGCCGCCGTGATGCCGCCGATGCGGCCGGTATCGATCTGGACGAAGCCCAGGGAGGCGTAGCGCATCATGTGCTTTGCCATCTCGGGATTGTGGGCGCCCTCGCCACCGGCAAGGTTGACGGGCCCGGCCAGTTCCGCCAGGCGGGAGTAATAGTCGAAGTCATAGCTGGAGAACGGCTCTTCCAGCCACAGGACGCCCGCCGCCTTGAGCGAGGGCAGACGCCGCGCGGCCTCCTGCACGGGATCTTCGGCCTGGGTCCAGACCGTCCCGGCGTCGACCATCAGCAGCACGTCCCTTCCGGCTTCCTTGCGGGCAAGTTCCAGATGGGCGATGTCCGTCTCAAGATCGCTGCCGTAGCCGCCCCAGCCCAGCTTGACCGCCCGGAAGCCCCTGCGCACGGCTTCCGCCACATTGGCCTGGGTCTGTTCCGGCGTCTCGCCGAACAGCATGGAGGCATAGGCGGTCTTGGGCAGGGCGCGGTCATAGCCCAGCAGGCTGTAGACGGGAGCCTGCTCTTTTTTCCCCAGCAGGTCCCAAAGGGCGATATCGATGCCGGACAGCGTGTGCGGCGCCTGGAGCAGGTCAAGGCAGTTGGCCTGGACCTTGCGGCGGATGCGCAGGATGTCGGCGGGAGAATCCACGGACTCCCCTTCCAGCTGCGAACCGACGGATTTGCAGGCCGAGTGCGACATGGGGGTCACATAGGCCGCAATGGAGACCAGCGGCGAGGCTTCGCATTCCCCCCATCCTTCCAGGCCCCCCGCGCGGACGCGGACGAGAAGGGCATCCTGGCTGCCGTCACCGATGTCACGAATATGGGGCAGGGCAAGATAAAAGAAATCAACAGATTCTATTTTCATGACGATCTCCCAGTACCACTGGGGTATGTTTTCCGGGCCGCCGGGCGGCCCGGAAAAGGATTAGAAAGTGATGGTCAGGCCACCGTCCACATGGACGGTCTCACCGGTCATGTAGCTGGCGCCATCGCCGGCCAGGAAGTAGCAGACGCTGGCGATCTCTTCAGGCATGCAGGCCCGCTTGGCCGGCATGTGGTGGCCCGTCACATAGTTGTCGCGGAACCACTGGGTCTCCGTCTCGTCCACGCCGTTGGGGTCGAGGGCCATGGGCGTTTTGACGAAGCCCGGAGCGACGGCATTGATGTTGATGTTGAGCGGCGCCAGTTCCACAGCGCCGGCCCGCACCATCTGGGCCATGGCGGCCTTGGCCATGCTGTAGGCACTGCTGCCCGCTTCCGCATGGTTCCAGTGGATGGAGGTCACGTGCACGATCTTGCCCCCGTTCTTCATCTTCTGGGCGGCAAGACGCGTCGTCAGCAGCGCCCCGTTGACCATGATGTCGAAGATGCTGCGCCATTCTTCCAGGGGCGTGTCCAGCATGGACGTACGACGGAACAGACCGGCGGAGCTCACCACGGCGTCGAGCTGCCCGCCCCAGGCCTCATCGATCAGGGCTCCGGCGCGATCCATGGTCTCCTGGCAGCTGAAGTCGCCCGCGCACACAAGGTGCTTGCCGGCGGGGAATTCCGACACCAGTTTTTCGAGGCTCTGCTGCCTTCTGGCATTGACCATGACATTCCAGCCATTGGCCGCGAACAGGCGGGCGGTCGCCTCACCGATGCCGGAGGCAGCTCCCGTGACAAAAACATTGCGTGTCGTGCTTCATGACAACCTTCCTGCGTTGATGGTTACTGTGGTGCACAGGGTCTCACCCGGGGCCAGCGTGCTGCAGGTCCCGTCCTTTATGGATTTCCCCAGCGAACAGGGGATGGCGGTAGCCGGTTCCAGGACGCCCGTATACAGACCGTTCCAGCCGCCGTAGCTGGCAAAATACCAGGCCGGTATCGAAGCTGTAGCTGAAGAACGTGCGGGCCGCGGGGCTTTCCATACGCATCTCGCCCCGTTCGAGATCATGAAGGAAGAAAAATTCGCTGCGCTTTTCCTGGGCGGAACCGACGATGTCCAGGCGTTCGCCGTGATAGTCGGGCCAGGGGAAAAAGCGACTTTCATGGCGCCCTGTGAAATCGGCATCGCCGATCTCGCCACGCTTTGCAGGGCAAATGATCCTGTCTCCCTCATGCAACAGGAGGGCAGCATGCATCTTGAGGAGGAAATGGCTCTTTTTTGAGGATGTATTCGTTATCCTATAATCCATGACAACAGTCCCGGCATCCCCAGACAGCGTCATCTTTTTCTCATAACGCAGACCGGATGCAGGAAGCGTGGCTGAAAGCAGGATGGAATCCTGTCCGGACACGCAATCAAGCGCCGTTGTCCAAAGTTCACCGTGGTCAGGATACTGGATACCATCGATGACTTCTTTTTCATCATTGGGAAGAAGCTCGTCTATGCCGCCATAAAAATGCGGATCATACGCTGTTCCCTCGGGATAAGGACGCAAGGCAAGGTTCTCATTTCGCCAAAGAAGCTCCTGGCCCGTGTCCTTAAGGCAAAAATTGACGATTTTTCCGCCTACAGAAGGACAAACAACAAGGGAGATGCTGTCATTCTCAAGGCAGATGCCTTCGACACCTTCAAATTCTGTACGCCTTATGCTCATTCTTCCCTCCACTATTTTGGGAGATTTCTTCCTCTATAGCGCAAAAGGAGGGGAAAATGTCAATATTTAGGATTAAAGTTCCATATACAGAACAACTTCCAACAATATGCCCCTGCCCCCTTGCAATATTTCTGTCCCGGGACTAGTTTTTTGCTTCCGGCTGGGGGAGCCTACGGGCTGAGAAAGGGTGCAAGGACCCTGACCCCTAGGGCCGCCGTGCGGTCCTGCACCTGATGCAGATAGTGCTGTCGAAGGGAAGCTGGCAACGTGCGCTCTTTTTGCGCCCAACGTGCCCGTTTCGCCCTCTTGCAAGGTGGACGGGTTTTTTTGTGGAGGCAGTATGCAACTCACCATCAATGGCGAAGCCTGTACCTGTGCCGAAGGCCTGACCGTGGCGGCCCTGCTGCGGGAGCGGGAACACGATGCCACCGCCGTGGTCGTGGAACACAACGGCCAGATCGTGCCCGCCGCGGACTTTGCGGCCACCGCCCTGAACGAGGGCGACGTGCTGGAGATCGTGCAGTTCGTGGGCGGCGGTTAGCCGCCGGCACGACGACGTTTTTTCTTCCTCTGCGCCCAGTGCGCACCGCGCGGCCCGGTCGGCCGCAGGAGACCATCATGAGCGATTTTCAGAACAACGATCCCCTCATCATCGGCGGCGTGGAACTGCAGAGCCGCCTGTTCATCGGTACCGGCAAATACAGCAATGACGCCCTCATCCCCGACGTCTGCGCCAGCAGCGGCGCGCAGGTGATCACCGTGGCCATGCGCCGCGTGGAAAAAGGCCAGCAGGGCATCGTGGGCCACATCCCCTCCCACATGCGTCTGCTGCCCAACACCTCCGGCGCCCGCACCGCCGAAGAGGCCGTGCGCCTGGCCCGTCTGGCCCGCGCCGCCGGTTGCGGCGACTGGATCAAGATCGAAGTCATCTCCGATACCCGCCACCTGCTGCCCGACGGCTACGAGACCGCCAAGGCCACCGAGATCCTGGCCAGGGAAGGCTTCACCGTGCTGCCCTACATCAACCCCGACCTCTATGTGGCCCGCGCCTGCGCGGATGCCGGTGCCGCCGCCGTCATGCCCCTGGGCGCGCCCATCGGCACCAACCGCGGCCTGCGCACCCGCGAGATGATCGGCATCCTCATCGAAGAGATCGACCTGCCCATCGTGGTGGACGCCGGTATCGGCCTGCCCTCCCATGCCTGCGAGGCCATGGAGATGGGCGCCGCCGCCTGCCTGGTGAACACCGGCATCGCCTCGTCCACCGATCCGGTGCTCATGGGCCGTGCCTTCCGCCAGGCCGTGGAAGCCGGTCGCGCCGCCTGGCTGGCCGGTCCCGGTGCCGTGCGTGCCTGCGGCGAAGGCGCCCAGGCCTCCTCTCCGCTGACGGGCTTCCTGCGCTAGGTCGGGGGCGGACATGGAAAACTTTCAGCAATATCTGGAAAACAACTGGCCGCGCGAACGCCGCAGCCGGATAGCCGCCAGCGCCACCGAAGACCAGGTGCGCGCCGTGCTGCGCAAGGACTACCTGCAGCCCGCCGACTTCCTGACCCTGCTCTCGCCCGCGGCCGCGCCCCTGCTGGAGCAGATGGCCCAGCGCGCCCATGAGCTGACCCTGCGCTACTTCGGCCGGGCCGTGAACCTGTTCACGCCGCTCTATGTGTCGGACTACTGCACCAACCAGTGCCGTTACTGCGGCTTCAACGCCAACAACAAGCAGCCGCGCCGCCACCTGAGCCCCGAAGAGGCCTACGACGAAGCCAAGGCCATCGCGGACATGGGCCTGCAGCACATCCTGCTGCTCACCGGCGATGCCCGCAAGCTCTCTTCGCCCGAGTACATCGCGGAGGTCGCCCGCCGCATCAAGCCCCTGTTCGCCAGCGTGGGCATCGAAGTCTACTCCATGACCGAGGACGAATACCGCCTCATGGTGGAAAGCGGCGTGGACAGCATGACCATGTTCCAGGAGACCTACAATCCCGAGCTCTACGACTGGCTGCATCCGGTGGGCCCCAAGAAGGACTACGCCTTCCGTCTCAACGCCCCCGAACGCGCCGCCCGCGCGGGCATGCGCTCCCTGGGCCTGGGCGCCCTGCTGGGCCTGGACGAGTTCGAACAGGACGCCTTCGCCACCGGCCTGCACGCCTGGTGGCTGCTGCGCCATTACCCCGGCGTGGACGTGGGCCTGTCCATCCCCCGCATCTGCTCGCACGAGGGCAGTTTCGACATCCCGCACGCCCTCGATGACCGCCGCTTCGTGCAGTATGTGACGGCCCTGCGCTGCTTCCTGCCGCGCTCGTCCATCACCTGCTCCAGCCGCGAGAGCGCCTTCATGCGTGACCACCTGATCCCGCTGGGCGTGACCCGCGTCTCGGCCGGTGTGTCCACCGCCGTGGGCGGCCGCAAGACCCACGCCGACAACAGCGGCCAGTTCGACATCACCGACCACCGCAGCGTGGAACAGATGATCGCCGACCTGACCAGGAACGGCTATCAGGCCGTCATCAAGGACTGGGAAGACCCCACCCTGACCCACGCCTAGGCAGAGTGTTGTTGAGGCCTCGCCTCAAACTCTCCTCCCCCTCCCCAGCGCGCTTTATTCGGGAGGGACGTCTTTCCGCCGGAAAGACGTCCCTCCTTTTCATACGGGGGCGGGGCAGTCCACCTCTTCATGGGGGCCGGGTTCGCCCGTTGTGGCCGGGTCCCTTCCATTCCGTGGATGCGGCCCGGAAAGGGCTGTTTCAGGATGAAGTTTGGACGCATCCATCCGTAAACCGTTTTTCAGGGAGTCTGCCATGAGTGAGAACGTATTGCGTCAGGGCCTGACGCGCTATCTTTCCCCGGCCCGGCTGGAGGCCCTGCGGGCTGCCCGGGTGGGCGTGGCCGGTGCGGGCGGTCTGGGCTCCAATGCCGTCCTGATGCTGGCCCGCAGCGGTGTGGAGCATTTTCTGCTCATCGACGACGACGTGGTGGACGCGTCCAACCTCAACCGGCAGCAGTTCTGGCCCCGGCATCTGGGCCGTCCCAAGGTGGAGGCCCTGGCCGAACTGGTGCGGGAGCTGAACCCCGACGCCCGGGTGGAGACCTGTCGCCTGCGTATCGACGCCGCCAACGTGGACGAGCTGGTGGCCCGCTGCCCCCTGTGGCTGGAAGCCATGGACGGCGCGGCGGACAAGCGCCTGCTGGTGGAAAAGGTCATGCTCTCGGGCCGCCGCATCGCCAGTGCCTCGGGCATGGGCGGCTTTGGCGGCAAGCCCATGCAAAAACGCGTGCTGGGCAATCTGGTGCTGGTGGGCGACTTCGAGACCGACATCCTTGAGTATCCGCCCCTGGCCCCGCGCGTGACCGAGGCCGCGGCCCTGCTGGCCGACGCCATGCTGGAATTCATCCTCACCGGCGTGGAATAGGCCTTTTCCGAGAGGCTCCTCCCTGATGCCTCGCGCCTGACGCTGCCCGGCAAGGAAGACGTGCCCACGCCCACAGCTGCCTGTGTCGCCAGCGGGTATGGCCTGCGGCGGCCTTCCGCCGCTACGGACAAAGGGATGGCCCGCCCCTTTTTCTCCATGTCTCCCCATAACGACAGGATGCCCGGCACCTGCCCAGAGCCATGACGAACGTACGGCCCCGGACTGCATGGCAGTCCGGGGCCGTACGTTCTGATAAAGCGCGCTGGGGAGGGGGTGGGGAGCTTGAGATGAGGGGGGACCCCTCTCGCGCCAGCAGAGGGGGCTCCCCTCCCCTCAAAATATGGCCCGCAGGGCCGTGCCCGTTAGCGACAAAGGAAGCTACGGGCATCGACAGCGAAGGGGCCCCCTCAAACAACTAACACGATCCGGCCAGCAGCTGGATGGCGGCCAGATGTTCCAGTTCTTCGCTGAGGGTGAGGGCCTGGCCCAGGCAGGGGGCCGAAGCGCACAGGCCGTGGCGGGTCATCCACACGGCCTCGAAGTCACGGGCGGCCTGTCCCACGGCCTCGGCCAGCTCGCGGGTGCCGGGCTCGAAGGCCGGGGCGTAGCCCAGCCGGGCCCGCCAGACGCCGGACTCGAAGACCGGCAGTTTCAAAAAACGCTCCTGCCAGTCCGGCTGGCGCTCCAGTTTCAGGGCCAGGGCCAGCAGCTGCCGGGGGTGGGTGTGCAGGATGGCCCCGCACCGGGGCCGGGCCGCATAGACTTCCAGATGCATGAGGCCTTCGCTGGACGAAGGACCGCCGTACAGGGTGGCGCCGCTCCGGGCATCCAGCACGCACAGGTCCCGGAGCGTCAGGCGCCCCTTGGCCGCGCCGCTGCGGGTGATGACGATGCGCTCGCCTTCGGGGCTCTGCCAGCGGCAGCTGGCGTTACCGTTGCAACCGGCCAGCATGCCGCCGTGCCAGGCTTCACGGCAAACTTCGGCCAGCTCCCGGACGATGGACGACGGCAGGGCGGCCAGGGCGATGTCCCGGCCCTGACGCTGATGGAAACAAGGAAAGGGCATGGCTAGGCCTCCGCGGATACGGCAAAATGGTCAAAGCCCTGGAGTGCGTCCAGCGGCTCGTTGTTGCAGGTCAGCTCCCCGTCATCGGTGATGGTGCCGATGCTCATGAAGCCGGGGATGGCCGCATGCAGGATGGGCAGCATGTCCGGGGCGCAGGAGCCCAGCAGGGCGTAATCCTCGCCGCCCAGCAGGGCCTCGTGCACGGGATTGAGCCCGTTCTCGCGGGCATGGCGCACCACTTCGGGATGGAGCATGCCCTGCGGCAGCAGGATGGCCGCGCCCAGGCCGCTGTCCGTGGCGGTGCCCGTGTCGCCTTCGCGCCGGGCCCGGCTCTCGCCGGTGCGGCCCAGCAGGCGCGGCAGGTCGCGCATGATGCCGTCGGAAAGATCCATCAGTGCCGGGGGCCGGGCATTGGCGCCCGCACGGGCCAGCATGAGCCCGGCATCCACCTGCGGCACGGGCAAAAGATGCGCGGCGCAGGCAGCGGGCCAGTGCTCCAGCGCGGCCCGGCCTTCCTTTTCCAGTACCTGCAGGCCCACGCGGGCCAGGCCCGGACGGCCCACCACGAACAGACTGTCCCCGGGCATGGAGCCGCCCCGCACGAGGAAGTCCCCGCCCGTGTAGGACTCGCCCCAGATGGTGATGCTCACATGCAGGAAGGGGCTGCGGGACAAGTCTCCGCCCGCCAGGGCCAGACGCTGTTCCTGCGCCAGAGCGGCCATGCCGGAGAAAAAGCGGTCGAGCCACAGCGCATCCGCATCATCGGGCAGGCCCAGGGCCAGGGTGAAGGCCAGCGGGCGGCCGCCGCAGGCCGCGATGTCGCTCACATTGACGGCCAGGGCCTTGTGGCCGATCTCTTCGGGCGTGAAATAGGAGCGCCGGAAGTGGACATCCTCCAGAAAAAGGTCGCTGCTCACGCACAGGGGCGTGCCGGCCTTGAGCACGGCGCAGTCGTCGCCCCTGCCCAGCAGCAGGGAAGGATGCGTGGCCGGGAAATGCCGGGCCAGACAGGCAAGGATGCTGTCTTCAGAAGCGCGCGAAGGCTGGGACATATCAGTCCTCCAGTTGCAGATAGTCGGCCAGGATGACCTTGATCCCGAAACCGGCAAAACTCACCTGTACTTTGTTCGGGGGCATGAGGCCGAGGATCTTGCCCCGGCCGAAGATCTTGTGGCGACAGAAGCAGGGGCGCTTGCCCGCGGCCACGGCCCCGGCGGCCGCCAGCACCGAACCTCCGGCAGCGTCAGCGGCGGAAGCGGCAGGCGCAGCAGCCGGACGCCCCCCCGCGGTGCCTCCCGGCCGTTCGTCCGGGGGCAGCTGGCAGTCATCGGCATCCTGCAGGGCGCGGGTGGCGGCCAGACGCTGGGCCGGGCTCAGCCCGGCAGGGGCGGCAAGGCCCGCATGACGGCCGCGACCAAAGCCCGCGCCGGGGCCGGACGGGGCCGGACGGCCGCCAAAGGGATCGGCGAACATGCCGCCGCGCGCCCGTTTGCTCAGGCCGCCGCCGTAACTTTCCACCCACTCCTCGGTCAGCCCGGCGGGCAGCTCGCGCACGAAGGGGCTCTGGGCCACATGCTGCGTGCCCTGTTCGGCCTTGTTGTAGATGGTGGCCGGCGAATACAGGTCCAGCTCCTGTCGGGCGCGGGTGCAGGCCACGTACATCAGGCGGCGTTCTTCTTCGAAATCTTCGGGCCGTGCCAAGGCGTGGCGCGAGGGGAAGCGGTCCTCCACCAGGTCGATGATCAGCACGGCGTTCCACTCCAGGCCCTTGGCCGAGTGCACCGTGGAGAGGGTGATGCGGCCCTCGTTGTCCTCGTCTTCCTCGTCGGGGGAATCCAGGGCCAGATCGGCCAGGAACAGGTCCAGGGCGTTGTAGCCCGAGGCCATCTGCAGGATCTCTTCCAGTCCCTGCTGGCGGCGGGGCCAGTCTTCGGGATAGCGGCTCTCCAGCACGGGGCGGTAATGGTCCACGATGAGCTCCAGCGCCGTCACCGGATGCAGCGGGCGGGCGCGCATCTCGGCGATGAAGCGCAGGTCCTCGCGGAAGGAGGGGAAGCGGGCACAGGCCTTGTCCAGGGCCGGGCCGTCGGCGCTCTGGGCCACGTTGTAGAGCTTGAGCACGGTCTTGGGGCCGATGCCCTCGTGCAGCTCGGCCACGCGCGAGAAGGCGGGCATGTCCAGCGGATTGAGCAGCAGGCGGGCGTAGGCCATGACGTCCTTGACGTGGGCCGCCTCGGTGTAGCGCAGGCCGCCGTACTTGCGGAAGGCGATGCCCGCCTGGTTGAGGGCCATTTCCAGATGGTAGGAATGGAACCCCGCCCGGAAGAGCACGGCGATCTCGTGCGGCAGGTGCCGGGTCAGCAGGTCCTCGATGCGGCGCACCACCAGCTTGGCCTGGCTCATGTCGCTGAGGGGCGTCACCAGACGTACCGGCGCGCCGCCCTCCTTGCGGGTGAACAGTTTTTTGCGGAAGGATTCCGTGGCGTTTTCCAGCAGGTTGTTGGCCACGTCCAGGATGGGCTTGGTGGAGCGGTAGTTCTCCTCCAGCCGGATGATGCGGGCCCCGGGGAAAAGCTTGGGGAAATCGAGGATGTTGCGCACGTTGGCGCCACGGAAGGCATAGATGGACTGGGCCTCGTCGCCCACGGCCATGACGTTGCCCGGCGGCATGCCTTCGCCCTCCGGCCCGGCCAGCAGACGCACGATGCGGGCCTGAACCAGGTTGGTGTCCTGATATTCGTCCACCAAAATGTGCGTGTAGCGGCGGCGCAGGTTCTCGGCCGCGCGCTCGTTGGTACGCAGCAGATGCTCCAGCTCGAACAGCAGGTCGTCGTAGTCCAGCAGGCCCTTTTCCTTGCGATAGGCATCGTAGGCCTCGCCCAGCTGCATCAGCGGCTCGGCATAGGGCAGCAGGTGGAAGGCCTCGCGCTGCAGGACCTCGTCCAGGCGCATCTCCTTGTTCCGGGCCTTGCTCAAAAAGCCCACGATGGCCTGGGTGCGCGGGAAGGAGCGGTCGCCCTTGCCCAGCCGGAGATCGTCCTTGCAGGCCTTGACCGCCGCGTTGATGTCCGCGCTGTCCATGACCGTGAAGGGGCGGTCCTCCAGCCAGTCGGGACGGTAACGGCGCAGCACGCCGAAAGCGAAGGAGTGGAAGGTGCCGCCCTGCACCAGGCTCAGGGCATGGTCGGACAGGGCCGCGGCCCGCTGCAGCATCTCCTGCGCCGCCTTGCGGGTGAAGGTGAGCAGCAGCATGGATTCCGGCGGGACGCCGTGATCCGCCAGCCAGGACAGGCGGTAGGTGATGGTGCGGGTCTTGCCGGAACCGGCGCCGGCCACTACCAGGACCGGCCCGTCGCCGCAGGTGGCGGCCTCGTATTGGGCGCTGTTGAGCGCGTGCGCGTAATCAATCATCGTTACAGATTAGCATAAAGGCGCTGGGCAGGCCAGTGGCGGGGAAGGGGGAAGGCCGCTCCGGCGCGGGCCGAAAAAGAGCGGCAGCCATCCCGGCCGACGTGATGGTGCGCCTATGGATGGTGAGAGATTTCGGCAAAGAAGAAGGCTCGGCACAAAGGCAGACCAGCAGACCTCTCCTGTTTTCCTTTCCCTCGCATCCATGCCTCCTCCCAATGGAAAAAGGAAAATCCCTCCACCAGTTGACGCCGCCGGACGGGAATCGTAAAGTAGCTTGAAATTTTTTGCACAAAGGATTTTCCATGCCTACGCCTCAAGAAGAATTCCAGAATGCCGTCCTGCGCATCCTGGAAACCGTGATGTTCGAGAACTGGATCCGTTTCTATTTCCTCACTGAAAAGCTGGATGCGCCGGTGGAAGAAGGCGCGGAAAAGCCCCTGTTCGTGGCCATCCCCGAGCAGGGCATGCAGCGCATCAAGGAGCTGTACCCCGATCTGCTGCCCCTGGCCGAGAGCCTGAACGGCAAGGAGATCAGCTTTGCCCTGTCGCAGCAGGCCGTCTGTTCCTTCGTCATGGAACACCTGGACGGCAAGGTCATGCCCCAGCGCATGGCCGAGACCGTGTTCGACAGCACCACCTTCCAGACCCGCATGCAGCTGTTCAACGCCTGGGTGCAGATGCACGAGAACCAGCTGGACCAGAACTTCATGGAGTTCGGCAGCTGGCGCGAACTTTTCGCCCAGTGGTGTTCCACGGACCAGGTGAAGGAACTGGCCACCCGCATGGCCGCGCCGCGCGCCGAAGGTAACGGCACCACCCACTAGTCATGGCAGATCCTGTGGCCGCCTCCGGGGCGGCAAGCCCATTCCGCGCCGGGACGGTCCTGCGACCGCCCCGGCCTTCGCTTCTGGACGCCGTGGCGCACAGCGCCGTGCTCCGGGCCCTGGCGGCCTGGCGCGACAACGGCGGCGGGCAGCCCCCCCTGCTGCTGGACGGTACGGCCGGCAACGGCCACGACTGCCTCTTCCTGGCCCGTCAGGCCCCGGCGGGCAGCCTGCTGCTGGCCCTGGACATCCAGGAGGCCGCCCTGCAGGCCAGCCGGGCACGACTGGAGCAGGCAGGCATGGCGGCGCGCTGCTGTGCCTCGGCAGCGGCGGCCTGCGCCCTGTCCCCCCTCCCTTCCGGGACGACGGACATTCGTCTCGTCCTCCATTCCCACGCGGCCCTGCCGGAGCTGCTGGACGCCCTGTCCGAAGCGGACAGGCAACGCCCCCTGCTGGCGGGCATCTTCAATTTCGGCTACCTGCCGGGCACGGACAAACGCTGCACCACTACGGCGGCGGGCAGTCTGGCGGCCGTGGATGCCCTGCTGGAGCGGCTGGCCCCGCAGGGCTGCCTGAGCCTGCACTGCTATACCGGCCATGAAGGCGGCGCCGCCGAAGAAGCCGCCCTTGCCCAAAGACTGGCCCGTCTGGAGCCGCGGCGCTGGCGTGTGCTGCACTGCCGGGACGCCAACCGGGAGACCCACGGCGAAAGTATTTTGCTGGCCGAACGCCTGCCGGTGCGGCAGCGCTGATCCGCAGACAGGAAGAGCCCCGGAAGGGGCTTTTTTTACAGGATTTTCCTGTCAGAAAAAGTTTGAAAAAATATTTCATGAACTATTTCATAGCATAAAAATAGTTATTAAATTCAATAAATTAAAAGAAATTTTCTTTACCGAAAAAAAGCGAAAATAGCCCCCTTTTTATCTCTAACCTATTGCATTTTCATCATTGCCAGCATAATCTTAGCGCTAAGGATGTATTTGTGTCGCCTGTCCTCGGGCAGGGGCCGGACGGACCGACGGCACGCTTTTCTAGTAGAAGGGAGAGAAAGATGGCTTGGACTCAGGTTTACGAACCTCTGGGAGGCATCGGCCTGTCGGCACTGGCGGCATCCGTACCGCTGATCATTCTGTTCTACATGCTGGCTTTCCGGCAGGCGAAAGGTCATATCGCCGCCGTGGCCGGTCTGGTGGGCGCCCTGCTGGTGGCCATCCTGGTCTGGAAAATGCCGGTAGGCCTGGCAGTCAACTCCGTGGCCCTGGGGGCCTGCTTCGGCCTGTTCCCCATCGTCTGGATCGTCATCACGGCCGTGTGGGTCTACAACATGACCGTGGAATCCGGTGAGTTCGAGATCATCAAAGACTCCCTGGCCCGCCTGACGGACGACCGTCGTCTGCAGGCCCTGTTCATCGCCTTCGCCTTCTCCTGCTTCATCGAAGGTACCGCCGGTTTCGGCACCCCCGTGGCCATCGCCGCCGCCATGCTGGTGGGCCTGGGCTTCACCCCGCTGTGGGGCGCCGGTATCGCCCTGATCGCCAACACCGCCCCCGTGGCCTTCGGCGCCATCGGTGTGCCGCTGATCGTGGCCGCCCAGGTGTCCGGCCTTGACCAGATGACCGTCTCCGCCATTGCCGGTCGTCAGCTGCCCCTGCTGTCCCTGATCGTGCCCCTGTGGGTCTGCGTGGTCATGTGCGGCTTCAAGCGTTCCATGGAAGTGCTGCCCGCCATCATCGTGGCCGGTGTGGCCTTTGGCGGCGCCCAGTTCCTGCTGGCCAACTTCCACGGCCCGACCCTGCCCGACATCGGTTCCGCCATCGCCACCATCGTGGCCCTGATGCTGCTGCTCAAGGTCTGGCAGCCCAAGAGCATCTTCCGCTTCGAAGGCGAAGCTCCCTCCAACCTGGAAGGCCAGGGCTATCCTCTGGCCGTCGTGCTGCGCGCCTGGGCCCCGTACCTGGTGCTGGCCGTGTTCGTGTTCTTCTGGGGCCTGGGCTCCTTCAAGGCCATCCTCAACGGCCTGCCCGGCACCGTGTTCAACATCTCCTGGCCCGGCCTGGATGGCGAAGTCATGAAGACCGCCCCCATCGTGCAGGCTGACGCCGTGTACGGCGCCAAGTTCACCTTCAACTGGCTGTCCGCTGGCGGTACCGCCATCCTGCTGTCCGGTCTGGTGTCCGTGCCCTTCATGCCCAAGTACGGTTACGGCAAGGCCATCGCCTGCTTCATGCGTACCCTGAAGCAGCTGACCTTCCCCATCCTGACCATCGCCATGATCCTGGGCCTGGCTTACCTGATGAACTACTCCGGCATGAGCTCCACCCTGGGTCTGGCCTTCACCCACACCGGCTGGCTGTTCCCCTTCTTCTCTCCCCTGCTGGGCTGGCTGGGCGTGTTCCTGACCGGTTCCGACACGTCCTCCTGCGCCCTGTTCGGCGGCATGCAGAAGGACACCGCCCTGGCCGTGGGCATGCGCCCCGAACTGGCCGTGGCCTCCAACGCCTCCGGTGGCGTGACCGCCAAGATGATCTCGCCCCAGTCCCTGTCCGTGGCTACCGCCGCCACCAACAATGCCGGTCAGGAAGGCAAGCTCTTCCGCTTCACCATCGGTCACAGCATCGGCATGACCCTGGTGCTCTGCGTGCTGGCCTACCTGCAGGCTGGTCCCCTTTCCTGGATGCTGCCCTAACGGGTATGGCCCAGGCCTGAGGGCCTGACAGACCAACGTCGGCAAGGGCCCCGGTCTTCCGGGGCCCTTTTCCTGTGTCTGGCGGCCTTCTGCCGCGATGGGCTCCCCGCTGCCGTCCGGCGGCTATGGCAGCTCTGCCCGGACAGGGCCCAGACCGCTTCCACAAGCGTCTTTCCCGCCCGCACGCCTCTCCCGACACACGGCCGGTCCAGGGACAAAATCCCTGAACCGGCAAGGCGGTGCTGCCGCGCCCGAAGCCAGCTTTTTTGACCGCTCCCGCTTTTTTCTTGCAGCGGCCCCGCTCCCCATAGTATGGGAGGCAGGACGGCGTGCCCCCAGGACCCGACCTGCCCGGAATGGGCAAAAAAACGCCCGGAAAGCACCGCAGCCGGCGGCCGTACCGGACCGCCGCAGCCCTGACCGGCCCCCCCTGGAAAGGGAAGTGTGCAATATTTTTGTCCCCCCGTATGGCTCCGGCAGGGCTTATGTAAAAAAAATTAAACGGCCTTTTCGCTCATAGCGAACAATAAAAACAACAAAAACAGTAAGATAGAAAAACATTCCTCGCTGGATATTTTGGCACGCCTTATGCAGTAAGCTAAGTACCTTCCTTTCTTACTGACAGTTCAACCTAAACGGCCTGCCCCCCCAGCAGGCCGTTTTTCTGTCTGGAGACACGAGCATGTCCAGCCCCGTCACCGTCTGTCATCAGGAATTCGACGAAAGCCATTTCCTGGCCTCGGAATACGAACCGGCCCGGCCGGAACAGGCCGCCTTCCACATCATCCCCGTCCCGCTGGAGCAAAGCGTCTCCTACGGGGGCGGCACCGCCCACGGCCCGGCCGCCATCCTTTCCGCCTCGCAGCAGCTGGAGGCCTGGGACGGCATCAGCGCTCCGGGAGAAGCGGGCCTGTACACCGCCCCTGCCGTGGACTGTGATGCCCCCATCGAGACCGTGCTGGACCGCATCGAAGCCGTCACGGCCCACGCCCTGCGCTGCAAGGCCCTGCCCGTCATCCTGGGCGG
Source organism: Desulfovibrio piger (assembly GCF_951793255.1). Classification (NCBI taxonomy): domain Bacteria; kingdom Pseudomonadati; phylum Thermodesulfobacteriota; class Desulfovibrionia; order Desulfovibrionales; family Desulfovibrionaceae; genus Desulfovibrio; species Desulfovibrio piger. The sequence goes on from NZ_OX636706.1 coordinate 719,259, forward strand.
CGAGCATACCGTGAGCCTGGGCGCCCTGCGTGCCCTGGCCGCCGAGGCCGCGCGTACGGGCGAGCCCTTTGGCGTGGTGCAGTTCGATGCCCATGCGGACCTGCGTTCCCAGTATGAAGGCTCCATCTATTCCCACGCCAGCGTCATGCACCGGGCCGTGGCCGACCTTGGCCTGCCGCTGGCCCAGTTCGCCATGCGCGACTTCTGCCGCGAAGAAGTGGAGGTGCGCCGCCAGTACAATGTCTTGCACTATGACGCCGACATCCTCTTCCGCCAGGGCCTGCCGGAACAGCCCCTGCCCGCGGACTTTCCCCGCCGCCTCTACATCACCTTCGACGTGGACGGTCTGGACGCCTCGCTGATGCCCGCCACGGGCACGCCTTCGCCCGGCGGTCTGTTCTGGCATCAGGCCCTGCTGCTCATCGAGCGCTGCCTGCAGGGCCGCAGCATGGTCGGCATGGACGTGGTGGAGCTGGCTCCCCTGCCGGGCCTGCATCATGCGGACTTCACCGCCGCCAAGCTCACCCACGCCCTCATGGGCTTTGCCCAGCGCGCCGGTCTGCCCCGCAAGGCATAACGGCCGGGGCATCCTGCCGGCGATATCCGTCGGGCCCGTATCGCCAACGGCGCTGAGTTTCAGGGCCCATCCTCGTTGCCGGTGATCCCGTGAGGCGTCTTTCTCGCTAACGGGCACGGCCTGCGGCCGCCATTCGGTCGCATCTCTGCTGTCGATGCCCGTAGCTTCCTGCGTCGCAACGGGCACGGCCTGCGGCCGCCATCCGGTCGCATCTCTGCTGTCGATGCGAGAGGGCTTTCCCCTCAAACTCCCCTTCACCAGCCTGCTTTTCCTGCCTGTGTCCCAAAACGGGGCACAGGCTTTTTTTTTGCTTCGACCATCCTCGCACAGAGGAGCGATCTCAGAAAGCCCGTCCGCTGCGGCCCTGTTCCGATACGGCAGGCTGTCGTGCCTGCGGCACGCTCTGCGTGCATGGATACGCCGCCTTCCCGTGGTCCGACCGGCCACAGCCATTGCATCCTCCACAGGCCCCGGCTACCATGCTTTCCCGACTCCCGGCCCGCCCGCGGCAACGCACGACGACAGCCCCGCTGCCCGAAGACGGGACCGCCATACGCAACCGGATAAACGTATTGGGAGGGGGGAGCTGACCGGATGGTGGCCACAAGACCGTGGCCGTCAGGAACGGCGATGCTCCGGGAAAAGGAACGAAATGCTTCAAAAAACTCCTTCTCCCCCCTGCCTCCCGCAAGGAAGCGCCATGAATTTTTTTGAAAGTCCCTTCAAGGGCGTCCCTCTGGACCAGCAGATCCGCAACCCCAACATCCGTGCGGGCCGCTACAGCTATTACTCCGGCTATTACCACGGCCACAGCTTCGACGACTGTGCCCGCTATCTGAGCCCGGAACGCGATGACGTGGACAAGCTCATCATCGGTTCCTTCTGCTCCATCGGCAGCGGCGCCAGCTTCATCATGGCGGGCAATCAGGGCCATCGCATGGACTGGATCGCCACCTTCCCCTTTTTCTATATGCCGGAAGAGGCGGGCTTCCAGGGGGCCGTGGACGGCTTCGTCCGCGCCGGGGACACCGTGGTGGGCAACGACGTCTGGATCGGTACGGAAGCCATGATCATGCCCGGCGTACGCATCGGAGACGGCGCTGTCATCGCCGCACGCGCCGTAGTGACCGCGGACGTGGAGCCCTATGCCGTGGTGGCCGGCATGCCCGCCCGTCAGCTGCGCCGACGCTTCAGCCCGGAACGGATAGCCATGCTGCTGGAGATGCGCTGGTGGGACTGGCCGCTGGAGCGTATCAACGCGGCCATGCCCCTGCTCTGCTCCGGCCAGGTGGAACGGCTCCACGAGTTCTGGCGCAGCGGCCGGAATGCCGTGCAGGACTAAGGCTGCCGCCTGCCGCTCTTGCAGGATGCCTGCCCGGACAAACAGGCCTCTCCCTGTCCGGGCAGACGCCGCTGGCCCTGGCTTCCGGCCGGAGAGCGCATATGCGACGGCAAGCTCCCTGCAGCCCTGCGCCGTGACGACTTTTTTGTGACGTCATCGCTATCCCGGCTTTTTTGCTGGACTTCTATTCCTATCTGTGCCATAGGAAACGGGCCGTCGAGCTGACGGCCATGTCACGCAAGGAGTTCCCATGTCATCTGACAGTCCCATCCCTCCCAGTATCCAGGTATCTGTCCCGTCACGCTGATCGCCTGCCTTGCGTCCACCTTCCCGCAGGCGGCACCAGCCCTGCGAGGAGGTCTCCATGTCCCGTTCCCGTCTTTTTCCGCCGTCTGTCTCCCAGTACGGCCCCGTCCGTGACCGGATCATCTTCCGGACACGTCGTCATGTCCTGCATCCTTCCCGCTCGTCCATTCCCGTCATGGGCCGGACGTCCGTGATGCGCTCTGCCTGCTGACAGGCCGTCACGTCCCCTTTGCCGTATCCTGCCGGGCCCTGCCCTGCGGGATGGCCTTCCGTCATCGTTCATCTTTGCCTGCGGCGTCAGGCCTGCAGCTAACCAGCCTGCGGCACGGCCCGCACACGTCCCGTACCGGTACGCAACGGCACGACCTGCCGTCATGCCGCGCGTCTGCCCTGACGTCCGCAGGAAGGCTTTCATCAAGAACACCCCCAACCAAAGGAGCCGACGTATGGACAGTCACCCTGCCCCCCCTCCCGTCGTCCGTGGTCGCGCCTGCCTTCGCACGCGCCTGCCCCCAGCATTCCAACCTTGGGGAGGTCTGTCATGATCCTCAAAAAACCACAGCAGGCCCGCCGGGTCGCCTCTGGCGTCACCGTCCATGACCTGAACCTGATCCCTTCCGTCCCCCGGACGCATAACGGTTTTCTCCTCTTCCGTGCCCGGCCGCATGACCCCGGATCGCAGGCGGCCTTCGGGCGGCCCCTGCCGTCCTCCTGCTGCCGTCCCCATCCCGCACGCTGAAGAAAAAAAAGGAGAAAGACCATGATCCGTGAAGATCTGCTGCGCACCGTGCGCGACCTGTCCGCCCGCCACGACACCAAAGCCTTTGCCGAACTGGTGGAGAGCGTCCACCCCTCCGACATGGCCGAGGCCCTGGAGACCCTGAAGAGCCGTGACGTGGCCCGCCTGCTGCCCTGCCTGAAGGCCGGGGCGCTGGCCGAAGTATTCGTGTATTTTTCCGAAGAGCGCCAGAGCCGCCTGTTGCAGGAACTGCCCCGCGAGACCGTGGTGGCCCTGTTCGAAGGCATGGCCGCCGACGAACGCGTGGACCTGTTCCACGATCTGGACGAAGCCGCCCGCCAGCGCCTGCTGCCCGCCCTGGCCCACGGCGAACGTGAAGACATCCTGCGTCTGGCCGCCTATGCCGAAGGCAGCGTGGGTTCGGTGACCACCTCGGATTATGTGGCCGTGCTGCCGGACATGAGCGTGGCCCAGGCCCTGGCCCATGTGCGGGCCACCGCCGCCGACAAGGAGACCATCTACGTCATCTATGTGCAGGACAAGGAAGGGCATCTGTGCGGCACCCTTTCCCTGCGCGAGCTACTGCTGGCCGATGACTCCCTGACCATCAGGAACATCATGCGCCGCGATCCCGTGTTCGCGCGGGCCCAGTGGCCCCGGAGCAAGGCCTCCGAGCTCATCGGCCGCTATGACCTGCTGGCCCTGCCCGTCATCAACGGCGGGGAAAAGATGGTCGGCATCGTCACCGTGGACGACGCCATGGACATCGAAAAGCAGGAAGACGCCACCCAGCTGGCCCGCTTTGGCGGTACGGTGACCACCGACGGCACCGACCTGGACATTCTGGAATCCCCCTTCCGCAAGATGTTCAGCGTGCGCGTGTTCTGGCTGGTGCTGCTGACCCTGTTCGGCGTCGTCACCAGCACTTTCGTGGCCGCGCAGGAAGAGATCCTGTCGCAGGTCATCGTGCTGGCGGCCTTCATCGCGCCCATCGTGGACATGGGCGGCAATGCGGGCAGCCAGTCGGCCACCCTCGTCATCCGGGCCATGGCGCTGGGCGACGTGAGCCTGCGCTGGCAGGACGTCTGGCGCGTCGTCCGGCGCGAACTGCCGTAGCCGCCGCCCTGGGCCTGGTGGTGGCCGCCATGGAGACCGTGCTGGCCTGGTTCTCCAAGGGCATCGACCTGGACGTGCTGCTGGTGGTGGGCCTGAGCATGCTGGTCTGCACCGTGCTGGGCGGCATCATCGGGGTGCTCCTGCCCTTCGTGGCCCGGCGCATCGGCACGGACCCCGCCACCCTGTCCTCGCCCCTCATCACCTCCATCATGGATCTGGTGGGCGTGTTCATCTACTTTGCCTTCGCCTACGCCTTCCTGGGCGATCTGCTGCAGCAGGCGGGCTAAGAAGGATCCGGTGACGCCCAACGGGGGAAGGCCTCGGCTGTGCCCTGGTGAGGTCCCCCGGCGTTGGCGCAGATGCCGCAAAAGTCCCCGTATCCCTCCAGATACCCTTGCGGACTGCCCGGCGACGGCCCTGAGGCAAGGGCCCTCCCTGGCTCCCCCGGCGAGTTGTACCCGGCCATGCATGGCCGTCACCAGGGCCACAAAAAAAGCCCCCTCATGGAGGGGGCTTTTTTACGGCTCGTCATCAGGAGGCCCCGGGGCCTCCCGCAAAAACTAGTCCTGACGGAACAGGGGCGTGGACATGTAACGTTCGCCGGTATCGCAGGCGAAGGTCACGATGTTCTTGCCCTGCATCTCGGGACGGGCGGCCACGCTGAGGGCGGCCAGAACGTTGGCGCCGGTGGAGATGCCCGCGCACACGCCCTGCAGGCGCATCAGGCGGCGTGCCGTGGCCATGGCCTCCGCCGTGGGCACCTGGATGATCTCGTCCAGCAGGCTGCGGTCCAGGATGGAGGGCACAAAATTGGCCCCGATGCCCTGGATGCCGTGCTGTCCGGCCTGTCCGCCGGAAAGGATGGGGGATTCCGCCGGTTCCACGGCCATGACCTTGAAGCCGGGGATGTTCTCCTTGAGGAAGCGGCCCGTGCCCGTGATGGACGAACCGGAACCCACACCGGCCACCAGCACGTCCATATGGCCCACGCTGTCGGCAAGGATCTCGGGGCCGGTGGTGAGGTAATGGGCCTCCACGGCCAGCGGGTTGGAGAACTGCCCGAACAGCAGGCCGTTGCGCTCTTCCGCCAGTTTTTCCGCGACCTTGATGGCCCCCTTCATGCCTTCGGCGGCCGGGGTCAGCACCAGTTCCGCGCCCAGGGCATGCAGCAGGTTGCGGCGCTCCACGCTCATGGAATCGGGCATGGTCAGCACGCAGTGCAGGCCCCGCACGGCAGCCACCAGGGCGATGCCGATGCCCAGGTTGCCGCTGGTGGCCTCAACGATGGTGCCGCCGGCTTCGATGTCGCCCCACTCCATGGTCTTGTCGATCACATGGAAGGCCACGCGATCCTTGATGGATCCCCCGGGATTGCGGTTTTCGAGCTTGAGCCAGACCGTACCGGGCAGATCTGCGCCGAGAGCGTTCAGACGCAGCAAAGGTGTTCTGCCGATGCTTTGCAGAATATTGGTGAGCATGCTGTATCCTTGCTAAAAGTCAGGGAATAAAAAGAAGAACATCAATATATGCCAGCCGGGCATGTTTTGCAAATCGGCGCCGGGCCTGACAAGGGACGCAGCTTGACAGCTTTCATGATGCCCCGTATCGTTTTTATAACAGGTACCGTCCATCCCTAGCTCCAAAGGAGGATGCATCATGAAGCTGTTCCGTATGTTCCTTGTATCGCTGGCCCTGAGCCTGATCTTTGCCGGTGCGGCCCTGGCCAAGGCTGATGTGACCGAACTGTATGCCGAGGCCCTCATGACCGGTGATGTGGAGTCCCTGGACAAGCTCCTGGCCCCCAATTACTGGCATGTCAGCGCCAACGGGCATATCCAGGACAAGGAACACTTCCTGGCGAGCCTCAAGGAAAGGAAGCTGGTCATCGACCGTATCCGCCTCAGCAACATGCGCAGCACCGTCATGGGTGACGTGACCCTGGTCACGGCCAACGGCGAGCTCAAGGGCTCGGCCACGCCCCCCCTGCCCCAAGGCCTGATGCGCTATACCATGGTCCTGAACAAGGTCGGCAAGGAGACCAAGATCGTCCTCTTCCAGGCCACGCCCGTGGTCCCCTCGCAGGATTGCCGTGACGGCAACTGCGCCATCCGCTGATCCCCTCCCGGATTCGACATTTCAAGGCTGCCCGCGGGCAGCCTTTTTTTTGTCCTTTTGCCCGACCAATTTTTTGAAAAATTTCATAAAAAGTGCCCTCGCAACGGTTGACACTATATTGATACTATGAATAGTATCAATATACCAATTGAGAACAACTCTCTTCCACATCAGCAAGGGGGAAGACCATGGCGACAGATCTGGTAACGGCCCCGGTGCGCTCAGCGGAGATCTTCGTTTTCAGGGCGCCCATCGAAAAAGCTGTTCGTACCTCGTTCGGCATCATGCATGACAGGCCTGCGGTCCTGCTGCGTCTGGAAGATGAAGACGGCATGCATGGCTGGGGCGAAGCCTGGTGCAACTTTCCCTCCTGTGGTGCCGAACACAGGGCACGCCTGTTGGAGACGGCCATCCTCCCCAAGGTCATCGGCAAGCCCTGGAGCAGTCCGGCCGCCCTGTCCGCGGGGATCGCCGGACAGCTGGAAGTCCTGCGCCTGCAGGCCGATGAGCCCGGCCCCATGTCCCAGGCACTGGCAGCCCTGGACATAGCCTTGTGGGATCTGGCGGCCCGCCGCGCGGACCTGCCCCTGCACCGTTTTCTGGGCGGCTCTGGTGACGGCTCCATGCCTGTTTACGCCAGCGGCATCAATCACCCCGACATCGCCGGGACCATCCGGCGCACCCGTGCCGAAGGCTACCGCTGCTTCAAGATCAAGATAGGCTTTTCCGAGGAAAGCGATGCCGCCAACCTGGAAGAAGCCTTCGCCGCCTTGCTGCCGGGCGAAGAACTGGCTGTGGACGTCAACCAGGCCTGGACACGACGGCAGGCACTGGCGGGCTTTGAAAAGCTGCGCCACTGGCCGCTGCTCTGGATCGAAGAACCCCTGCGTTGCGACAGCCCTGTCGAGGACTGGGCGGCGCTGGCCGCCGCAGCGCCCCATCCGCTGGCCGCGGGCGAGAACATCCGCAGCCATACCGGATTTTCCTCCGCCATCATCCGGCGCCACCTCGGCGTCATCCAGCCTGACATCTGCAAGTGGGGCGGTCTGAGCAACTGCCTGCCGGTGGCCCGGGCCGTCCTCAAGGCGGGCCTGCGCTACTGCCCCCACTACCTTGGCGGCGGCATCGGCCTGCTGGCCTCCGCCCATCTGCTGGCTGCCGTGGGCGGGGACGGCCTGCTGGAAGTGGACTGCAACCCCAACCCCCTGCGCGAATTGCTGGCCCGTCCCTTCCCGGCCGTCCGGGAAGGCCGCATCACCCTCTCCGATGCGGCCGGGCTCGGCGTGGAACCCGATCTGGATGCTGTGGAAAACCTTGTGACTTACCGGGCCGAATGCCGCTGAATGCCTGCACGTCCCGTCATCTACAGGAGGCGATCATGAAGCGTTTTCTTACCTGCCTTTGTCTCATCGTCACGTCCCTGGCCCTCTGTTCCGGTCTGGCCGGAGCCGCTGAAAAAGTCAGGATCAACCTGTTGAGCACGCCTTTCGGTACCGGGAGCTATGTGCTGGGCACGGCGCTGGAAAACATCGTCAACAAGGGTGACTACCCCATCCTCATCTCGCATGCGGAAACGCCCGGCCAGGCATTCAACGTCAACAAGCTCAATGCCGATCCGGCCGCCCGCAAGAACACCGTGGGCACGGCCTCCAAGGGCATCAACTGGCTGGCCGCCCAGGGCAAGAAGCCCTTCCCGGCCAAGCGTACCCCGCTGCTGCTCATCGGCAGCTACACCTATACGGCTACCTGGCTCGTCACTGCGGACGAATCCATCAAGTCCATCAGCGACCTGCGCGGCAAGCGCATCGCCATGGGCCGCATCCCCCAGGCCATCTGGGGCTACGAGCCTGATGCCTTGCTGCGTTGCGGTTATTCCGACGATTTCTACAAGAGCCTGTCCATCCAGTATGTAGGTACGGGCGAAGCCGCCACCGCCCTGGTCAACGGCCAGGTGGACGCCGCCACCATCGGCGGCTACATGGATCCGATCAGCGGCAAGTTCTCTCCTGCGCCCCAGACCGTGGAAGTGGTCGCCTCCGGGCGTGACCTGCATCACCTCGACTGGACGGAAGATGCCGTCAAGAAGACCGCTGCCAAGGACATCCAGCTGATCCCCTTCAGCGTGCCCGCCAATTCCGTGGAAGGACAGACCTCCCCCATCTTCATCGGGGCCGATACCCACGGTCTGTTCGCCCATCCCGACTTCCCCGAAGAATACGCCTACATCCTGGCCAAGGCCATGATCGAGAACATCGATGCCTTTGCGCAGTACCACGCCCTGGGCGCCCTGATGAGCCGTGAAGGCCTCATCAAGGGCTGGAGCCCCGAACAGATCCACCCCGGAGCCCTGCGTGCCTACAAGGAAGCAGGCCTGCTGTAACCGACACTCCCCTGAGCCGGGCCGCTCCGGCGGCCCGGCGACACATCCCGGAGACGATGGAGACGATTATGAGAGCGGGAGAACTTGCATCCAGCATGATTTTTCGTGGCGGCGCTCTGGCTATGGTGCTTTACCACGCCATTGCCTCCCAGTACCTGTATTTATCGCAGTGGGAACACCAGACCATCCACTTTTCCTTCCTGTTCCTGCTGATCTTCATGAGCTACGCACGCAAGACGTCCAACAAGGCCGTCAAGTTCCTGCTGTATGCCTGCATGCTCGTGACGCTCATCTGCTGTGCCTATGTCTATCTGAACACGGAAGAACTGGAGATGTCCCAGGGCTTCCCCACCCAGGCAGCCGTCATCGTCGGCATCTGCCTCATGCTGGGCACGGCCCTGTGCACCTGGCTGAGCTGGGGCCTGCCGCTGCTCATCGTGGCCGTGGTCTTCGTGGCCTACTTCTTCCTTGGACACATGCTCAGCGGCCCGCTCCATCATCCTGTTTTTTCCTTTGATTATGTGGTCTCCATGCTCAGTGTGGGCCTGTCCGGGCTGTACGGCCTGTTCATGTCCATCAGCGCCGACCAGGTCTTCCTGTTCGTGGTCTTCGGCTCGCTGCTGGGCATCTTCAAGGTGGAAGGCCTGCTCATGGAAGCCGGCAAGATCCTGGGCCGCCGCCTGCGTGGCGGGGCCGGGCTCACGGCCGTGTTCTCCAACTCCCTCATCGGCATGGTCTCCGGTGCTCCTGTGGCCAATGTGGCCATCACGGGCCCCTTCGTGCTGCCCTACATGAACCGCTCCGGCTACAACGTGGATGAAGCCGGCGGCATCCTGGCCTGCTCGGCCACGGGCAGCCAGCTCATGCCCCCCGTCATGGGTGCGGCCGCCTTCATGATGGCGACCTTCATCGGCCAGCCCTATGCGGTGGTCATGCTGGCGGCCATCCTGCCCGCCGTGCTCTTCTACTTTGCCGTGGCCATGGGCGTGCAGTTCCTCTCCGTGCGCAAGGATCTGAAGACCGTCCAGCTGGATGTGGACTGGGGCCTGATCCGCCGCCGCGTGTTCATCTTCATCATCCCCATCGGCCTGATCTTCGCCATGCTCCTGCTGCGCTACAGCCCGGCCAATACCGCCTTCTGGGCCAGCATCGTGACCCTGGTGGTGGGTTTTGCCATCAAGGACACCCGCCCCACCTGGAAGGAACTCATCCAGTCGCTGGTCAGCGGCGCCGTCACAGGGGCCAAGATCGGCATCTCCCTGGCGCTCATCGGCATGGTGGCCCAGACGCTCATCTCCACCGGCCTCGGCAGCAAGCTGGCCAGCCTCATCCACATGCTGGCGGGCGGCCATCTGTTCATCGCCCTGGTGGTGACCATGATCGTCTCGCTCATCCTGGGCTGTGCCGTGCCTCCGGCGGCCGCCTATGCGCTGTGCGCCATCATCATCATTCCTACGCTGACCCCCATGGGCGTGGCTTTGCTGCCGGCACATATGTTCTGTTTCTATTTCTCCATCATCGCAGCGGTCACGCCCCCGGTGGGTCTTGCTTCCCTGGCGGCCACGGGCATTTCCGGCGGCAATTACGCCATCACCAGCGTCCACGGTTTCCGCCTGTCGCTGAGCGGCTTCATCCTGCCCTTCCTGATCGTGTACAATCCCCTGTTCTCCCTTGACTTCAGCAACATGGCCTGGTCCGTCTGCTCCCTGCTGTGCATCCTGGCAGGCCTGATGAGCCTGGACGCCCTGCTCTACGGCGCCATGGTACGGATCTTCAGGCCTGTGGACTATCTCGTCTCCCTGCTGGTCTGTACGGGCTCCTTCTGGCTGACGGTCTACGGCGACATCCTGGCCGCCCCGCTGCTGCTGGGCCTGACGGGAGCCATGCTTGCCCTGCTGGCGGGCCACATCATCTGGCAGCGCCGGACGGCATAGCTCTTTTTTCTCCTCCTTCCCAAACAGAAGAGCCCCGTACTCTGTACGGGGCTCTTCTGCTGCCGGGCCCGGCCTGAAGGAGACCGGCGCAGCTAACGGACAAGATCTATCTCGAAACGTACCCTGTCACCGGGATGGACCATGCTGGCGGCATAGACCACCTTGCCGCTCTTATCGCAGGCAAAGCGCTCCACCTGGGCCACGGGCATGCCGCAGGCGATGCCCAGATGGTTGGCCGCTTCGGGCGAGGCGATGCCGATGGTCAGGATCTGCCGGGCCGTGGTCACATCGACGCCCAGCTCGTCCATGACGGGGATGACCGTCGTGGCATTGAAACGCTCCGGGGCCAGATCGTAGATATCCTTGTCCAGGTAAAGATCGATGAAGGCAAAGCGTACGCCGTCCTTGATATGGACACGCTTCATGTACTGGTAACAGGCCGCGGGGACCCCTTTTTGTTCAGCGCTGAGCAACGGACAGACCGTCACTTCGTCCGCGGCCAGCAACTCCACGCTGGCGCCTTCGATACGTTTGATAAGGGCGCTCCAGGACGTCCGCATATTGGTACAGGGACGCAGGGGCAATTGCTGGGCCACATGCGTACCGCGCCCCTGGCGGGCTTCCAGATACCCTTCGCTGACCAGCAGCTGCACGGCCTGGCGGGCCGTCACCCGGGCCACACCGCACAGCGAGGCCATCTGCTGCAGGGTCGGCAGCTTCTCGCCGGGGTGCAGGCTCTTGTCCAGGATCGCCTGACGCAGCTGGTCGGCCAGCTGCTGATAGAGCGGCGGCCCCGGATGGCGGAACTGGATGGGAGGCAGCGTAGTTTCAAGACAGGATGCATTCTTCATTTCACAGACCTTGGAGCAAGCAGTATGCCTTGTCATAGCCGAATTTTGCCCAAAGTCAAAATTTGCTTTCGCCAGTCATCCCCCGGAATTCGTGCATTTTCGTAACGTCCCGCCAAAAATGAAAAAAGGGCCGCACCCCAAAGTGCGGCCCCCAGCAACGATCGGATCGTGCAAAACTACTTTTTGACGGCCATGATCACGTTGGTGGCCTTGACGATGGCGGTCACCTTGCTGCCTTCGGCCAGGCCCAGCTTGCTGATGCTGCCCATGGTGATGATGGAGGTCATTTCGCCGTCAGCACCCAGGTCCACCACCACTTCGCCGTTGACGGCGCCGGGGGTCACGCTCTTCACGGTACCGCAGAACTGATTGCGGGTGGAGAGGATGTACTGGTCGGCATCGTTCATCAGGATGACCATGCTGGCCTTGACCAGGGCGCAGGCTTCCTTGCCTTCGGCCAGGCCCAGACGTTCGGTGCTGGCCTTGGTGATGGAGGCCACCAGTTTGGTGCCGGAAGGCATGGTCAGTTCGATCTCGTCATTGACGGCGCCGGGACGCACGGAGCTGATGGTGCCCCAGAAAGTATTGCGAGCGCTGGTTTCCATATTTTTTCTCCTTATGTCGGTGGGAGGTTGAGTACTTACGCAAGGGGGATATACGCACAAGGAAAGGGGCTGTAAAGGGTACGAAAACGTCCCCGGATGAAAATTCACGCTTTTTGACAGACAATTTTCAGGAAAATTTACCAGTTAAGAAAAAATAAATTATTTCATCATGTTTAAAAAAGATAGTCACGATTGATTGTCACAAAATAGTGATTTTTAAGTCATTAAATCGTGACATAGTACATCTTGCCCAGCGGAATCACGGCATTTCTTCCCCGTGCCCGGCAGGGGGGACGGACACCTCTCCCGGACAGACGTTTTTGCCGCCGTCGTACCGGGACGCTCCCCGGCCAGGGCACAAAAAAAGAAGGGGTCCGAAGACCCCTTCCTTCAAACGCAGCAAAGATGCCGGCCTACAGTTCGGGCGGCAGTTCCTTGAGCTGGGCCATGGTGAACACCGGGCCGTCCACGCAGACATAGTGGCTGCCGATGTTGCAGCGGCCACAGATGCCGATACCGCACTTCATGCGCTTTTCCAGCGTGGTCACGATGTTCTCGGGCTGGAAGCCCAGTTTTTCCAGGGCCTGCAGGGTGAACTTGATCATGATCGGCGGGCCGCAGAGCACGGCCACGCAGTTGTCCGGGCTGGGGTTCAGCTCGGTCAGCACGTTGGGGATCAGACCCACCTTGTGCGGCCAGCCTTCGTAGGGATTGTCGATGCAGAGCGTGCAATCCAGGTCGGGGTTGGCCAGCCAGCCGTCCAGCTCGTAGCTGAAGGCCATGTCGCGCGGCGAACGGGCGCCGTACAGCAGGCTCACCTTGCCGTAGTCGGCCTTGTGTTCCAGCACGTGCAGCATGATGGTACGGATGGGGGCCATGCCGATACCGCCGCCCACGAAGAAGATGTTCTTCCCCTTCCAGTCATTGTAAGGGAAGAAGTTGCCCAGGGGGGCGCGCACGCCCACCTTGTCGCCGGGGCTCAGGCGATGGATGGCGGAGGTCACTTCACCGGCCTGCATGACGGAGAACTGCAGGTACTCCTTCTGCGAGGGCGGGGTGTTGATGACGAAGGTGGATTCACCGGCGCCGAACACCGAGAGCTGGCCCACCTGGCCGGGCTCATAGGTGAAGTTGGCCATCTGCTCGGGATCGTCCAGGACCACGCGCAGGGTCTTGATGTTGCCGGTCTCCTGGATGGTCTCCACCACCGTGGCCAGCATGGGCTTGTAGGGGTTGCCCGCCTGCTGGGGACGGGGCGTGATCTCGCGCAGCATGCCGCCGTCGGCACGGGGCTTGAGGACGGCAGGCTTGGCGGCCGGTTTGGCTTCCGCCGCGGGGGCGGGAGCTTCGGCGGGCTTTTCTTCAGCCTTGGGGGCTTCTTCCGCGGGAGCTTCGGCGGGCTTGGCAGCGGCCTTGCTCTTGCGGGTACGGGCGGGTTTTTCTTCAGCCACGGCGGGAGCCTGGGCGGGTTCGGCCACGGCGGGGGCTTCGGCCTTCACGGCTTCGGCCGGCACCGGGCTTTCCTTGACCACGGGCGCATGGCTTTCCTTCAGCACGGGGCTGTCCGTGCCGCGCACGGCCACTTCCGCGGCTTCTGCCGGGGCAGCCGCAGCGGCAGCCTTCTTGGTCTTGGCTGCGGGCTTGGCGGCAGGCTTGGCGGCAGCCTTCGTGCTTTTGCTCCAGGTGGTAGTTTTCTTGGTAGCCATGAACGAACTCCTACTTGTTGATGGCGTCGAGCACGATGGCGCGGATATCCAGATGCACGGGGCAGTTGCTCACGCAGCGGCCGCAGCCGTTGCAGGAGAAGGCGCCCCAGTTCTCGGGATAGGTGGCAAACTTGTGCGACACGCGGTTGCGCATGCGCAGGGCCTTGGCCGTACGGGGATTGTGCCCGCTGGCTTCACGCGTGAACAGGGGCGACATGCAGTTGTCCCAGGTACGCAGACGGCGGCCCTCACGGCCGTTGAGGCCGTCGCCTTCGTCGGTGATGTTGAAGCAGTAGCAGGTGGGGCAGAAGTAGGTACAGGCCCCGCAGGACAGACAACGGTCGGTCTCCTGCTGCCAGAACTCCACATCCTCGAAGCGGGCGGCCACCTTGGCCGGAGCTTCGGCCAGGCTGGGCGCCTTTTCCAGGCTGGCCCAGGCGGCCTTGCGGGCGGCCTCGGCATCGGCAAAGCGGTCGGCGCCGTCGGCCAGGCTGCTGCCTTCCAGCAGGGCCGCGCCCTTGTCGGTCATGGCCTGCAGCACATAGCCGCCTTCCACTTCGGTCATCAGCACGTCGGAACCTTCCGGCGAGGTGGGACCGCCGCCCACCCAGTGGCAGAAGCAGGTGCTGCAACCGCTGGGGCAGGTCAGGGTGATGACGGTGAGCTGGTCACGACGGGCCTTGTAGTACGGGTCCGCGAAGGGGCCGTGCAGGTAGGGCCGGTCCAGGGTCACGTAGCCGCGGGCGTCACAGGGACGGCTGCCGAAGACCACGGTGGGCTCGGCCTGCGGCGTATCGTCCAGGGTCATGGTGCATTTGCCCGGATCATTGGGATCCTTGGTCTTGCTGTAGCGCACCAGCACTTCGCACTGGGGCAGCACGGCTTCCTTGGCGGGCACGGTGGCCTTGGCCAGGGTGAAGGGCTTGCCTTCCTTCCAGGGCTCGAACACGACCGCGGTCTTGTTGCCCGGCTTCTCTACCGGGGCCAGCACGCGGGCGCTCTTGGAGAGGTGAGCCAGAAAGGCGGGCAGGCCGTCAGCGGTGACGAAACGGGTTATGCTCATTTCCACTCCCTCTCATGGATGTTCTTTTCTTCCAGCTCATAGCCCAGCAGCGGCGGCACGGCCTCGGGGTCCATACCGGCCTTGTAGCCGTCGAAGAGCTGGCTCACGGCACGACCGATCTGCTGGCGCAGGGCCAGGATCGGGATGCCCACGGGGCAGGCCCGCTGGCATTCGCCGCAACCGGTGCAGCGGCCGGCCAGGTGCAGGGCGTGGATGGTCTGGAAGTACAGTTTTTCGCGCACGCTGTCTTCCTGGGTCATCCAGTGGGGATCACGGCTCTCGGCCACGCAGTAGTCGCGGCACACGCACATGGGACAGGCGTTGCGGCAGGCGTAGCAGCGCAGGCAGCGTTCCATCTGGCCGCGCCAGAAGGCCATGCGTTCGGGCAGGGTCATGGAGTCCAGCAGAGCCAGCTCGGGCGGCGTGCCGGGGGTGCCTTCCACCGTGGTGGGCGCACCGGCCAGGGTGTCGGCCAGCTGGGCCGTGGGCATGGTGCAGCCGTAGCATTTGCCCTGGGCGCATTCGGTCATGCAGAAGCGGTGTTCCTTGCCGTCGGCGGTGACGGTCACGCCGGCCTCGTCATAGACCACGCTGTCGATCTTGTTGTAGCGGCCCAGTTCCTTGTCCACGCGGGCCATGTCCAGGGTGCCTTCGCAGGGCATGGCGAAGATGGTCACGTCGTCGCGGTTGATGAGGCTTTCCTGCAACAGTTCCACCACGGAGCGGGAATCGCAGCCCTTGACCACGATGCCCACCTTCTTGCCCTTGAAGCTGGGCAGGTAGGTGGCGGGGTTGTTGACGTTGAAGGGGCCCCAGACCAGCTTGTCCACGTCTTCGGGCGTGCGCATGAACAGCGGCACCGTATGCACGGCGTCGTAGCCCTGCTGCCAGCCGATGACGCAGTCCAGTTCGGGCAGCTTGGCCTTGATGGCGGCCTTGAGCTCGTCCAGTTTGGCGTTCTGGCCGGTGCCCAGCGGACGCAGGGACGTGAGGGCCATGTCCACCACCTTGAGCAGCGGCTCGGGATCCTCGAAGCGGGGCGCGGGGCCCAGCTTGTGGATGCGGTCGGTGAAGGTGGTCACCACATGCTGCCAGCGCTGGCCTTCGGAAGCCGAGACCCAGGTGTACTCGAAGCGGCGCTCGTCGATGCCCAGCACGGGCAGGAACTGCTTGAGCACTTCCAGACGGCGGCGGGCATAGTAGTTGCCGGCGGAATAGTGGCAGTCACGCGGGTGGCAGCCCGACACCAGCACACCGTCCGCACCGTTGAGCAGGGCGCGCACGATGAACAGCGGGTCGATGCGGCCCGAACAGGGGACACGGATGATACGCAGGTCGGTGGGCTGGGTGGCACGGGCGACCCCGGCGGTGTCGGCACCGCCGTAGGAACACCAGTTGCAAAGAAAGCCTACGATCCGCAGTTCTTTGCCATTCAGCACTGGCATAAGGCATTCACCTCCGCAAGGATCTGATTGTCAGTAGCGTGCGAAAGCTGGATGGCCCCCTGCGGACAGGTGGAGGTACACACACCGCAACCCTGACATACGGTTTCGATAACCTGCGCCTTCTTCTCGCCGCGGAATTCCACTTCCGTGATGGCGCCGAAGGGGCAGCAACGGATGCACTTGCCGCAGGCCACACAGCGCTTGTTGTCCACCTGCGCGATCTGCGGGTCATTTTCAAGTTTGTCGCGGGCAAAGAGCGCCAGCACCTTGGCCGCGGCGGCCGAGCCCTGGGACACCGACGAGGGGATGTCCTTGGTGCCCTGGCAGACACCGGCCAGGAACACGCCGGCGGTGTTGGTCTCCACGGGCTTCAGCTTGGGATGGCTCTCCATGAAGAAGCCGTAGCTGTCGTAGGAGATGCGCAGCTTCTCGGCCAGCTGCGGGGAGCCCTTGCTGGCTTCGATGCCCACGGCCAGGACCACCAGGTCGGCGCGGATCTCCACGGGCTGGCCCAGCAGGGTGTCCACGCCCTTGACGATGTACTGGCCATTGCCGTCGGGGTAGATCTTGGACACGCGGCCGCGGATGTATTCCGTGCCGTATTCCTCGATGGCCCGGCGGGTGAACTCGTCATAGAGCTTGGATGGGGCACGGATGTCCATGTAGAAGACGTAGGACTGCGAAGTGGGGATGTGGTCCTTGGTCAGCACGGCCTGCTTGGCGGTGTACATGCAGCAGAAGCCCGAACAGTAGGGACGGCCGATGGACTTGTCGCGCGAGCCCACGCACTGGATGAAGACCACGCTCTGGGGCTCCTTGCCGTCGGAAGGACGCTTGATGTGGCCTTCGGTGGGGCCGGAGGCGGACAGCAGGCGTTCGTACTGCAGGGAGGTGATGACGTCGGGGTACTTGCCGCCGCCGTACTGCTCGTAGATGGTCCAGTCCATGAGGTCGTAACCGGTGGCGGCCACGATGCAGCCCACTTCCTCGGTGATGACCTCGTCCTGCATGTCGTACTTGATGGCGCCGGTGGGGCAGACCTTGGCACACACGCCGCACTTGCCCTTGGTCATCTGACGGCAATATTCGGGATTGATGACCGCCTTCTTGGGGATGGCCTGCGGGAAGGCGATGTTGATGGCCGTGGTGGGACCGGTGAATTCGTTGAAGGCGTCAGGCGTCTTCTTGCTGGGGCATTTTTCCGTGCAGGCGCCGCAGCCGGTGCACAGGCTCCAGTCCACATAGGTGGCGCGCTTGCGGATCTTGACGGTGAAGTTGCCCACATAGCCGGAGATGTCTTCCACTTCCGACATGGCGTACAGGGTGATGTTGGGATGCTGGGCCACGTCCACCATCTTGGGGCCCAGGATGCAGGCCGAGCAGTCCACGGTGGGGAAGGTCTTGTCCAGCTTGGCCATCTTGCCGCCGATGGTGGGCTGGCGTTCCACCAGCACCACGGGCACGCCGCCGTCGGCGCAGTCCAGGGCGGCCTGGATGCCGGCCACACCGCCGCCGATGATCAGCACGCGCTTGTTGATGTCGAAGGACTTGGAGAACAGCGGCTTGTTGTTGCGCAGCTTGGCAACGGCCATCTCCACCAGTTCGGCGGCCTTGTTGGTGTTGGCCACCTTGTCCTTGCCGATCCAGGAGACGTGCTCGCGGATGTTGGCCATTTCGAACATGTAGCGGTTCAGGCCGGCGCGTTCCACGGTGCGGCGGAACGTGGGCTCGTGCATGCGCGGGCTGCAGGAGGCCACCACCACGCCGTCCAGCTTGTGCTCGTGGATGGCCGCCTCGATGGCGGCCTGGCCGGGCTCGGCGCAGGAGTACATGAGGTCCACGGCGTAGACCACATCGGGATAGGCTCGGGCCGTCTCGGCGACCTTGGCGCAATCAACGGTGCCGCCGATATTGCTGCCGCAGTGACAGATGAAAACGCCTATTCTCATGCTTTATCTCCTTCGGGGGCCTGGGCCTTCTGGGCGTCTTCGCGCTGGGTGTCGAGGATGCGCTCCACCAGGGCATTGGCGCTGACCACCAGCTTGTCGAGGCCCAGTTCGCTGGGCAGCATGCCGAAGGCAAGGCCCATCATCTGGGTGTAGTAGAGCACCGGCATATTGAAATAGCGGTCCACGCCCTTCATGGCCTGTTTCTGGCGCAGGTCCAGGTTCATCTGGCACAGGGGGCAGGCCACCACGATGGCGTCGGCGCCCATGTTGGTGGCCACTTCGAGGATGCGGCCCGACAGCTGCGCCGTCATGGGACGTTCCGGGATGCCGAAGGAGGCGCCACAGCACTCGGTCTTGAGCGGGAAGTCCAGCATCTCGGCGCCGCAGGCGCCCAGCAGCTCTTCCATGAGGGTGGGGTTCTCGGGATCCCCGAACTGCATGAGTTCCGCCGGACGGCTCATGAGACAGCCGTAGTAGGCCACCAGCTTGAGGCCGCGCAGACTGCGCTTCACACGGCTGGCGATGGCCTTGGCGTCGTACATCTGGGCGATGCCCTGCATGACGGAGGTCACGGGCGGGAAGCTCTCGGCCGCGGGGTTGTCCAGCAGCTCGTTGACGCGGGCGCGGAACTCCGGCTTTTCCATGCGTTTGGCCGCATGGCGCAGGTTGGAGAGGCAGCTCGGACAGGGCGTCACCACCATGTCGGCCTGGGTGCGGGCGGCGATGTCCAGGTTGCGCACGCACAGGGCCGCGGAAAGTTCGGTATCCACCGCATGGGCGGGCGTGGAACCACAGCAGTTCCAGTCGGGCAGCTCTTCCAGACGCATGCCCAGGGCGCCGCACACGGCCTGGGTGGACATTTCGTAATCGGCCGAGGAGCCTTTGGCCGAACAGCCGGGATAGTAGGCAAGTCTCATGGGCGCACCCCCTCACGCTTGGCGCGTTCCTTGTAGCGGGTCATGATGCGGCCCACAGCCTCGGCGCCGCCGTTGGGAATGGAATGGGGCTTGAAGCCCAGCTTCTGTTTGGCCAGGGCCTGGGGAGCCAGGTCCACGTCCGTGAAGACGCGCAGGGAGCGCAACATGTACAGGACCATGGTGCCGATCTCGTAGGTCCGCCCGAACTTGCGCACGGTATCGAGGAAGGAGAACCAGAATTTTTCCACCTTGGGCACGGCCACGCGGCCTTCCTTGCGGGCCATGTGACGCAGGGTCTCCATGACCTCGGCCACATCGATGTTGTTGGGGCAGCGGAGGCTGCAGGTGGAACAGGACAGACACATCCAGATGGAGCGGGAGTTCAGCACCTGGTCTTTCAGACCCAGTTGCACGCCACGCATGATCTGGTTGGCCTGCAGGTCATAGACGAAGCCCGCAGGACAGCCAGCCGAGCAGTTGCCGCACTGGTAGCAGGTGGAGACGTTTTGCCCGCTCTGCGCTTCCACCGCGGCGGTGAAGTCGCGGTCACGCTTTCGGGTCAGATCAATGGCGTCGTTCATGGAAACTCTCAAGGTTAGAGTCTGAAGGACAAAGACATACCAATTTGCAGCAGACTAGCGCGTCTGCATGAAAAAATCCAGCCAAAGCACACATGTTTTTTACGTTCCGCACAGTTCGCAAAGTCTTGGCTGGCGGGCATTTCCCGCCACGTCAGGCATCCTTGCGTTCCAGCAACGAACAGGCGGCGCGCAGGCCCAGCAGATAGCTGTCCACACCGAAGCCCGCGATGCTGCCCGCGCTGACCGTGGACAGCACCGAATGGTGACGGAACTCCTCCCGGGCATGGACGTTGGACATGTGCACCTCCACCACCGGGATGGACAGTATGCCCAGGGCATCCATGATGGCGTAGCTGTAATGGGTCCAGGCCCCGGCATTGATGACGATGGCGTCCGTGCCGTCCGTGAGGGCCGCGTGGATGCGTTCCACCATCACGCCCTCGTGATTGGTCTGGAAGGTCTCCAGCGCCACGCCCAGTTCACCGGCCAGCCCCTGCAGGGCCGCGTCGATGTCGGCCAGGGTGGCATGGCCGTAATGACGGGGGTCGCGTTTGCCGAACATGTCGAGATTGACGCCGTGGAGGACGAGGATCTTGTGCATGGTATC
Source organism: Desulfovibrio piger (assembly GCF_951793255.1). Lineage (NCBI taxonomy): Bacteria > Pseudomonadati > Thermodesulfobacteriota > Desulfovibrionia > Desulfovibrionales > Desulfovibrionaceae > Desulfovibrio > Desulfovibrio piger. The sequence continues at coordinate 739,492 of NZ_OX636706.1, forward strand.
CCTCCTGACTCAGGCGCGCGCGGCGCCCAGCTGATGTTCCAGGGCCAGACGGGCGGCCTGCGGCATGTCCTGCCCGGTCCAGAGGCGGAACTGGGCCTCGCCCTGACGGAAAAACATCTCCAGGCCGCTGATGGTGGCCCAGCCGCGGGCCTGCGCCTCGCGCAGGAACAGGGTGCGCAGCGGGTTGTAGACGATGTCGTAGGCCACGGGCACACCGCCGTCCGCTGGGGCCCGGTCGAAATCATAGGGGCTCTGGTCCTCGGCCTTGCCGTGCATGCCCAGGGGCGTGGTGTTGACCAGCAGCGAGGCCGCCACGTCATAACGCTCGGCCCAGGGCACGGCCGTGACGCCGAAGCGCTCCACCAGCGGCGCATGGGAACGGTCGGAAGGCGTGGTCACGAAGATGCGGCGGCAGCCGTGCAGCCACAGGCCGCAGACCACGGCGCGGGCGGCCCCTCCGGCGCCCAGCACCAGCACCGGGGTGGCCGGGTCGAGGCCGCGTTCCAGCAGGGGATGCATGAAGCCGGTCACGTCGGTGTTCTCGCCGCAGAGCCGGTCGTCCCGCCAGTACAGGGTGTTGGCGGCGCCCATGAGCTCCACGCGCTCGCTGCGGTGATCCAGCAGGGGCAGGATCTCCACCTTGTGCGGCAGGGTGACGGAGCAGCCGCGGATGCCCAAAAGGCGCATGCTGTCCACGAATCGCGGCAGTTTTTCCGGGGGCAGCTCCCAGAGCATGTAGGCCGCGGGGATGCCCAGGGCCTGGAAGGCGGTGTTGTGCAGCAGCGGGCTCAGGCTCTGGGCCAGGGGCCAGCCGATGACGCCATAGAGGGAAGAGGGGATGAAAGCGGACATAAGGCAGTTTCCATGAAGGAGAGGGCACGGCCGGGCCGTGCGGGACGTTATTCTTCGGACAGCCCGGCGGCCCGCCAGGAGCGGAAGCCGTCGGCAAGGTGCAGCACGTCGTCCCGGCCCCACTGCCGCAGCAGGCGCATGGCCTGCCCGGAGCGGTTGCCCGAACGGCAGTAGAGCAGGATGGGCACGTCCTTGCGCGCCAGGGCTTCCAGCTGCTGCCGGAAATCCGGGGCGAAGAAATCCAGGTTGCGGGCGCCGGGCAGATGCCCGTCCCGGAACTCTTCCGGGGTGCGGATGTCCAGCACCACCAGACCGGCGGGCGGCCGGGCCAGCACCTGACGGGCCTCGTCCGGGCCGATGTCGCGGGCCAGGACGCCCGCGGCAGGCAGCAGGAGGCAGCACAGCAGGACAAAAAGGGAAAGGAGACGGGACACGATACCTCCGGAAGACGCAGGAGACAAAAAGGGCGGGAAGGCGCACGCCCTCCCGCCCCCAAAAGACGTTACTTGCCGGCCACCGCGGTGTAGGCGCGGGCGAAGCCTTCGGCGGCATTGCGGATGACGGTCTCGTCCACGCAGAAGGCCAGGCGGAAATAGCCGGGGCAACCGAAACCGGAACCGGGCACGGCCAGCACGCGTTCTTCCACCAGACGGTTGACGAAGGCCACGTCGTCGCCGCCGGGGGCCTGCGGGAAGAAGTAGAAGGCACCGGCGGGCATCTGGAAGCTGTAGCCGGCATCGGTCAGCACCTCGGCCATGGCCTGACGGCGGCGGGCGTAGACCTCCACGTCCACCTGGCTGCCCAGGGCGGCGGCCATGATGTGCTGGCCCACCACGGGCGGGTTGACGAAGCCGAGGATGCGGTTGGTCAGGGTCAGACCGGCCATGAGCTTGGCACGGTCGGCCAGCTTGGGCGAAACGGCCACATAGCCCACGCGTTCGCCGGGCAGAGACAGGTTCTTGGAGAAGGAGCTGATGACCACGGCATACTGGTACAGGGGCAGCACCGAGGGCACTTCCACGCCGTCGTAGGTCAGGAAGCGGTAGGGCTCGTCGGCGATGAGCCAGATGGGATGGCCGTACTGCTCGCTCTTGTTCTCCAGCAGGCGGCACAGGGAGGTGACGGCCTTGCGGCTGTAGACCACGCCCGTGGGGTTGTGGGGCGAGTTGATGAGCACCACGCGGGTCTTCTCGTCGATGGCTTCTTCCAGGGCGTCCAGATCGGGCTCGAAGGTCCCGGGCTTGCTCATGATGGCCTGGAGGCTGCCGCCGTGGTTGGCCACATAAAAGCCGTATTCCACGAAATACGGGGCAAAGGTCAGCATCTTCTCGCCGGGATTGATGACGGCGCGCAGGAAGGCATTGAGGCCGCCGGCGGCACCGCAGGTGAGCAGCACGTCATTGGCCTCCAGGGCCACGCCCTGCTCCTTGCTCAGATGGGCGGCCAGCTGTTCGCGCGCCCAGGGGAAACCGGCATTGGGCATGTAGCCGAAAGCGAAAGGTTCACCGGCATGTTCGGCAAAACGGCGCAGGCCCTCGCCCACGGCGGCGGGGGCGGGCAGGTCGGGATTGCCCAGGCTGAAGTCATAGACGTTCTCCGCACCGTAGCGGGCTTTCAACTGGCCGCCGGCCTCGAACATGCGGCGGATCCAGGAGGCATTTTCCAGATAGCCGGAAACGCTTTCTGCAAGAAGGGACATGGGTTTCTCCTGAGTTGTTGTCCACGCAATCCTGGCGGAGCGCACAGGGCTCGTCAGACTGCTGATCCTATTGTCATTCTGGTGACTATCCAGTATAGCTTGCGAAGGCTGGAAATAGCAAATACCCGGAGGCCCCCCATGCGCAAGCGTTTTTCTGGAAAAAACCTGTACCGTGCTCCGCTCCTGCTGGGCGCGACCCTGATGCTCTCGGCCTGCGGCCTGTGGCAGGACAGCAGCGAGCCCCCCGCCCAGCCGGAAACGCCCCCTGACATGCAGGTGGACGTGAAGCTGCGCGCCCTGCACCGCTGTTCGCGCATCTCGCCCGAGATGGTGGTCACCAACGTGCCCAAGGGCACGGACTACTTCGATGTCCGCCTGCTGGAGAACGAACCGCAGGAACGCCTGCTGGGCGGCGGCAACTGGGAGAACGACGGCACCGGCATCATCCCCGAAGGCGCCCTGACGCGGGTCTACACCGGCCCCTGCCCGCCGGCGGGCCAGAGCCGCCAGTACACCTATGTGATCTCCGCCATGTCCCACAAGAGCAAGCACCCCCTGAGCGTCCGGGTCTATCCCTTCGTCCAGGAATAGGCTGGCGAACTTTCGGGAGCCTCCCCTGCGGAGCGCTGCCGTGACGGGCATGGCCTGACCGCCGGCCCTTCGCCCCCTGCGTCCCGGGGCCTGCCCCTGGAACATACGCCGCTGCGGCGACACCGCAGCGCATCCCTGAAAAAAACAGGACCGCCATCCCCGCAGCCCAAAGGCATACGGGGAGGCGGTCCTGTCGTTTTCCTTGCGGAAGAGATCCCGACTTCTTACTTGTTGCCCAGGGTCTCCTGGAGCACGTCGATCATGAAGGCATCGGGATTCTTGGCGCAGGCGGCCAGGAACTTGTCCAGGGTCTCCTGCTTGGCCAGGATGGACTTTTCCGTCACATTGTACTGGCGGTTGTAGGCATCCAGCCAGATGACGAAGCCGCTGCCGTTCTCGGGATGTTCGTTATAGGCGCGGCACTTGGTCACGTCGGCTTCCCATTCGCCGCTGATGGGGCGGGGCAGCTTTTTCTTGAGGGGCTCCCAGATCTCGGCCACCACGGCGGTGGGCTGCTCCTGGCACATGAGGTAGGCCTGGGGCACCAGCACGTTGATGGCCTGCGGATCAGCCACGGTATAGCCGATGTTGGAGCTCACGTAGCCGTCGATCTGCAGGGCCTGGAAGACGGGCGGATCCTGGCTGACGGCGCCCTGCGCCACGAATTCGGCGCAGATATAGTTGGCGGGGTCGATCTTTTCGTCTTCCGCCTGGGCAGCCAGGGGCAGGGCCAGCAGCAGGCAGCAGCACAAAAGCCATTTTTTCATGTTTCCTCCTGAAAATCCGGCAGCCCCACGACAGGCGTGGGGCTGACAGTCCAGAATCGGTGAGGAACAGGCCGCGGCCTATTCGAAGCGGCTGGCGCCGGTGATGAGCACCATGTCGGTGGGCATGTTCTCGTGGAAGCCCACGCTCTTGGTCTTGACCTTGGCGATCTTGTCCACCACGTCCATGCCTTCCACGACCTTGCCGAACACGCAGTAGCCCCAGCCGCTGGGCACGGGAGCGCTGTAGTTCAGGAAATCGTTGTCCACCAGGTTGATGAAGAACTGGGCGGTGGCGCTGTGGGGATCCATGGTGCGGGCCATGGCGATGGTGCCGCGGTCATTGGAAAGACCGTTGTCGGCTTCGTTCTTGATGGGGGCGCGGGTGGCCTTCTCGTCCATGCGGGGGCCAAGGCCGCCGCCCTGGATCATGAAGCCGGGGATCACGCGATGGAAAATGGTGTTGGCATAAAAGCCGTCATCCACATATTGCAGGAAGTTGGCGACGGTGTCGGGAGCCTTGTCGGGGAAGAGCTCGATCAGGATGTCGCCCGAGGTCGTTTCCAGCAGCACGGTGGGATTGGACATGGTAACTCCTTGAGGGAAATTTGCGGCGGCCATGCAACACGGCGGCCATCCGTCTCTATACGACAAGCGGCCGGCAAAGACAATGCGCCCCTCTCCGCCCCGGCGGGGTGACAGGAAGGGCCCGCGCGGCTACACTGCGGCCATGAGATCCCGCCAGACCACCGGCCAGCATACGCTGCCGTCCCTTGTCCCCGTCACCGGTGCCGTGCCGCCGCCCGGCCACCGTCCGCCCGAAGACCACCTCCCCGAGCTGCAGCAGGCCCTGCTCGCCTGGTTCGACGCCAATGCCCGGCCCCTGCCCTGGCGGCGCCATTATACGCCCTACGAGGTCTGGATCTCGGAGATCATGCTCCAGCAGACCCAGATGGAGCGCGGCGTCAACTACTTTTTGCGCTGGATGGAGCGCTTCCCCGACCTGCCCGCCCTGGCCGCCGCCTCCGAGGAGGAGGTGCTGCACGCCTGGGAGGGCCTGGGCTACTATTCCCGCGCCCGCAACCTGCTGGCCGCCGCCCGTCTGGTCATGCAGGAACACGGCGGCGTCTTCCCCTCCGATCCCGAAGCCATCCGCGCCCTGCCCGGCATCGGCCCCTACACCACCGCCGCCATCGCCAGCATCGCCTTCAACCTGCCCGTGGCCTGTATCGATGCCAATGTGGAACGGGTCATCGCCCGCGTCTTCGATGTGGACAGTCCGGTCAAATCCGGCCCGGCCGCCGCGCGCATCGCGGAGCTGGCCCGCCGTATCCTGCCCGAAGGCGAGGCCCGCCGCCACAACCAGGCCATGATGGAGCTGGGCGCCCTGGTCTGCGGCAAGAAGCCCCGCTGCGGCCAGTGTCCTCTGGCCCGTTTCTGCACGGCCCTGCATCTGGGCATCGTGCATGAGCGTCCCGTACCGGGCAAAAAGGCGGAGATCACTCCCATCGAGGTGGTGACCGGCGTCCTTTCCAGCCACGACCGTGTCTTCGTCCAGAAGCGTCTGCCCCAGGGTGCCTGGGGCGGTCTGTGGGAATTCCCCGGCGGCCGCGTGGAGCCCGGCGAGACGCCGGAACAGGCCGTGGTGCGCGAATTCGCCGAAGAAACGGGCTTCACCGTCCGGGTGACGGCCCCGCTGGGCATCATCCGCCACGGCTACACCACCTACCGGGTGCGCCTGCACTGCTTCGCCCTGGAGCTGGTCACGGACGATACGCCCCGGCCGCCCGAGCCCCCCGTGCTCACGGCGGCCACGGCCTGCCGCTGGCTGGAGCGCGGGGAACTGGAGAGCCTGGCCATGCCCGCCGCCCACCGCAAGCTGGCCGACAGCCTCACGGCGCCGAAAGGGCCGCTGCTGACGGCTTTTTAGGGCTTTTTTTGAGGGGGACCCCTCATCTCTGCTGTCGATGCCCGTAGGGCTCCTGCGTCGCCAACGGGCACGGCCCTGCGGGCCGCCATCCGGTCGCATCTCTGCTGTCGATGCCCGTAGGGCTCCTGCGTCGCCAACGGGCACGGCCCTGCGGGCCGCCATCCGGTCGCATCTCTGCTGTCGATGCCCGTAGGGCTCCTGCGTCGCCAACGGGCACGGCCCTGCGGGCCGCCATCCGGTCGCATCTCTGCTGTCGATGCCCGTAGGGCTCCTGCGTCGCCAACGGGCACGGCCCTGCGGGCCGCCATCCGGTCGCATCTCTGCTGTCGATGCCCGTAGGGCTCCTGCGTCGCCAACGGGCACGGCCCTGCGGGCCGCCATCCGGTCGCATCTCTGCTGTCGATGCCCGTAGGGCTCCTGCGTCGCCAACGGGCACGGCCCTGCGGGCCGCCATCCGGTCGCATCTCTGCTGTCGATGCCCGTAGGGCTCCTGCGTCGCCAACGGGCACGGCCCTGCGGGCCGCCATCCGGTCGCATCTCTGCTGTCGATGCCCGTAGGGCTCCTGCGTGCCAACGGGCACGGCCCTGCGGGCCGCCATCCGGTCGCTACTGGCGCGAGAGGGGGTCCCCCTCAAACTCCCCCTCCCCAGTGCGCTTTATCAGGGGAGGCAGCGCGTCCTTGCCGCCCTCCACCGCAGGACTGGAGACGGGATGCCCTGCGCTCGCAGGAGTCCGGGACGGCGGACCGCCCTGTCCACCTCTCCCCAGTGAAGTCGCACGGGTCCGCGCCGCACTGGATGCCCGGCCTGTCCGCAGCGGCCTTTCCTGAAAAATCCGCGCCAAAAGCGGATTTTTCCGCCCCAGGCCATGAAAAAGGCTTGACAGGCCCCTGATTCTCTCCTTATATGGTTGTCCGAAATGGCGCGGCAGTCACTGCCGCATCATCCTGATGCAGAACATGCGTTCACAACGGGGTGGCCTCAACAGGCCCCCTTTTTTTTGTACTTGCGACCGGGCAGACGCCCAGGAAGGGACATGAGCGAAAACAGCCTCAAGGAAACCGTCACCCGTCTGGCCACGCCCCTGGTCCAGGCTCAGGGTCTTGAAATCTGGGGTGTGGAGATCGCCCAGGCAGGCCGCACCACGGTGCGTGTGTTCGTCGACCTGCCGCTGGAGGTCAAACAGGCCCAGGCCGCGCTGTCCGCCGACAGCGATCCCGCCGACAACCTTGAGGACAGCGCCGACATCATGACGGCCCGCTCCGCCAGCATCGACCAGTGCGAGGAGATCTCGCGCCAGCTCGGTCTGGCCCTCGAAGTGGAAGACCTCATCGAACAGGCCTATGTGCTGGAAGTCTCCACGCCCGGCTTCAGCCGTCTGTTCTTCTCTCTCGACCAGATGCGTTCCTATGTGGGCGACATGGTGGAACTGCGCATGGTCTCCGCCTACGCTCCCGAGAACGCCCCCGCGGCCCGTCGCGCCTGGCGCGGCGTCCTGCGCGAAGTCACCGACAGCGCCGTGCGCGTGGCCCCGGCCAGCGTCTCGGCCGAGGGCGACATCTGCCCCGAGGCCATGGACGAGGTCCTGGTGCCCTGGGACATGGTGCGCCGCGCCAGCCGCATCCATATTTTCCGCCAGCCGCAGAAGCCCGGCAAGCAGCCCGCCCGCAAGGCCGCCAAGGCCGCGCCCCAGGGCGACGCCCCCAAGAAGGGCAAGGGCAAGAGCGGCAAGAGCAAGCATCCCGGCCGCAACGAGGCCGAAGACATATAACCGCACGGGCACGCCCTGCGGTCCTCTCACGCGGCCGCAAGGCCGCTTCGTCATCACCCGCCCGTGACGGCGGTTTCCGGCCCCGGCCGGTACACCAGGAAATTTATGCCGCCCTGTGCGGCAGCCGGAGGTAGCAATGAACCTTGAACTCAAAAAGGCCATTGACCAGATCAGCAAAGACAAGGGCCTTGACCGCGACATGCTCATCAAGACGCTTGAAGATGCCGTGCGCACCTCGGTGCAGCGCCGCTTCAGCGAAGATATGGATGTGGAAGTCCGGTACAACGACAACACCGGCGACATCGAAGTCTACCAGTTCAAGATCGTGGTGGAAGACGGCGAGGTCGAGAACGAAGACACCCACATCGGCATCACCGAAGCCCGCACCCATGATCCCTCCGTGCAGATCGACGACGAAGTCGGTTTCCGCGTGAAGGTGGAAGACCTGGGCCGCATCGCCGCCCAGTCCGCAAAGCAGGTCATCATCCAGCGCATGCGCGACGCCGAGCAGGAGATCATCTACGACGAGTACAAGGACCGCATGGGCGAGATCGTCTCCGGTATCGTGCAGCGTCGCGACAAGGGCGGCTGGGTGGTCAACCTGGGCCGCACCGAAGCCATCCTGCCCCGCGAGGAACAGATCCCCCGCGAACACTACAAGCGCAACGACCGCGTGCAGGCCATCATCATCGACGTGCGCAAGGAAGGCCGCGGCCCGCAGGTGGTCGTCTCCCGCGCGCACCGCGACTACATGGCCGCCCTGTTCCGCCGCGAAGTGCCCGAAGTGGACGACGGCGTGGTGCAGATCATGGGCGTGGCCCGCGACCCCGGTTCCCGCGCCAAGGTGGCCGTGCTCTCCCGTGAACGTGATGTGGATCCCGTGGGCGCCTGCGTGGGCGTGCGCGGTTCGCGCATCCAGAACATCGTGCAGGAACTGCGCGGCGAACGCATCGACATCGTGGTCTGGAGCCCCGATATCGCCACCTACGCCCGCAACGCCCTGGCCCCGGCCATGGTCTCCCGCATCGTGGTGGACGAAGAAGAGAACCTGCTGGAAGTCATCGTGCCCGATGACCAGCTGACCAACGCCATCGGCCGCAAGGGCCAGAATGTCAAGCTGGCTGCCCGCCTGCTGGGCTGGAAGGTCGATATCTTCACCGAGACCCGCTACAACGAGGCCAATGCCATCGGCCACGGTCTGGAGCAGGTGGCCAGCGTGGCCGAAGTCTCCATGAACCAGCTGCTGGAAGCGGGCTACACCTCGCTGGACCTGCTGCGTCAGGCCACTGACGAGGAACTGTCCGACAAGCTGGCCATCTCGGACAGCCGCATCGCCGACCTGCGTTCGGCCATCAACTTCCTGGCCCCCGTGGCCGAGCCCGAACCCCGGGCCGCTGAGGAAGAAACGACCGGCGCCGGCAACGGCGAAAAAGTCCAGGATGGTGATGAAGACTAGCCCCGACGCGCCCGCCGAGGGCTGTGAAGGGCCAGTGAGAATGTGCGTCATCTGCCGCCGCCGTTTCGCCAAGGCGGCACTGACGCGCCACGTGCGCGACGCGCACGGAAATTTGATTATCGACGCGCCGCAGACCAGTCCGGGCAGGGGCTGGTACCTGTGTGACGATCCGGCCTGCGCGGCACGATTCGCCAGGTTCAGACCGTCCGGACGGCGCAAGGGGGAAAAGTAATGTCGGACAGTAAAATCAAAATCAAGGATCTTGCCACTGAGCTCAAGATGGATGCCAAGGAACTGCTGCAGGAGCTGCAGTCCATGGGCTTCAACGTCAAAAGCGCCCAGGGCTCCATCCCCATGGAAGAAGTGAGCGGGGTTCGCGACCGTGTGGCCGAGAACCGCCAGCGCAAGGCCGGCCGCAAGGACGATCAGCCCACGGTCATCGTGCGCCGCCGCCGCGTGAAGGACGAAGCCCCGGCCGCGGAACAGCCCGTGGCCGAGACCAGGGCCGAAGCCGCGCCCGAAAAGGCTCCCGATCCGGCCGCCCCGGTGGAGACGCCCGCGGCCCGCGTGATCTCCGTCCCCGAGCCCGAAAAGGCTCCCGGGGGCAAGCCCGAACCTGTGAAGGTCGAACCCAAGGCCGAAAAGACTCCCGAACCCGTCGCCCCGGTGGAAACGCCCGCTGTCCGCGTGGTGGCCGCCCCCGAGGCCGAAAAGGCTCCTGAAGCCAAGCCCGAACCCGTGAAGAACGAAACCAAAGCCGACCCCAGGACCGAAGCCAAGCGCGAAGCCCGCGTGGAAAAGGCGACGCCCCGGACCGCCCGCGTGGTGGCTCCGGCCGACGCCCGCGTCATCAGCCGTCCCGATGCCACGCCCACGGCCCGCGTCATCCGGCCCGCCCAGGCCGACGCGCCCGTGACCGGGACGGAAAACAAGCCCGGGGCCAAGCCCGAAAAGACCCCCGAAGCCAAGCCCGAAGTGCGCAAGAGCGCCGTGCTGGCCGCCATCAACGCCAAGGAAGCCGCCGAGAACGGCGCCGCGGAAAAGCCCGCCAAACCCCGCGCCGGCCGTCCTGACGCTTCGGCCATGCCCGAAGGCTCCTCCGCGCCCACGCTACCCCAGCGCGAGGCCCACGAGAACCGGGACGACCGCCCCGCCGAAGCCACGCCCACCCGCGCCCGCGTGGTGGCCCCGGCTCCCCAGGTGCGCGTCATCTCCCGTCCCCAGCCCGGCGCCGCGCCCGCCCGTGACAGCCGTGACGGCGGACGCGATCGCGACGGCGGTCGGGAAGGTCGTGATCGTGACGGACGCGACAACCGTTCCGGCCGCCCCGGCGGCAACCGTCCCGGCCTCGGCAACCGTCCCGGCTTCGGAGACCGTCCCCGCGGCGGTACTCCCCGTCCCGCCGGTGGCGGCTACAGCGCTCCGGCACCTGCCGCTCCCCTGGACAGCCGCGACGGCCAGAGCAAGAAAAAGCGCAACAAGGGCCGCCGCACCGTCGATTTCCAGCAGGGCGATTTCGGCCGCCATCAGGACGATGATGACGCGCCGCGCCTGAACCGCAGCCCCCGCGGCCGCCGCAAGCCCGGCAAGCCCGCCGCCGTGCAGGCCACCCAGCCGCTCAAGGCCGCCAAGCGCAAGATCCGCGTGACCGAAGCCATCCGCGTGGCCGACATGGCCCACCAGATGGGCCTCAAGGCCAACGAGATCATCAAGGTGCTCTTCGGTCTGGGCGTCATGGCCACCATCAACCAGTCGCTGGATATCGACACCGCCACCCTGGTGGCCGCCGAATTCGACTACGAAGTGGAAAAGGCCGGCTTCTCCGAAGAAGATTACCTGCTGCCCCAGCAGGAGGATAAGCCCGAAGATCTCAAGCCCCGTCCTCCGGTCGTCACCATCATGGGTCACGTCGACCACGGCAAGACCTCGCTGCTGGACGCCATCCGCAAGTCCAACGTCACCAGCGGCGAAGCCGGCGGCATCACCCAGCACATCGGTGCCTACCATGTGAAGACCAAGCGCGGCGAGATCGTCTTCCTCGACACTCCCGGTCACGAGGCCTTCACCGCCATGCGCGCCCGCGGCGCCCAGGTCACCGACCTGGTCATCCTGGTGGTGGCCGCCGACGACGGCGTCATGGAGCAGACCCGCGAAGCCGTGAACCACTCGCGCGCCGCCGGTGTGCCCATCATGGTGGCCGTCAACAAGATGGACAAGCCCGGCGCCGATCCCGACCGCGTGCTGCGTGAACTGTCCGAGATGGGCCTGCAGCCCGAAGACTGGGGCGGCGACACCATCGTGGCCAAGGTCTCCGCCAAGACCCGTCAGGGCCTGGACGACCTGCTGGAACTGGTGGCCCTGCAGTCCGAGATCATGGACCTCAAGGCCAACCCCAACAAGCCCGCCCACGGCCGCATCGTGGAAGCCAAGCTGGACAAGGGCCGCGGCCCCGTGGCCACCGTGCTCATCCAGGAAGGCACCCTGCACCAAGGCGACAACTTCGTGTGCGGCCAGTTCTCCGGCCGCGTGCGCGCCCTGATGAACGACCAGGGCAAGAAGGTCAAGGAAGCCGGTCCCTCCATCCCCGTGGAAGTGCAGGGCTTTGAAGGCGTGCCCGAAGCCGGTGAAGAGTTCTTCGCCGTGGCCGACGAAAAGCTGGCCCGCCGCATCGCCGAAATGCGCGCCACCAAGCAGCGCGAACGCGATCTGGCCAGCGAATCCAAGGTCACCCTGGAAACCTTCCTGTCGCGCCGCGCCTCCGACCAGGAGACCCTGACCCTCAACCTGGTGCTCAAGGCCGACGTGCAGGGCAGCCTGGAAGCCATCACCGAGGCCCTCAACAAGCAGAGCACGGAAAAGGTGCGCATCAACGTGGTGCACGGCGGCACCGGCGCCATCTCCGAATCCGACATCATGCTGGCTTCCGCCTCGCAGGCCATCATCATCGGCTTCAACGTGCGTCCCACCTCGCGCATCAAGGACATCGCCGAACGCGAGAACGTGGATATCCGCTTCTACGATATCATCTACAAGCTGGTGGATGACATCAAGAGCGCCATGGCCGGTCTGCTGGCTCCCGTGCAGCGCGAAGTCTACCTGGGCCAGGCTGAGGTCCGTAACACCTTCAGCGTGCCCAAGGTCGGCATCATCGCCGGTTCCTATGTGGCCGACGGCAAGATCGCCCGTAACGCCGGCGTGCGCCTGCTCCGCGACGGCGTGGTGGTCTACACCGGCAAGATCAGCTCCCTCAAGCGCTTCAAGGACGACGCCCGCGAAGTGGTCAAGGGCAACGAATGCGGCGTGGGCCTGGAAAACTTCAACGACGTCAAGATCGGCGACATCATCGAAGCCTTCGAGACCGTCGAGGAAGCTGCCACCCTGTAAGCCGCGGTGGCCCGGGCGGCCCGTCCCCTGCCGGACCGTCGCCCCTCGTAGCTTCCTGCGTCGCAACGATGGGCGCATCGAAGCCTTCGAGACCGTCGAGGAAGCTGCCACCCCGTAACAACGACAAACCGTGTCATGGCCGGGCCTGCCCCCGGTCATGGCAACGGATACCCCCATCGGGGAATGTCCCCCTTTTCCCCGCCAAGGCGGCCGGTCTTCCGGCCGCCTTTTTTGATGCTGTCAGGGCAGGCGAGGGGGAAAGGGGACCTTTTTGGAAAAAGGTCTCCCTTCCCCCCTCACACTCCCCCCATCCTCCCAAAAACTTTTATGCAGATCTGTGGCAGGCCGTCATGACGCACAGGCCCTTCTGACGCCCCTGGTCCCCCGGTGACACTCTGAAAAGGATGGCCCGTACCCCTCGCGATGGCGGAAGACCGCAGGAGGGCCGGCACCCTGTGCCTCCTCCCCCTCCCGTCTCTCCCGCAACTGTCCCTGCCGGATGCCGCAAAACGGATGCTCTTTTCAAATGCGGCACTATCATTTACAAAATACGCCTGCTTTCCCGCCTTTTCGCGAAGAGGGGCACGATAGCAGGCCCGCCGGACAACGGCGGGGACCTGACATACCGACCCAAACAAAAGTTTTACGGGGGGATGGGGGTCCGGGGGAAGGGGGACGCTTTTCCAAAAGCGTCCCCCTTCCCCCGGCCTTGCCTCTCCCGAGGCCCGATACCATGCCCATGTTCGTAGCAGTCCTGACTGTGGAATTTGCCCTTGACGGCAACGACAACCTCAAGGCCAAGCGCCGTGTGGCCAACAGTCTGAAGCAAAAGGTACGCAACCGCTTCAACGTGGCCATCGCCGAGGCAGGCACCGAGAACAACCTGACCCGCCTGCGGCTGGCCGTGACGTCCATCTCCAACAGCGAGAGCCATTTGCGCAGCCGCATGGACAAGTGCGCGCTGATGATGGAAGCCGTCTGCACCGAAGAAATGACCGACAGCGAGGTAGAGATCTATGCCGTTGATGACTGAGATACCCGAAAACTGGCGCGAGCCCGCCGCGCGCATGGTGACGAGCCTGCGCGGTCTGGACCGGGTGCTGGTGGCCGCCCATGTGAACCCCGACGGCGACGCCCTGGGCTCCATGAGCGCCCTGGGCTGGCTGCTGAAGGACATGGGCAAGGAATTCGTCCTCTACAGCCCCTCGGGCGTACCGGACTATCTGTCCTTCCTTCCCCTGCCCTGCACGCTGCTCACCAGCCTTGAGCGCCTGCCCTTCGAGCCCCAGGCCCTGGTCCTGCTGGACTGCGGCGAGCCCCACCGCCTGGGCGACGATCTGGCCGCGGCTCTGGAAGGCCGCTTTGCCGGGACGGCCATCGTCAATATCGACCATCATCTGGGCAGCGACGGCATGGGGACGGTCGACAACTGGATCGAGCCCGCCGCCGCGGCCACGGCCCAGCTGGCGGCCTATGTCTGCCTGGCGGCCGGTCTGCGCCCGGAGGGCCCGCTGGGCGAATCCCTGGCCCTGGGGCTGGTGACCGATACCGGCGGCTTCCTGCACGGCAGCACCACGGCCGCCGTCTTCCGCCTGGCGGCCCTGCTCAGCGACAGCGGCTGTGACATCCACAAGCTGCGCGAAAAGCTCGACAACAACTGGAGCCCGGCCCGCATGGCGCTCTGGGTCCGGCTCATGCAGCGTGTGGAGATCAGCTGCGACGGCCGCGCGGCCCTGGCGCTGGCCCGTCTGGAAGACCTGCGCCAGTGCGGGGCCCTCAAGGAAGATCTGGTAGGGCTGGTGGAGCAGTTCCGCCGCTTGCGCGGCGTGGAGGCCTCCGGCATCCTGCGGGAGGACGCGCCCGGCGTCTACAAGCTCAGCCTGCGTTCCACGGGCACCACGGACGTGCGTTCCGTGGCCGTGCAGTTCGGTGGCGGCGGCCACCGCAACGCCGCGGGCGGGACGCTGCGCATGGAAGGCGAGGAAGCCTTCGACGCCGTCCGTACGGCCCTGTGCCGCATGTTGCGGGGCTGATCCGGCCAGCCGTGAAAATGGAAAGGGACCGCGTTCGCGGTCCCTTTTTTCATGCGGATATGGCTGCGTCTCCCTGCTAGTCGGGGATGTAGCGGTTGATGGTGGCCGCGCCTTCTTCATGGGCACGGTAGTAGATGCGCAGCTCGCCTTTGTCGTCCAGCTCGAAGCGGGACTCCTGGACAAGGCCGTTGACCTCGGCCGTCATCAGCGCGGAAAGGATGTCTTTTTTATTGAGGGCCCGGAAGGAACCATAGGTGCCCTTGAGGGCCTCGATGATGTCTTCGGGACAGGCTTCGTCCACCGTGGTCAGATACTTGAGGATGGCAAAGTTCAGGGGTCTCATCCTACTGCTCCTTTCTGTGGAAGAGGGCCAGGGGGTTGGTGGCGATGGTGAAGATGCCCACGACCATCAAGACGGCGCCAACCCAGGCCACAGGCACCATGTTCCAGCCGTCCAGACCGAAGACGACGCCCAGGATGAGCCAGCAGAAGAAGGGCCCCCAGAAGGAATAGGCGCCGTTACAGGCCATGCCCAGGGCCGCACCGCACATGGCGTTGCCCCGGTACCAGCACATGAAGTTGAAGTAGCACAGGAAACCGGCCACCACGAACCACTTCATGGAATCCACGTCGGCAAGGGCCTTGCCCAGCATGGCAAAGCCGTCCGTCTGACCGATCCAGCCCAGGATGGGCACCAGGATGATGAGATTGGAGATGCCGATGGTCACTTCACGGATGGTGATGCCCACTTCGGAATCGATGATGGACACCCCGTAACCGCACACACAGCCTTCGATGCCCCAGCCCAGAGCGGCCAGGAAGCCGAAGAACAGGCCCAGCATCATGTGGGGACGCGCCTCGATGCCGCCCATGCTGGAGAAGCCGATCAGGGCGCTGGCCGAAAGACAGATCAGGATGCCCAGCATCATGCGGGGCGTCAGGGGCTGCCGGAACAGGAAGCGGGCCAGGATGGCGCCGATGGCCGGGCACAGGGCGCTGATGGGCACGACGATGGAGCCGGCCATCTGCAGGCCCACCACATAACAGGTGGAGGCGAAGGGGCCGCCGAACAGGGCCGCCACCAGCATCATCATGCCGGGACGCGTCTTGAAGCTGCGCCCGAAGTCGCCCAGTTTGCCGCGCAGGGCCGCCATGATGAGCGCCCAGATAGCCGCACAGCCGTCAGTGAGGCCGGCGCCCAGGGCGCTCAGCAAAAAGAGGACCGCGAATTCCGACAGGCCGGAATTCTCGCCGTACCAGACGGCCCAGATGCCCATGGCCATGGCGTAGGTCATGAAGGCCGTGTACATGCCGTAGACCATACCGGACGAGACAGCCGTCAGGATGCCCCGCGTCTGGAAACTTTTTTTCATGGCCCGCCTGGCGGCCACGGCAGCCGCACTGGGAGCAGCACATTGTGTCATGACTCCTCCAAATGATCCCTTGCCGGGATCTCAATAAGTTACAGTGCACATGGCGGCACCGGGCCTTCCCCGCCCAGGCGGGATACCGGCCCCGGTACCGGCAAGGACTGGCAGCGCCGGGAAGGGACGGCCCTCCCGGAATCCTTTCTTCCGCAAAACTAGGCCGTGACCACCGTGCCCAGCGGTTCGCCGTCCAGCAGATAACGGCGCAGGCTGGAGGGCTGGCGGCCATCCAGGATCAGGGCCCGGGAGCAACCTTCGTCCAGGGCATGCAGACAGGACTGCACCTTGGGGATCATGCCGCCGTTGATGACACCGGCCTCGATGAGCTCGGCGATGCGGGCGCGGTCCAGGGAGGGGATCAGCTTCTTGTCCGCATCCAGGACGCCGGGAACGTCGGAGATCAGCACGAAGTAGTCGGCATACAGGGCCCCGGCCACGGCACCGGCCGCCGTGTCCGCATTGATGTTCAGGGCCTGGCCTTCAGGACCGGAGGCCACCGGCGCCACCACGGGCAAGAAGCCGCCGTCCAGCAGACAGGAAAGCACGGAGGCATCGACCTTTTCCACATCGCCCACCAGGCCCAGCACAGGGTCTTTCACCCGCGCCCGCAGCAGGCCCGCATCACGCCCGGAAAGGCCCGCGGCACGGGCGCCGTGCTGCAAGAAACGGCTGACCACGGTCTTGTTGACCTGGCCGCACAGCACCATCTCCACGGCCTGCATGGTGTCGGCATCGGTCACGCGCAGGCCCTTCTCAAAACGGCTCTCGATGGCCAGGCGGTTCAGCAGGGCGTTGATCTGGGGCCCGCCGCCATGCACCACCACCAGGCGCATGCTCTGCTGCAGAAATGCCATGTCGTCGGCAAAGGCCGCGTTCAGTTCGTCCTTGTCCATGGCATGGCCGCCGTACTTGATGACAACAGTCTGGGTGCTCATATCTTCTCCTTGAGGCACAGGCATGAAAATGCGGTAAGACCGCCTCACCGCTGTAGCACCCCCGGCCGGGGAGGCGCAAGATGCCCGCCGCTCCCCATGTGCTGCCCGCCATTGCAAGGCAGGCGTATTGGGGTTATCCTGCCCTGCCTTACAGCCGCAGGGGCAAGGCTCCGCACGCCCCCTGCATACCGACCGCAAAATCACCTCGACGGCCTGCCGTCGATGAAGGACAGTACCATGAATAAAGTCGTTACCCGTTTCGCGCCCAGCCCCACGGGCCATCTGCACATCGGCGGCGCGCGTACCGCCATCTTCTGCTGGCTGCTGGCCCGCCACTTCGGCGGCGAGTTCCACCTGCGCATCGAGGACACCGACCTGCTGCGCTCCAAGCAGGAGTACACCGACTCCATCCTGGCTTCCATGCGCTGGCTGGGACTGGACTGGGACGGCCCCCTCAACTACCAGACCCAGCGCACCGAGCTGTACAACAGCTATGTGGACAAGCTGCTGGAGACCGGCCACGCCTACTGGTGCTCCTGCACCCCCGAGGAAGTGGAAGCCATGCGCGAAAAAGCCCGCGCCCAGGGCCTGAAGCCCCGCTACAACGGCTGCTGCCGTGAACGCAACCTGGGCCCCGGCGAAGGCCGCTGCGTGCGTCTCAAGGCCCCCCAGGCCGGCAAGGTCGTGTTCGATGACATGGTCAAGGGCCGCATCGCCGTGGACGTGAGCGAACTGGACGATATGGTCATCCGCCGCGCCGACGGCATGCCCACCTACAACATGGCCGTGGTGGTGGACGACTACGAAATGGGCATCACCCACGTCATCCGCGGTGACGACCACGTGTCCAACACCCCCCGCCAGATCCTCATCTACGAAGCCCTGGGCCTGCCCGTGCCCACCTTCGGCCATGTGCCCATGATCCTGGGCCCCGACCGCCAGAAGCTCTCCAAGCGTCACGGCGCCCGCGCCGTCATCGAATACCAGAACGACGGCCTGCTGCCCCAGGCTCTGGTCAACTATCTGGTGCGTCTGGGCTGGTCCCACGGCGACCAGGAGATCTTCACCCAGGAAGAGCTCATCAAATTCTTCGACGGTACCAGCCTCAACCCCGCTGCCGCCGCCTTCGACCCGGCCAAGCTGGAGTGGATCAACGCCCACTTCATGCGTGAGATGCCCCTGGACGAACTGGCCAAGCTGGTGCGTCCCTTCGTGGAAAAAGCCGGTCTGCCCGCCGATGTCGCCGACGACAAGCTGGCCGCCCTGTGTCACATGTTCCGCGAGCGCGCCGGGGACCTCAAGGCCCTGGCCGAATCCTTCCGTCCCCTGCTGGTCAGCGCCGACGAGCTGGCCTATGACGAAAAGGCCTGCGCCAAGAACCTGACCGATGCCAGCAAGGCCCACCTCAATGCCGTGGCCGAACTCTTCGCCGCCTGCGATCCCTTCGACGCCCCCAGCCTCGAAGCCGCCCTGCACGGTTACATCGAAGGCAACGGCCTCAAGTTCAAGGATGTGGCCCCGGCCCTGCGCACGGCCCTCATGGGCTTCATGGGCGGCCCCCACCTGCCCGAGATCATGGCCTTCCTGGGCAAGGACGCCAGCCTGGCCCGCATCCGCCGCGCCGCGGGCATGTAAGCCTCTTTTGACAGCCCCTTGCCGGGGCACCCCTGAAAAATAAAAAAGCTGCCTCACGCCATCGTGAGGCAGCTTTTTTTGTCATCTATGGGGCCGATCCGCCAGGACAGGATTTATTGCCGTTCTGCCCTATTCGCCTGTCTGCGAACCCTGGGCATATGGAATCCGGGACAATCCGGGAAGGCTCAGGCCTCCCCTGTAAAAAAATCCCCCATCCTGCGCCATGGGCCGGTCCCTCTTTCGTACTACAGCCCCCAGCTTTCCTTACGGGCCACATAGAGCAGGTGTTCCATGTCCTGCCCGTAATAATGCTTGCTGAAGCGTCCGCACAGTTCCATGCCATTGCGCCGGGCCACCGCCAGAGAAGGCGTATTATCGCCTCTGATGCACGAAAAGACTTCCGGCACACCCAGTACGTCAAAAGCGAATTCCATGCACGCACGGGCCGATTCTGTGGCATATCCGCGGTGCCAGTAGTTCTTTGCCAGCAGATAGCCAACTTCCGGGACCTGCAAGGTCCGGGGCGTGGCATCGATACGCTCGCTGAGCAACGCGGAAGGCCCCACCTCTTCTCCGGCCGGAGCTTGTCCGCCCTCCTCACCATCAGCCGCAGCGGTACAGGCCGTCACCCCCGCACAGTCCTGCAGGGTGATGCCGCACTGGCCAATCATTTCGCCCGTTTCCCGCAGCTCCACGGCCAGGGCACCGTATCCCGGCACCACATAGCGGGCCTGCTGGCGCCGCAGCCAGTCCCAGACTTCCCTGTCACTGAAGGCATGCCCGTAGGCATACATCACCCCGGGATCCTGCAGGTAACGGCACAGGGCCGGGAAATCCGCATCCGTCATGGGACGCAGGCAACAACGTTCCGTCATGATCTCCAGCATCGATCCAGCTCCATCAGTAATATCTTGCGGAGGGCAAAGTGCCCTGTTCTTGTCCGCTTGTCCACAAGGATTTCAGAAAATATTCCAACAGGGAGCCAAGGGCCCCCAAAAAAATGGCTGCATTACTCCGGCAGCCCGCAACGCCATCTGCCTGATCCGGTACGCCCCGCGATCCCTTGCCTGCCAGCCCTCACAACCAGCTCCATTGTGTTGCGTATGGCCTTACGGAATGCCGGTCATCCGGCCTCACCGCAGATTCTTCCATCCTCGTACAGCCCCACCGGCAAAAGTTTTTGGAAGGGAGGGGCGCGGGGAGGGAGAACCTTTTTCCAAAAAGGTTTCCCTCCCCGCAAGCTTTTCTTCCTTCAAATTTTCAGGCGTCTGCCTGCCGTCCCCAAAACAAAAAAATCCCCGGCGGAGCGGGGACAAAAAAAGACCCCCTCGCGCTGAGAGCTGCAAGGGGGTCGAACAATCTTTGGCAGCGGCCTACTTTCCCACATGACGTTATGCAGTATCATCGGCGATGGAGAGCTTAACTTCCGAGTTCGGAATGGGGTCGGGTGTACCCTCTCCTCTATGGCTACCAAAGAAATTTGGCAAATTTATTGAAACAGGGATGGAAGGTTTTTCGAAAAAACAAGACGCACGGGCTATTAGTACTGGTCAGCTCCACCCCTCACAGGGCTTCCACCTCCAGCCTATCAACGAGGTCGTCTACCTCGGCCCTTCAGGACTTGCGTCAGGGAGAACTTATCTTAAGGCAGGCTTCCCGCTTAGATGCTTTCAGCGGTTATCCCTTCCACACATAGCTACCCTGCTGTGCCGTTGGCACGACAACAGGTCCACCAGTGGTGTGTCCATCCCGGTCCTCTCGTACTAGGGACAGGCCCTTTCAATTCTCCTACGCCCACAGAAGATAGGGACCAAACTGTCTCACGACGTTTTAAACCCAGCTCGCGTACCACTTTAAACGGCGAACAGCCGTACCCTTGGGACCTGCTTCAGCCCCAGGATGTGATGAGCCGACATCGAGGTGCCAAACCGCATCGTCGATGTGAACTCTTGGATGCGATCAGCCTGTTATCCCCGGCGTACCTTTTATCCAATGAGCGATGACCCTTCCATTCGGGATCACCGGATCACTAA
>NZ_OX636706.1:1365000-1520000 GCF_951793255.1 Desulfovibrio piger
TGAGCAACTGGACCATCATGGATACTTCCCCTTCCGCGTCTCCCCGCGCCACGGCCGTCACCATCGGCAATTTCGACGGCGTACACCAGGGCCATCAGGTCCTCATCCGCCGAGCGCTGACCTACAGCCAGCAGTTCGGCCTGGATTGCGTGGTCATCACCTTCTGGCCGCATCCGCGCGTGCTTTTCGGCAGGCCGCATCAGCCCCTGACCAGCCGGGCCGCCCGCATGCGCCTGCTGCAGGGCCTGGGCGATCTGCGTGTGCTGGAGCTGCCCTTCACCCACGAGCTGGCCGCGCTGTCGCCCGAGGAGTTCGTCCGGCAGCACCTGCTGCCGCTGCGGCTCAAACATCTGGTCATCGGCCACGACTTCACGCTGGGGCGCGGCCGCAGCGGCCAGCCTGATGTGCTGCGTGCCCTGGGCGAGAAGTACGGCTTTGACGTGGACCAGCTGCCGCCGGTGGAAGTGGGCGGGCATGTGGTCAGCTCCACCTGCCTGCGCGAGCTCATCGGCAAGGGCGACGTGGCCACGGCCGCCAGCCTGCTGGGCCATGCCTACGGCTGCGAGGGCCTGGTGGTGCACGGCGAAGGCCGCGGCACCGGCCTGGGTTTCCCCACGGCCAACATCGCCATCCCGGACACCATGCTGCCCGCGCCGGGCGTCTACGCCACCCGCGTGGTGGTGCCGCACCTGGGCAAGACCCTGCAGGCCGTGACCAACATCGGCCGCAAGCCCACCTTCGGGGATTACGGCCTGAGCATCGAGAGCTTCCTGCTGGATACGGATCTGAACCTCTACGGCAGCGAGCTGCGCCTGGACTTCGTGGCCCGTCTGCGCGACGAGAAGCGTTTCGACTCCGCCGATGCCCTGGTGGCCCAGATCCGCACCGACGTGGCCCGGGCCCGCGATTTGCTGACCATGTATTTTTAGCCCTGCCTGGGCTGTGCTGTCGAAACGGCAGTCATGGACATGCTCCATGACTACCGTTTTTTGTTGAACGGGCGCTAAGCCCTGGTCTTTTTTTCACGAACTATCGGCGGGCTGATAGATTGAGAATTTTTTCCCAGATAGGTTGCAGGCAGATGTTCCGTTTTGTCATGAAAAAAGGAGTCTGCCATGCCTGAGCAAACCTCTGCCGGTTCCGGTTCGTTTTTGCAGTACCTGGCCGGGAACCTGCGCCGCAACGGACGCAGCCCCGTGCGTGTCTACACGGGCTTCGTCATCGCCTGGGCGCTCTTTTTCCTTTTCTGGACCGTGCTGCCGCCCTTCCCGGGCCTGACCCACAACGGCATGGCCGTGCTGGGCATCGTGCTCTGGGCCAGCGTCATGTGGGTCAGCGAGGCCATGCCCACGGGCATCACCGGTATCTCCATCCCCACGCTGCTGCTCATCACCCAGGCCATCCCCTGGCAGGGCGGCAAACCGCCCATGTCCATCATCTTCGCCGGGTTCACCAACCACGTCATCTGGCTGTGCCTGTTCGCCTTCCTGGTGGGGGCCGTCATGCAGCTGGTGGGCCTGGACAAGCGCATCGCCCTGGGCATCCTTGCCCGGCTCAAGGCCTCCAGTGTGGGCCGCGTCATCTGGGGCATGTTCTTCGTGAACATCGTGCTGGGCTTCCTGGTGCCCGCGGCCAACGCCCGCGCCGCCACCCTGCTGCCCGTGGTGCAGGGCATCTGCCGCCTGCTCGGTGATACGCCGGAAGAACGCGCCGCCAAGAAGGCCATCGTCATCCAGTCCCTGGTCTACGGCTCCATGATCTGCGGCATGTTCATCATGACCGCCCACCTGCCCAACATGATCATGGTGGGTATCTTCGACAAGGCGGGCTTCAGCAACCTCAACTACCTCAACTGGATGCTGCTGCAGGCTCCCTACCTGGGCATGTTCGCCCTGACGCAGGCCTGGATCCGCTGGCATTTCGGCACGCGCAAGGTGCATATCGCCGGCGGAGTGGAGGCCCTGCAGAAGAAATACGACGACCTCGGTCCCATGACCATGCCTGAAAAGGTGCTGCTGGGCATCTTTGCCCTGGCGGGCATCATGTTCATGACCGGCAAGGGCAGCTTCATCGCCGAGCTGCACCACCAGCCTCTGGGCGTCATCGGCCTGCTGGGCATGCTGGTGCTCTTCGCGCCCGGCCTCATGCCCTGTTCCTGGAAGTCCGTGCAGGAAAAGACCATCTGGGGCACCTTCCTGCTGCTGGGCGGCGCCATGACCATGACCACGGCCATGACCCAGTCCGGTCTGGCCCAGTGGCTGGCCGACCACATCCACGCCTGGGTGGTGGGCATGAGCTGGTGGCAGGCCATCCTGACCATGATGGTGGGCACGCACATCATCCGCCTGGGCATGCTCTCCAACGTGGCGGCCGTGGCCATGCTGGCGCCGGTGGTCTTTGCCATGGCGCCCAAGCTGGGCCTGCATCCCGTGGCCTTCACCATGCTGGTCTGTGACACGGATACCTTCGCCTACATCCTGCCCACCCAGATCACCGCGGCCGTCATCGCACACGGTACGGATACCTTCTCTTCCACGGACTACGCCCGTGCCGGCTGGGTCTCCGTCTGTATCGCCATCGCCTATGGCCTGCTGGTCATGGCTCCCTGGTACGCCCTGTGGGGCATGCCCGTCTGGGACGCCAGCGCCCCCTGGCCCTTCTAGCCCTTTGCCGACCTGCCGGGGCGGTATGGCCCCGGCTCCAACAGCTTTTTACAGGAGAACATCATGGCCAACATCCCTGCGGCGCACATGCGCCAGTTCACCCCTGAAAACCTGGACGATATCGAGACCGTCGTCGTCGAGACCGACCTGCTCATCATCGGCGGCGGCAATGCCGGCTGCTTCGTGGCCACGGAAGCCGCCCTGGTGGATCCCAACGTCCGCGTCACCATCATGGAAAAGGCCGAGATCATGCGCTCCGGTGCCTGTTCCGCCGGTATGGACGCCATCAATACCTACATCCCCGAAGGCAAGACCCCCGAAGACCTGGTGCGCTGGAGCCGTGCCCAGGTGGGCGGCGGCCCCCTGCGTGAGGATCTGGCCCTTTCCAATGCCCGCGAGCTCAACGAGTCCGTGGACGATCTGGAACGCTGGGGCCTGCCCATCCTGCGCGACGAGCAGGGCCGCATCCGCTACCGCGGCAAGTGGGACATCTCCATCCACGGCGAGCAGCTCAAGCCCATCATGGCCGAGAAAGCCCTGGAGAGCGGCGCGGACGTCTACAACCGCGTGACGGCCACGGCCCTCATCATGCACGAAGGCCGCTGCACCGGCGCCATGGGCTTCGGCGTGCGTGACGGCAAGTTCTACATCTTCCGCGCCAAGGCCACGGTGGTCAGCACCGGCGGGGCCGGTACCCTGTACAAGTCCTATACCGCCGACAGCACCGACAGCGGCGCGCAGATCTGGATGTGCCCCTACTGCGTGGGCACGGGCTACGCCATCGGCTTCCGTCAGGGCGCCGAGCTCACCAGCTTGGAACAGCGCTGGGTGGCCACGCGCACCAAGGATTTCTGCGGCCCGGTGGACACCATCTCCGTGGGGTACGGCGCGCCCATCATCAACGCGCACGGTGAGCGCGTCATGAGCCGCTACGAACATCTGGGCGGGGACGCCGCGCCGCGCTACATCCGCGCCAATGCGCCCATGGAAGAATGGCTGGCCGGTCGCGGCCCCTGCTATTGCGACACCACCCACCTGACCCCCGAAACGGCCAAGGCCATGATGGAGGACTACCTCAACGAGCGGCCTTCCTTCGTGCTCTTCCTGGCCAGCCGCGGCCAGGACGTCACCCGCGAGCCCATCGAGATCTACGGTTCCGACCCCTACATCCTGGGCGGCCATACCGGCGGCGGTTTTTGGGTGGACATGCAGCGCATGACCACCATCCCCGGCCTGTTCGCCGCGGGCGAGACCGCAGGCGGCAACCCCAACAAGTTCGTGGGCGGCTGCTGCGCCGAAGGCAAGCTGGCGGCCCGCGGGGCCATCGCCTACATGAAGGATCTGGAGCTGCCGCCCCTGGACATGGCGGCCGTGGAGCAGGAAAAGGCCCGCGTCTACGCGCCCCTGCTGGCCCGGGACGAAGACGGCGTGCGCCCCGTGGAGATGAAGGAACGTCTGCAGCGCCTGATGGACGAATACGCCGGCGGCGTGTCGCAGTTCTACCGCACCAACGAGGAGCGTCTGGACTACGCCCTGAAGCACATCGCCATGCTGCAGTCCCAGTTCGGCTACCTGCGTGCCCGCGACCTGCACGAGCTCATGCGGGCCCACGAGACCATGGACAGGGTCGATGTGGCCGAGGCTGTGGTCCATCACCTCAAGGCCCGCAAGGAGACCCGCTGGGCCGGCTGGCAGACCCGTTCCGACTACCCGGAACGCGACGATGCCAATTTCGACTGTTTCATCGAATCCCGGCGCGATCCCGCCACGGGCAAGGTGGAGACCTTCACCCGTCCGTACGAGCAGCTGATCCCCGGTGACCGTTATACCGCGTAAGCAAGGAGCCAACCATGCCCCCGAGAATAGATCTGAACAAGTGCAACGGCTGCGGCGGCAAGCCCGAGACCGCCTGCGAGATGGTCTGCCCCGGCGACCTCATGATGCTGGACCCCGAGACGGGCAAGGCCCGCTGCCGGGCCACCGGCGAATGCTGGGACTGCATGTCCTGCATCAAGGTCTGTCCCACCGGTGCCCTGCAGACGCGCATGCCTTACCAGCTGGGCTACTACAAGGCCAGCCTGCGCCCCATCATGGGCAAGGACTGCATCACCTGGAAATGCCGTGATATTGACGGAAATGAATATACATATAAGTATGTCAACCGGATACGTCACTAGAACACGACACGGCTAAGGCCGGGTCCGGGAACGCGCTGCCGGTGCGCCGCAATGTCTGGTTGCGGCGCACCGGTTCCGGCGTCTGTACGGCAGACAGGGAACGCCTCTTCACGGGCCTGGTGCACGGGAGGCGGCATGCGCAGTTTCTGGCATCTGGAAAAAGGGGATTTCTTCGACGGCATAGAAGAGGGCAAGGAACACTTCCTGCGCAGTGCCCAGCGCATCGAACTGAAAAAGAACGACATCGTTTTTTTTGAAGGCGACGCGGGCGGGGCCTGTTTTTATGTGGCGTCCGGGCTGCTGCGCATCTTTTGCGTGACCGAGGCCGGAAAGGAATCCACTTTTTTCCTGCGCACCGCGGGCGAGATCTTCGGCCTGTCGGAGGTCCTGCAGGACCTGCCCCGCAAGGTCAATGCCCAGGCCCTGGCCGCTTCCGTCATCTTCCGGCTGGACAGGCAGGCGTTCGACGATCTGCTGTCCCGCAATTACGCCCTGGCACGGCGGGTCATCACCGTCATGGGCAGCCGTCTGCGCTATCTGGGCGACAGCCTCAGCGCCCAGACCTGCGATGTCCGCCACAGGGTCGGCCGTCTGCTGCTCTCGCTGGCGCACGAGAGCCTGCGCGACCCGGCCGCCTGGGAACAGCCGCTGGCCCTGCCGGTAAGCCTTTCCCAGGGTCAGATGGCGGCCATGGTCTGTTCCACGCAGCCCACGGTCAGCGAGACCCTGCACCAGCTGCAGGACGAGGGCCTCATCGACATCCGCGGCCGGGGCATCGTCATCAGAAGGCCGCAGGCCCTGCTGGCGGCCCTGGAATCTCCTGCGGATCGCGCTTGAGTCCTGCCGCGCTCCGGCATAAGGTGTCCGCCGGAGGAATCACGATGCTGGCAGACCTGCATACCCATACCAACACGTCCCACGGACACCACAGCGCCGCCGAGATGTACGAGGGCGCCGCCGCGGCCGGGCTGGACCTCTTCGGCCTGAGCGAGCATTCCCCCCTGCCGGAGGAATATGCCTGCAAGCTGT
The DNA here is from genome assembly GCF_951793255.1 of Desulfovibrio piger. Lineage (NCBI taxonomy): Bacteria > Pseudomonadati > Thermodesulfobacteriota > Desulfovibrionia > Desulfovibrionales > Desulfovibrionaceae > Desulfovibrio > Desulfovibrio piger. The sequence goes on from NZ_OX636706.1 coordinate 1,370,870, forward strand.
ATGTAGCGGCGTTCCCCGGCAATTTCCGCCAGTTCGTCCAGGATGTGCAGGCCTTGCGGCAGCGGGAGCTGGAGCGGGAAGACCGGCCGCTGCCCCTGCTGGGGGTGGAGCTGGACTGGCTGCCCGACTACCCCAGGCATATGTGCCGTTTCCTTTCCTGCTGGCCGTTCAGCTATGTGATCGGCTCCCTGCATTATGTGGGGCTCTTCCCGGTGGCGCGTCCCAACACCTGGACCGACGGCCGGGAGGCCGCCTATGCCCGCTACCGGGAATATTATGAAGAGATGGCGCGCATGGCGGCCAGCGGGCTGGTGAACGTGGCCTCGCATCCCGACTTCATCAAGCGGGCCTCCTATGATTTGTTCCATGCGTGGCTGCGCGAAGAGGGCAGTCTGGACGTAGTGGCCGGCGCCGTGCAGGCCATGGCCGATAACGGGGTCATCATGGAAGTCTCGTCGGCCGGATTGCGCCAGCCCTTTGCCGAGCCCTATCCCTGCCCGGCCATCATGCGCCTGGCCGCCGACTTCGGCGTGGACGTCTGTCTGGCCTCCGATGCCCACGACAAGGCCGATGTGGGGGCGGGGCTCGCTGACGTGGCCCGCTACGCGCGCTCCTTCGGCTTCCGTTTCGACACCTTGCCCCTGCGGCCGGACGACATCGCCACCCGGCCCGCCGTGCTGGCGCAGGCCCTGGACTATCTGGACGGCCCGTTGCCGCGCCTGCGTTTTTCGCTGTAGTTTTTCGGGAAAGGCATCCTCTGTCCGGTCCCCGACGGTATGCGGGCGAGGACACACTGAGGCATCATGGCTCCGGCAGCACCGGAGCTTTTTTTATGGCATCCGGTAAGGGAGCGGCGGGGATGTGTCCGCGCTGTTTTGATGATATGCGGCCCGCCGTTGCCGCAGGACTGTGGCTATCCGGCCCGGGAGGGGACGCTCCCCCCGGCCGTTTTTTTATGGCCGGTATCAGCTGTGCGGCAGCAGACGGTGCAGCAGCCAGCCTAGGAACGGCGCCAGCAGCAGGACGGTGTACAGGCGCACCAGATGGAAGGCCAGCACGGCAGGGGCGTTGGTGCCCAAGTCGGAGGCCATGCCCACCACGGCCTGCAGACCGCCGGGGCTGGTGGCCAGGATGGCGCTGCCCGCGTCCAGCCCGGCCGAGCGGCAGATTAACCAGGCCCCCAGGGCACCGGCCACGACGAGCAGGGCCGTGGAGCCGAACATCAGGGGGGCCATGGCGCGGATCTCCAGCAGGGTGCCGCCGGTCATCATGTTGCCGACCATGACGCCGATGGCGATCTGGGCCCCCAGCTGGAACAGATGGGGCGTATCGGTCTCCACATGTCCCAGCATCTTGACGGCCAGCACGGCCACTACGGCCCCCAGCATGGCACCGCCGGGGATATGCAGGAAGAAGAACAGCAGACCGCCCACGATGCCGCAGGCGATGAGGAGCAGGAAGGTCGTCATGGGTCCTCCATGGGTTGCAAGAGAGGGGACCATGATGCGGCAACAGGGTCGCGGCGGTCAAGGTTGCGCCGGCAACGATTTTTCGGGGTCGCCGGGAGCGGCATGACGCCGCCATGGGGGAAGGGCGAGGGATGGGATGATGGAGCAGAAGCTGATGGCGCTTGGGCGGATCGCTCCGCCGCTATGGGCGTGGCCGGAGGAGGGCGGTCACAGGTCACCGCCGGACAAAGCAGGAAAAAGGGGAAGGAAAGCGCTTGTCCAGGGCGCTCCCTTCCCCGCTGTCATTTTTTCCACCACCACTGCGCGCGGCGGCAGAGCAGTTCGATATCACCGGCAGCGGCCACGTTGAGCATCTTGCGATACTGGCGCACGGCCTCATGGCTGTACGGATTGGCCTCGAAGAGGCCGGTGAACATGGTGCCGTCCTCGGTGAGCATCTTCTCTGCCGCGTGCAGGCGGCGGCGGAAGGAGGGGGTGATATAGGGCAACAGGTCTTCCTGCCCTGCCAGCAGGGCAAAGTAGGCCAGGTTGGTGATGAAGTTCATGTTCTGGACGCGGGCCATGGCGCGGTCGTGCTCGTCGGCCGTGGCCCGGAAGGTGCTGCACCCCAGGGCCCGGAAAAAGGCCTCCACCAGGGCCGTGTCTTCCTCGCGGGCCGTGCGGCCGGGCGTGACGGTCACGGGCAGGCCGTCCTCGTCGGGCGTGGCCGGGCCGAAGAGCGGGTGCGTGCCCACCACCGGGCCGGGCCAGATGGCTTCCATCTGCTGCAGGGGGCGCACCTTCACCGACGTGATGTCGGCCAGGATGGCCGTGGCGGGCAGATGGGCGCAGACCGTGGCGGCCACGTCGGCAAAGACGGCCGCGGGCACGCAGAGCAGCGCCAGGGCCGCATCCTTGCAGGCCGGGGCCAGCACCGCGTCCGTCAGGGGCACGTCCACGCCCCGCATGTCCAGACCGGCGGCCTTGCCGCGGCGGCAGAGCATGGCGCCCATGCGGCCCCGGCAGCCAACGACCAGCACGGCGCGTCCCCGCAGGGAGGCCGCGGCTTTCGCGGGCACGGTGCCGGTGCCGTCTCCGTCCGCCCTGGGCGTCGCCGAGCTGTCCGGGCTCACAGCAGCCGCTCCCAGACCTTCCAGAAGGTGGGGAAGGACTTGCGCACCACCAGCGGATCGTCCAGCAGGGCGTCCATGCGCTTGCCGTGGGGCAGGCCCAGCAGGGCCAGGGACATGGCGATGCGGTGGTCGTTGTGGGCCGAGAAGCGCGCGGCCTCGTCCCAGACCGGGCCGTCGGGGCCCGTACCGTGGACGGTCAGGCCGTCGTCATGTTCGTCCACACGCACGCCCAGACGGGCCAGCTCGGTGGCCGGGGCGGTGATGCGGTCGGATTCCTTGATGCGCAGATGGGCCACGTTGCGCACCCGGGTGGGCCCCTGGGCAAAGGCGGCCAGCACGGCCACCGTGGGCACCAGATCCGGGCAGTGGCCCATGTCCACGTCCACGCCGTGCAGGGCCGAAGGATGCACGGTGATGGACGTGCCCTCCACCTCGGCGCGGGCGCCCATGGCGCGCAGGATGTCCAGCATGGCGCGGTCGCCCTGCAGGGAATCGGCCCTCAGGCCGTCCACACGCACGGGGCGGCTGCCCAGGGCACCGGCGGCCAGCAGGTAGGAGGCCCCGGACCAGTCGCCTTCCACCTGATAGCTGCCCGCACGGTAGGTGCCGGGCTGCACGGTGATGCGCAGGCCGTCGGGGCGGGCGGTGTGCAGGGCGCGCCAGCCGCCGTCGGGCAGGAGCTGCCACGGGCCGTCGGGCTCGCGGGTCTCCACGCTGAAGCGGATGCCGAAATCTTCCAGGCAATGCAGGGTCAGGCCCACATAGGGCCAGGACACGGCCTTTTGTCCGCCCAGTTCCACACAGAGGGGAGCCGGGGCCAGCGGCGCTGCCAGCAGCAGGCCGGAGAAATACTGGCTGGAGGCATCCATGCCCAGGCGCACGCGGCCGCCGTTGCGGGCGGGATCGAGGCCCGCGGCCCGCAGCAGCAGGGGCGGACAGTCGGGACGCTGCTCGAAGCGCACGTCCGTGCCCAGGGCCTCCAGGGCGCGGGTCAGCTCGTCGATGGGCCGCTCGTGCATGCGCGGCGCGCCGTGGATGCGGAACAGGCCGTGACCGGCGGCCAGCACGGCGGTCAGCAGGCGGCAGGTGGTGCCGGATTCGTGCACGTCGCAGCTCAGGGGCGTGTCCGTGCCGCCCCGGGGACGGCCGTCCATGCCGGTGACGCGCCAGCCGCCTTCCTCGCCGGGCAGGGCTTCCATACGGGCACCGGCGGCGCAGAGGATGGCGCGGGTGCATTCCAGGTCGCGGCTGTCCAGCACATGGTGCAGCTCGGACGTGCCGTGGGCCAGGGCCGCGCCGATGCAGTAGCGGTGCGAGATGGATTTGGAAGCCGGGGCCCGCACGCAGGCGGTATCGGGACTAGGCATGGCTGTCCTCCACGTCGTCCAGGCCGATGCGGTCCAGCTGCGGGCCGGTGGCGTAGCTGCCCAGGATGCGGAAGCTGGTGCAGGTCTCGGCCAGCTTCCGGAGCAGATCCTCATACTGGGGGGCGGTCAGGTCGCATTCCACGTCCGTGAAGAAGACGTACTTCCAGCACTGGCCGCGCAGGGGGCGGGACTCCAGCTTGCGCATGTTGATCTTGTGCTCGGCCAGCAGGGAGAGCACGCCGGAGAGCGCACCGGACTTGTCCGGCAGGGTGAAGAGCATGGAGGTCTTGTCCGCGCCGGTATGGCCGGGCACGGGCGTGGTGCGCGGCAGCTTGTCCAGCTGTCCCACGGGCTTGGGGCCGATGATGACGAAGCGCGTCCAGTTGCCGGGCTCGTCCTCGATGCGGCGGGCCAGGATGGAAAGGCCGGTCATGTCGGCCAGCTTGCCGTTGCCGATGGCCGCGGACTGCGGATTGGCGGCGGCCATGCGGGCCGCGGCGGCGGTGGACTCCACGGGGATGAGGCCGGCCTGGGGCAGATGGCTGCGCAGCCAGCCGCCGCACTGGGCCAGGGGCTGGGGATGCGAGTAGACCGTGGTGATCTCGGCCAGGCTGGCGGCGTGGCTCAGCAGACAGTGCGAGATGGGCGAGAAGAGCTCGGCCTGGATATGCACGTCATACTTGAGGAACAGATCGAAGCTGACGCCCACGGTGCCCTGCAGGGAATTCTCCAGCGGCACCACGCCCAGCTCGCAGCGGCCGGAGTGCACGTCGGCGAAGACCTGCGGCAGGTCGTTGCAGGGGTGGAAGCTGGCGGCATGGCCCAGATACTCCACACCGGCAAAATAGGAGAAGGTGCCTTCCGGGCCCAGATAGGCCACGTTCTGCGGGCGCTGCAGGGCGCGCGACGAGGAGAAGATCTCGCGCCAGATGGCACGCAGGTGCTCTTCGGGCAGGGGGCCGTCGTTCTTGCGGGCCAGGCCGTCCAGCACTTCGCGTTCGCGCAGGGGCTTGAACACGATGCCGGGGTCATCGGCCTTGATGCGGCCCACTTCCAGGCTCAGGGCGGCGCGACGGTTGAACAGGGCCAGCAGTTCCTGGTCCACGCTGTCGATCTCGCCGCGGATGGCGGTCAGGCGCTGGGGGGCGTCGGAGGGGGAATGTGCGTCGGCCATGCTACACCTCGCGGATCTCTTCCTGGATGCGCATGCCGAAGTGCCGGCCTGCCTGATCCAGACGGCAGAGCACCGTATCGCCGGGCTTGAGGCTGACCACGCTCAGGGGCGTGCCGTCAGGGGCGGTCAGGCGGATGGTCTCGGCGTTCTGCAGGAACACGGCGCCGCGCTTGGGGCCTTCGGGGGTCTCGGCCTCGGCTTCCACCAGCAGCATGGGGCGCACTTCGATCTTGACCCGGCCCACCGTGGCCACGCTGGTCTGGCCGTCGGCGCCCACGATGAGCACTTCCTGCCCTGCGGCCAGTTCGCCCAGGTAGCAGGTCTTGTCATGGGGCAGGCGGGCATAGGCATGCACGGCCCCGGCATTGACCCTGAAGGGACGGGCGGCCACATATTCGTTGTGTTCGGTCTCGGCATGGACAAGGAAGGTGAAGGCGCTGGAATTGCCCACCAGCATGCCCTGGCCGCGCTTGAGCAGCGAAAGGGTATCGGCGCAGACGCGGTGCCCCAGGCCCACGGGTTCCACGCGGGTGATGACGGCTTTCTGCAATTCCTCGCGTCCCTGCGAGATCTTGCACTGGGCCACGATGGCCTTGAGTTCGGCCAGAGCCTCGGGCAGGACCACGATGCCGTCCACGCCGCGTTCCAGGATGCCGGCGGCCAGACGGGCCTCTTCCAGGCTGCCCGCCTCGGCCAGCACGTTGTCGGCCTGGGCCAGCAGGTTCTCCACGGGGATGATCTCCCAGCCGCGGGCCAGGCAGGCGGTCTCACCGGCCTTGAGGCGGGCCACCAGGGCCTCCTCGTCGGCCTTGACGTTCAGCGGCACGCTGGCCACGTCCTCGCAGGCCCAGACGGTGCAGCGGGAAAGGGCGGCCACCTTCTCCACCTGGGCGCGGGGCACGATGACCCCGTCCACACCGGATTCCAGGGCCAGGGTCACGTCGGCCTTGCTGAACGGTTCGCAACGGTAGTAGATGCGGGCCATGCTATTCTCCCACGATGGCCAGGGCTTCTTCCACCGTGGCGTTCTCATGCACGATGGCGCGCAGGGCACGCACGAGCTGGATGCGGTTGGGATGCTGGAACACGTTGCGGCCCATGGAGATGCCCGCGCCGCCGGCCTTGATGGCATCGTGCACCATCTGGAGCACGTCGCGGGTGGAATCCATGCGTTCGCCGCCGGCGATGACCACGGGCACGCAGCAGGAGGAGACCACGTCGGAGAAGCTTTCCATGTCGCCGGTGTAGGGCACCTTGACGATGTCCGCGCCCAGTTCCACGCCCACGCGGGCACAGTGGGCCACCACGTCGGGGGCGAAGCCGTTCTTGATGGCCGGGCCGCGGGCGTACATCATGGCCAGCAGGGGCATGTGCCAGTCGTCACAGGCGGCGGCCACGCGGCCCAGGTCGGCCAGCATCAGGCGCTCGTTGGGATCGCCTAGGTTCACATGCACGGAGACGCAGTCGGCGCCGTGCTTGATGCCTTCTTCCACGGTGCCCACCAGGGTCTTGGTGTTGCCCTGGGGAGAGAGCATGGTGGAGGCGGACAGGTGGACGATGAGGCCCACATCCTTGCCGGCGTTGCGGTGCGAGCAGCGGACCAGGCCCTTGTGCATGAGCACGGCGTCAGCGCCGCCCACGGCCATGTCGTTGACGGTCTCGCGCATGTCGATGAGGCCGTCGACGGCACCGATGGTCACGCCGTGATCCATGGGAACGATGATAGTGCGGCCGGTTTCACGATTGATGATGCGTTCCAGACGAACCTGTTTGCCAAGGTACATGGGATCTCTCCTTGTGGAATGGAGCCGTTCCGGCGGCGCTGGATACAAAAAAAGGGCCGCCGGCTAATGCCTGCGGCCCCGAAACTCTCTGACAGAAGATGTCAGCAAAGCTCCTGACCACAGGCTCCGCTAAAGTACGCAAAATAAAACCAGCTAAAGCAAAAGCCGGTAGCAGCGTAGCAGGAGGTGGCAGGAACGAAACGGGACATCTTCAAAACTCCAACAGTTTCCATGAACGCTACGCCGCAGCCCGGGGCTTGTCAAGAGTCGCTCGTGAAAAAAATTCCTCCAGCCGGAAAATGGCGGGAGGTAATTTCGTATCTTATTGTTTTTATTGAATTAAAAAATTAATTTCCTGCATAGGGGAACACCGGCAGCGCTCGCAGCGGCGGTGCGCCGCTCCCTGCGGAGGCACCACTGCCGCAGAAAAAAAGGGCAGCTGACGCGAACGTCATCTGCCCTTTCTGCCTGATTGTCGTGCGTCTTACGCCCCGTGGGCCAGGGCCTGGACGGGAGCGGGCTCCAGCGTTTCGCTGTGCACGGCCTGCTGCCCGGCATTCTCGGCCAGGGGCGCGGCGCTGGCCGTGACCGGGCGCAGCTTGCGGCTGTGCAGACGCTGGAAGATGAAATCCGCAGGCTTGGTGCCCGCCGGGATGGCGGCAAGGGGGAATTCCGCGCGGCCCAGGTTGCGGTGGCCGCCGGCGGAGCCCACGTCGTAGAAGCAGGCGTCGGCCAGACGGCCGATGTCGCGGCTGCCGTCACCGCGGAAGATGACCACCACGGTCTTTTCCACCACGCCGCAGACGGCGATCCACTTGAGGCCGTGTACACGGGTGAAGAAGTCGGCCACGGCCACCAGCAGGTCGGCGCTGTCCACCTCGTTGAGCCAGACCATGGCCCCGCCCCGGCAGTCGCGCAGGGAGCGGAACGCGCGGGAGAAAAGGGGCAGCCAGGCGCGCAGGTACTCGCTGCGGATGATGCGGCGCAGCAGGGTGGCGTCGGCATGCTTGATGAGCCACTGGTAGGCGCGCAGGTCGTCCTCGCCGCCGGAACGCTCGAAAGTGGCGGTATCCGTGCGGATGCCGTAGAGCAGCGCCGTGGAGAGCAGCGGCCCGGGCTTGATGCGCAGACCCTGCAGGTAGCGGGTCATCATGGTGCTGGTGGCACCGAAACCGGGGCGGATGTCGCAGAAGGGCGCCTGCGGCAGCTGGCCTGCCGTGAGGGGATGATGGTCGATGATGAGGTCGAAAGTGATGCCCTGGAACGCCGGGTTGTGGTGGGGCTGGGAGTCCACCATGGCGAAATTGGTGTAGAGATCGGCCTTTTCGGGCTGCCAGAGCTTGGCCGGGATGCGCAGGTAGCGGATCATGGCCAGGTTGTCGGGCCGGGTGACTTCGTTGATGCGGAAGATGTCCACACCGCGCACACGATGCGCCATGATGCGCTTGAGCGCCAGCGCCGAGGCCAGGGCGTCCGGGTCCGCCGAGATGAGGATGGCCCAGCGCTGATCCTTGGTCAGTGTCTGCCGCCACTGTCGCATCTGCGCTACATAGGGATTGGTCATGACCGCTTTACTCCGCTGTTTTGGCGTTGTTGGGGCCGTGCGGGCAGCCGGGGGACACGGTATCCGGCTGGCTGGCCAGCAGGTCGCGCAGGAGGGGCAGGGATTCCTCCACCCCCTGCCAGCGGAAGATCTCCAGCAGATGACGGCAGTTCCCGGGCAGACGGCCGGCCAGTTGCCGTGCCAGATGCTGCTGGGCTGCCGTGAACCGGTGCAGCGCCAGATGCTGGTCCTGGGTGCCGGGGGCGCTCCAGTGGACCAGGGCCGCTGTCTCGGGCAGGGGAGATGCCCAAAGTGCGTTTTGAGCATAGCCCATGAGGTGGCCGACGTCCAGACAGAAGCCCAGTCCGTGATCGGCCGGAAAGCCGCGCCCCAGGCCGGCGATGTCGCAGATGTCGGTGTTCTCCAGCAGCAGGGGGATCTTGCTGCGGCGCTGCCAGCAGGCGGCGGCCTGACGCAGGATGAAACGCTGCAGCACGGGGCTGCCCTTGGGGGCATGGAGCACGGCGCCCCAGGGCTTGAGCCAGACCACCCGGTCAAAGACGCGCAGGGCCAGCTCCACGGCCACGCGCACGGCTTCGGCATCCATCTTGCGCGGCCAGGGCAGATCCACGGGCAGGTGGACATGCCAGCTCAGGGGCAGGTCCGCCAGCGCGGGGGGCAGGTCTTCGTCGTCATAGGCAAGGCAGGAACGGGCCTCAAAAAGGCACAGGGCCACTTCATCGACGCGCCCGGCCAGAAAGCGGGCATTGTCGGCCACATTGGCGGGCATGACAAAAGAAGGAGCGCCGATGACGGGGCCGGGGGTCTGCTTCATGGAGCCTCCTTGGGAGCAGGGAAGGGGAACGCCTTGGGGGAAGGGCTCCCGGATACGGGCAGGGATGGCCGTTGCCTGAAGCCATGGCGTCCGGGGATGCGGAAGATCGAAGGCATCCCGGACCGGCAGCAGACCGGCTGCAGCGCGGCAAGACGGCATCCGGGCAGCAAAGCCCGTGCGGGGCCCTGCCTGACGGTTTCCTGAAAAGGTAGGTATTCCAGAGGGAAAAGGCAATACCAGGCATTGCTGCCGCTACGGGCGGGAGAGCTGAGGGCCTCCCGTGCCACAGGCCGTGTCCTGCGTCAGAGTCCGTCCCGGCTCCGTCCACGGCGGCATGGATCGGGAAGGGCGTACCGGTCCCTGTCCCTGCGGGCCGGGACGCCGGAGAGTCAGCGCCCTTGCCGTGTCCGCCCCGGTGGAGTTGCCGGGCCGGTGGGCTCGGGCGGGAGGAACGGAAAAGGGGAAGGGGAAAGCCTTCGCCGCGGCGCAAGCTATCCCCCTTCCCCGGATGGTCATGTACGCATCCAGGCCTCAGGGCCGGGACTAGAGCAGTTCCTGCGTCTGCCAGCCGTGGGCCTCGGCGGCGGCGCGGGTCTGGGCACCGCCCAGTACGCAGGTCACGCCGTGGCCGGCGGCTTCGGCCAGCACGTCGGCGAAGTCGCGGAAGTGCTGCGCCGTGGTGCCGAGGATCTCGTCACGCATCTGCTGGCGGGCTTCCTCGTCGTCCCCGGCCAGATGGCGGGCCAGGCCCTGCGCACCGCGGGCGTCGGGCAGCAGGTAGCTGTCCAGGTCGCCGATGGCGCCCACGATGGCGCTGGTGAGCTGCTCCTTGTCGGGACGGAAGGAGCGCAGGTAGTCGGCCATCTGGTCATAGGCGGTCAGGGTGTCGTCCACGTTGGGGTCGCGGTAAGAGGCGCAGACCAGGGTACCGCCCATGCGGTCCAGCATGCAGAAGGCGCCGTAGGCCCCGCCGCGCACGCGCACGCGCTCCCACAGATAGCCCATGCGCATGTAACGCAGGATGACGCTGGCCGAGCCGTGGTAGGTGTAGCCCAGGTCGTAGAGGTTGGCCGCCTTGCCCACATAGTTGATCTGGGCCGGGGCCAGGAAGGCTTCGGCGGCGGGCAGACCGTCGCTGAAGGGCGGCAGGACCAGGGTCGCGTCACGGCCGGCGGGCAGGGCGGCCAGCAGGTCGGCGGCCTGCCGCTGCACGGCATCCAGACCGGCGGTCTCGGCCGTGCAGTCCACCAGTACGTCGGGGCTGGCCACGATGAGGCGGCGCAGCTCGTCCAGATCGGCCAGCAGGCTGTCGGGATCGCTGTCCAGACGCTGCAGGTGTTCGCGCACGGCCATGAGCTGGCTGATGCCCGACAGGCGTTCGGCCAGCAGGCCGGAGGGCGTGAAGTGGGCGCGCAGGCGGGAACCCACGGCCGAATGACCGGCCGCCACCAGACCGTGCTCCAGACGGGCCTTGTCTTCCAGCAGCATCTGGCGCAGGCGCTCCAGACGCACGGCGCGGTCGGTCAGGGGCTCCAGCAGGATCTCGCGGAAGATGTCGAACAGGTCGGGCACCTTGTCGTAGACGGCCTTGCCGGCCACGCTCAGATATTTGACCAGGCCGCGCTCCCCGCGGGTGGTGGCCAGCAGGGGATCGGCGCCCACACCGCCGGTCTTGGCGGCCATGCGCGCGCCCAGTTCGCTGAAGTCGCGGCGGGCGGTGCCCACTTCGGTGAGGCTGCGGGCAAAGAGGGGCAGCAGGGGCTCCAGGCGGGCCGGGACGGCGTTCAGGGGCAGGAGCAGGGCCGTATAGGCGATGCCGCTGGTGGGCAGGTCGTGGGCCAGCCAGGTCTGGCCGCCGCTCAGGGCCTCCCGCACGCAGGGCACGGGCGTGTTGCGCAGAGGCAGGGCATCCATGCCCAGGCTGGGGATGGTGGCCAGGGCCTCGGGGCTGTCCGGAGCGGACTGGGCGGCCTGCAGACGGCTGGTGGCCTCCACCAGCTCCTGCCGCTCGGCGTCGGAGCAGGCCTCGTACACGGCGGCCAGGCGGGCGGCCTCGCGGTCCTCACGGGCCTTGGCCAGCCGGGCGTCAGGCAGCAGCACCACGGTGGCGCGGTGTTCGTTGTTGAGGAAGTGGTCGCGGATGGCGTTCTCGAAGACCTTCTCCCCGGCGGCCAGACGGGCCTTGATGTCGGCCAGCGGGCCTTCCCAGGCCAGCGGGGCCAGCGGGTCGCCGTCGTAGAGCCAGGTGGACAGGGCCTGGATCATGGCCGAGAGGCCGCGCGGGAAGCGGCCGGAATTGTTCTCGCGGTAGGAGAATTCCACGCTGTTGACGGCGGCTTCCACGGCGGCGGGGTCGATGCCGTCCTCGGCAAGGTCGGCGAGGGTCTCGAAGATGAGCATCTCGGCGTCCTGCACCTTGCGCGGGTCCACGCCCTTGAGACCGGTGGAGTAGTACATCTGGCGCAGGTCGGTCTCCAGGCCGCAGCCGGTGGTGTCCTCGCCCAGGCCGGAGCTGATGAGGGCCTTGCGCAGGGGAGAGCCCGGCAGGCCTTCGAGGATGTGCTCCAGCATCTCCATGAGCAGGGCCTGATGCACGTCGCCGCGTTCGCCCAGCAGCCAGTTGACCGTGAACAGGGCCGTTTTCTGGCCGTCGGTGGCGGCGTAGGGCACTTCCACCTGCCGGGGCGTGTCGCGGCGGGGCTGCAGGGGCACGGCGGAGTCCACCGCGCGGGCGGTATAGCCCTGCAGGGCCTCGGCCACGATCTCCAGACGCTTTTCTTCCGGGTCATCGCCCCAGAAGAAGAAACGCGCGTTGGAGGGATGGTAGTAGCGGCTGTGGAAATCGCGGAAGGCCTCGTAGGTCAGGTCCGGGATGACTTCCGGGTTGCCGCCGGAGTCCAGGCTGTAGAGCATGTCCGGGAAGATGGCCTGCTGGCTCTGTTCGGCCAGCACGGAATCGGGCGAGGAGTAGGCGCCCTTCATCTCATTGTAGACCACGCCCTTGTAGGTCCAGGGGCCCTTGGTGTCCTCGGCCTCCACGTGCCAGCCTTCCTGACGGAAGATGTCCTCGCTGATGCGGGGATGGAAGACGGCGTCGATGTAGACGTCGATGAGGTTGTAGAAGTCCTGCAGGTTGGCGCTGGCCACGGGATAGCAGGTCTTGTCCGGGAAGGTGAAGGCGTTGAGGAAGGTCTGGAGCGAGCCCTTGAGCAGCTCCACGAAGGGTTCCTTGACCGGATATTTGTCCGAGCCGCAGAGCACGGAATGTTCCAGGATGTGGGCCACGCCCGTGGAGTCCGTGGGCGGGGTGCGGAAGCTCACGCCGAAGCACTTGTTCTCGTCGGCATTGCTGACGGAGAGCAGCTGCGCGCCGGTGACGCCGTGTTTCCAGAGCCGGGCCGTACCGCCCACTTCGTGCAGGCGGCGCTCGGTGACGAGTTCGAAACCATGACTGTTCATGAGGGATCCTTTCAGGGAAGGTTCGTTGGTAAGATTCATATGGTTCGGCTATACTATGGAGCCTGCCGCTTTGCAAAGAGCGTGCTGGCGCCCCGGCGCAGGACCCTTTGCCGGAACGGCGGCCGCGGACTGTATAAAAAAAGCACATGGGCCGCCTGTTGCGGGGCAAAGCGTCCAATTTTTTTACAACCTGCCGGAATGGCGGGAAAAAGTGTTCAATTTCTGTACAGGTGCCGGGGCCAGGGAAACGCCTTTTTTAAACCTTATTTTGTAATTTATTGTTTTTATTATGAAAATATACTTTGGCACGGCGATTGCTTTATCCCGTACAACAACGGCATCGTCCGGGACGGGCCCTCCGGTCCGCCACCACTACGGGGACAGCGCCGAACAGATATACATGCCATACCATCTTCTTCCTTTTTGGAGGTCCGTCATGGAACACCACAAATTTCTTACCGTCCGCGCTACCGCGGCAGCCGCATGGCCTCTTTGCTGCCTCGGCCCGCGACAGACCGCGGTAGCGTGGACAGCCTGACGGACCTCCTTCGAACCTGAAACGAACATCCTCCGCTTCTTCTGAGACCTCCTTCCCCCGGTCGGCCTGTCCCCCCCCAGGACCGGCCGGGACTGAAAACAGCAACCTCCTTCCTCCTGAAAAAGTCCCTCCCCGGCCGGCTCGTCCCTCCTTCGGAGCCGGCCGGGAACATACCGACCTTCCTCCTCCTGATACCCCCCGGCAGCCCCGCCCCCCCTTGAGGGGCTGCCGGTGATCCCGGAAAATTTCCCGCTAGCGGAGAACATCGGACCCGGCCACGTGCCGCGTCACGGCTCCGTTACCGGTACGGCCACGGAACGGCAGCAGCCCCTGCCATGTCGCCTTCAAGCGCCGGCAGGCAACGCCGCAGTCTTCCCCGGTCAGGCTCCCCGTTTTGGGGAGCCTTTCTTTTTGGTGGGACATAAAAAAAAGCCCCCCTGTAAGTAGGGGGTCTTATAAAATCTAACTATTATAAAATCCATTAAAATGCAACCCATTTAGTTTAATTCCCTTTTTGAGGGCATTGTAAAGTAATCTGAAGCTTGGTATACAATATCCTTTATTTTTATTTTTCTCGTAGTCTTTTATAAAAACTGTTGATTTTTTATACTTAAATATATGTTGCATATTAAGTAGGGTGTAACGCCGTCGCAGAGCCCGCATAAGAGAATTTGCCATCCAGCCATCAAGCGATTTTAATTGTTCGACGTCATCTATAAGAGGAAAATTACTAAGAAGACCTTTAAAATGAATTTGTGCGGTACCTCCAAAGAGAAACTCCTGTATTTTTTTTTCTGATAAATCTCCATAGATATACCTTCTAATTTCCTGAAGGGTGACCACAACATCTTTATCATCAAATATAGTTACATTTCTATTGCAAATGGTATTGTGTTTTATAGGTTGGATGAGATGTTTATAGATTATATAAGATATTTTTTTCTTAATTCTCACTATTATTTTTTCATTTAATCCAATATGTTGTGGGGTGATAGAGTAACCAAGATAACTGATGCTTGTCTTTGTTTTGCTGAGTTCTTGAGGCTTTGCAGTTTCCTTTACAAGTAAACTGATACCTTCTGATTTATCAATATTTAATGGGATAGCAGATTTTTTTGAAAATTCACTAATAATTTCTGCGCCTTCACATATTTTTTCATATTTATTTGACCATAATATTGTATCATCTGCATATCTTGCAAAATTAATTCCAGCGCTTTCGAGAGATTTATCTAATGATAAACATGCCGCGTTAGCAAGAAATAGTGAAATCGAGGTTCCTTGAGGCACTCCGACATTACTTTGCTGTGTTGATAAGAAAGATTTTATTACATGCATCTCTGTATTTGAAATGAAAAATTTGTTTGATTCTAACGCATTAATGATAAATTTGTGAGAAATCTTATCAAAAAATTTTGAAAAATCATATTCTGCAATAAATATTCTATCATGGCTGATGATGTTGTTAAAAATATTCTCAACAGCATAATGTGTTGTCTTATCATTACGATAGGCATATGAATAAGAACTGAATTTATAACTATTTTTATGCATTAAAAAATCAAAAAATAGCCGTGAAATGGCTGCATCTGGAATTTGAAAAATTGAAAGAATACGCTTTCCTCCACTAGGTTTGGGGATTTCTTTTTTTATTGGAGGGTTAGGTTGATATTCATGTTTTATAATTTTTTTTGAAATACTATGTGCGATTTGGTCAACTCTTCGCAACGTGTAGAAAGGATTCGTTAACTTTTCCACTCCCCAGTAGATAGGAGTTTTTATTTGTTTAACTCTACATATGTTAAAATTTTTATTTTCACGATAAATATAGTCAGTAAGCCAATTGAGATAATTATGATAGCGAGAAATATGTTTTTTACATTCCTTAATAATTGCTTTTTTTACCATTTGTTCAAAAATCATAATTACCTCCAAATATAAAAAAACCCGCATAGGACGCTATGCGGGCTCGGGTGAACCGTAAGTAAAGTAAATTCTACTTCTGTGCCACCTATATAGAGTAAGGCGACACGCCACCAAGGTTTCCTTGGCATCCGATGAGTCCTTAACTAAGCAGCTGGGAACATATATCACCGTGACGTCGGCACCCGATACCACCTCTAAGGTGAATAGTAGTTTTCTATATCAGTAAATATTTTTTTACAAGTCCTTATCGGGGCTTGCCATTTGCGGGCTTTTGGTCTATGGAAGCTCGTTCATCGAAGCACACTCCGGCAGCGGCCCGGGGTGCCCGGCAATGCGCTACGGCGCATTTTTCGTTGTCTTCCGGTCATGGGGCCGGGGGCGGCGGCAGGCCGGGTTGCAGGGTCTGGGCCGGTGTGGAAGATCACAACCCTTTTGGAGGATTGAAAAATGGCTTACGTCAGCATGAAGCAGATGCTGGAAACCGGCGTGCATTTCGGTCACCAGACCCGTCGTTGGAACCCCAAGATGCGTCCTTACATCTTCGGCGCCCGCAACGGCATCCATATCATCGACCTGCAGCAGACCGTGAAGCTGTTCCGCGTGGCCTATGACAAGGTGGTCGACACCGTGGCCAACGGCGGCAAGGTGCTGTTCATCGGTACCAAGCGCCAGGCCCAGGAAGCCGTGGCCACCGAAGCCACCAAGGCCAACCAGTACTACGTGACCAACCGCTGGATGGGCGGCACCCTGACCAACTTCGTCACCATCCAGAAGAGCGTGGAACGCCTGAAGAAGCTGGAAGGCATGTTCGCCGACGGCAGCATCAACCGTTACCAGAAGAAGGAAATCCTGCTGCTGGAACGCGAAATGCAGAAGCTGGAACAGACCCTGGGCGGTATCAAGAACATGGATCGCCTGCCCCAGCTGGCTTTCATCATCGACCCCCATCGCGAAGACATCGCCGTGAAGGAATGCCGCAAGCTGGGCATCCCGATCGTGGCCGTGACCGACACCAACTGCGACCCCGATGTCATCGACTACATCATCCCCGGCAACGATGACGCCATCCGCGCCATCAAGCTGTTCGTGACGGCTTTCTCCGAAGCCTGCCAGGAAGGCGAAGCCCAGATGAAGGACGGCGCCGCCGTGGAAGCCAACGCCGAAGAAGCCATGCAGAAGGCTGCCGAGACCGAAGCTGCCGCCGAGTAGTTCCGGTACGGTCTTCTGACCTCGGGCAACGCTGTTGCCCCGGGCATCGGTCCTGCTGATGTCCGCGCCCGGACGGGGATGCCCCGTGGCGGGCGACGCAGGAACCGGAGCAGCAAGGCTCCGGCCCCCCCATGCTTCAAAAAGGTGGCGGCGCGGCTTTCGGGCTGTGCCGCCACCCTGCGCACTGCGCGATTTTTTTGGAATCTTGCTCCGGCCCAGGCCGGATACACAGGAGAATACAATGGCTATTTCCGCCGCTATGGTGAAGGAACTGCGCGAAAAGACCGGCGCCGGCATGATGGACTGCAAGAAAGCCCTGGTGGAAGTGGACGGCGACCTGGAAAAGGCCGTCGACTGGCTGCGCCAGAAGGGTATGGCCAAGGCTGCCAAGAAGTCCGGCCGTGCCACCAGCGAAGGCCTGGTGATGGCCGCCGTGAGCGCTGACGGCAAGACCGTGGCCATGTCCGCCCTGCTGTGCGAGACCGACTTCGTGGCCCGCGGCGAACAGTTCGAAGCCCTGGCCGCCAAGGTGGCCCAGAGCGTGCTGGACAGCAACCCCGCCGACGCCGAAGCCCTGAAGGGCCTGGTGGGCGAAGACGTGACCCAGCTCATCGCCTCCGTGGGCGAAAACATGCAGCTCGGCAACTTCACCCGTCACACCCGTGAAGACAACGAAGTGATCGGCCAGTACATCCACGCCAACCGCAAGATCGGCGTGCTGGTGGACCTGGTGTGCGACAGCGCCGCTACCGCCGCCAAGCCTGAAGTGCAGGAACTGGCCAAGAACGTGGCCATGCAGGTGGCCGCCACCAACCCCATGGCCCTGGACGGCGCCAGCCTGGACGCCGCCGCCATGGAACGCGAGCGTGAAGTGTACCGCCAGAAGGCCCGCGAAGAAGGCAAGCCCGAACAGATCGTGGAAAAGATCGCCGAAGGCGCCGTGAAGAAGTTCCAGAAGGAAGTCTGCCTGATGGAACAGCCCTACATCCGCGACGACAAGAAGAGCATGACCGAAGTGGTGCGCGAAGTGGCCAAGGCCGCCGGTGGCGACATCAAGGTCGCCGGCTTCAGCCGCATCCAGCTGGCCGCTGAATAAGCTGTCCGCCATGAAGATCCCAGGAGGGGCTCCGGCCCCTCCTTTTTTTTGGCCCTTTTCCCGGCCATGCCGACGCTTTCCTGACGGACGCCGGCGTATGCTGCCTCCATCCAGTCCGGGACTCCGTGCGGAGCGGGAGGGCCGGGCATCACTTCAGCATCACTGCCGCAAGGAGGCGGAAAGCTCCCATGTGGGATTTCTCGTGGATCGCCGATCCCTCGGCCTGGGCCGGGCTGGGCACCCTGATCGTGCTCGAGGTCGTGCTGGGCATCGACAACCTCGTTTTCATCTCCATCCTCACCTCGCGCCTGCATACGCAGGAACAGCGCCGCCGGGCTTTCCTCACCGGTCTTGGTCTGGCGCTCGTCATGCGCCTGGTGCTGCTTTCCGCCATCGCCTGGATCGTCAGTCTGACCGAGCCTCTGGTCACGATCTTCGGCAAAGCCTTCTCGTGGCGAGATTTCATCCTCATGGGCGGCGGCATCTTTTTGCTGCTCAAGGGGACCATGGAGCTGCACGAGCGCCTGGAAGGCGGCATGGCCGAATACTCCTCGGCGCCCACGCGCTCGGGCTTCTGGCAGGTCATCATCCAGATCCTGGTGCTGGATGCCGTGTTCTCCCTGGATTCCATCATCACCTCGGTGGGCATGGTGGACCATATCCCGGTGATGATGCTGGCCGTCGTCGTGGCCATGCTGGTCATGGTCATGGCCGCCGCGCCGCTGACAAGTTTTGTGGAGCGTCACCCCACGGTCATCATCCTGTGTCTGGGCTTTTTGATGATGATCGGCCTGAGCCTGCTCATGGACGGTCTGGGGTACCACATCCCCAAGGGCTATCTCTACGCGGCCATCTGCTTCTCGGTGCTGGTGGAGATCTGCAACCAGGTGGCCCTGCGCAACCGCCGCAAGCGCATCAGCATGCGCGACATGCGTGAATCCATGGCCATGGCGGTGCTGGGGCTGCTGGGCGGCGGACGTCCCGGCGAGGAAGAAGCGCGGCGCGATGCCGCGGCCCTGGCCAGCGAGAGCGATGCCCAGCCCCTGTTCGAGCCGGAAGAGCGCGACATGGTGGCCCGCGTGATCCGCCTGAGCGGACGCACGGCCCGCTTCATCATGACCCCGCGCCACCGGGTGCGCTGGCTGGACAGCGAGGCCGACTATGCCACGGCCTGCCGTTTTGCCAGCGAGAGCCTCTCGCCCTGGCTGCCGGTGCTGGACCCGGACAGGGACGAAGTGCTGGGCGTGATCCATACCGGGGATCTGGCGGCCGTGACGCCCCAGGGGCCCGTGACGGGCACGGAGCGTCCCGGTACGGCAGCGCCGCAGGATGACGGCAGCGGGCGTGTCTGGAGCGTGCGGCCCCTGCTGCGGCCCGCGCCCACGATCTTCGAGCATGCCTCGCTGACGGAGATGCTGGAAACTTTTCGCGAAGAACCCACGCCCCTGGCCTTCGTGCGTGACGAATACGGCAGCGTGGTGGGCTGCATCACGCCCACGGATCTGGTGAGCGTGCTGGCAGGCCAGATGGGCGACATGCCCGCCGGGCCCGAAGCCTGCCGCCAGCCTGACGGCTCGTGGCTCATGCCCGGCCGCCTGACCGTGGATGCCGTGACCTCCTGGCTGGGCATCCACCTGCCGCCGCGCAGCTCCTCGGCCACACTGGCGGGGCTGTTGCTGGAGGCCCTGGGGCATATCCCGCACGAAGGCGAGCGGGTGCGCATCCAGGGCTGGCGGATGAAGATAGTGAAGATGGACGGCAACCGCATCGACGAGGTGCTGGTCCGCCGTCTGGAACATTAGCTGTCTCGGCGGGGCGGCGTCTGCCGCCGGTGCCCGGAAGGGCATGCCGGACGGCCCGTGTGTCCCGGGCCGCTGCAGGACGCCGGGGATGGGAACATCCCCGCCGGGACAGCAGGATTGACCGGAAGCAAGGAATCAGGTTCTCCTCCTTTCCCCTTTTCCTTGCTGCCGGAGCGGCAGCTGTGGGAGGCTGTCGCATACAGGGGACGGGTGCCGTGGATCCCGTCCCCTATCTTTCACCTGCCGGGGGGCAGGTAATGGAAGGCCACCCGCCGTTGCGGGTGGCCTTTTGCGTCATGCCGCAGGGCCGTCCCCGTCCGCATCCTGTGCGGGGGCGCTGCCGTCCAGCGTCAGGGGCGGCTTGAATTCGTCCATGAATATCTTCCAGACCGTCACGAAGAGCACGGCCAGCATGGGGCCCGTCACGAAGCCGTCCATGCCGAAGAGCGAGAAACCGCCCAGCGTGGAGAGCAGGACCATGAAGTCCGGCAGCTTGGTATCGCGCCCTACCAGGACGGGGCGGAGGATATTGTCCGCCAGACCGATGACGAAGACCCCGTAGGCCAGCAGCACCACGCCGGACACATAATCGCCCGTGAGCAGCAGGTACCCGGCCACCGGCGCCCAGACCACGCCCGCGCCCACCACCGGGATGAGCGAGAGCAGGGTCATGACCACGCCCCAGAGCACCGGGGCCTTGATGCCCAGTATCCAGAAGATGAGACCGCCCAGCGCGCCCTGGGCCATGGCCACCAGCAGGCTGCCCTTGACCGTGGCCCGCAGCACTTCGGCGAACTTGGCGAAGAGCAGATCCTCGCGGTGGTCGCCAAAGGGCAGGGCCCGGATGAGCAGCACGCGCAGCTGCTTGCCGTCGCGCACCAGGAAGAAGGCCAGATAGAGCATGATGCAGAGGTCCACGAGGAAGTTCACCGTACTGCCGCCCAGGGCCACGGTGTTGCGCGCCACCAGCCCGCTGACCTTGACCGCCAGCTCGGAAAGTTTCTGGGTGATGACCTCGGGGCCGTAGCCGTAGCGGGTGAGCCAGTCCTGCACGCCGGGCGCCACCTCGCGCAGCTTTTCCAGCGTCTCGCGGATGTCATGTCCGCCGGACGTCAGGCGGCCGTAGAGATTGGCCACCTCGTTGATGAACGTATAAAAAATGTACGCGCAGGGCACGATGATGAGCACCAGGCTCAGGATCACGCAGGTCAGCGCCGCCAGGTTGCGGCCCATGCTGCGGCGTTGCAGGGCATCGTAGACGGGAGTGGAGAGCAGGGCGATGACGATGCCCCAGAAGATGACATCGAAGAAGGGGCGCAGCATCCAGAGGAAAGCCAGCGAGACGCCGGCCAGCAGCAGGAGGAAGGCGCGATCTTCAAAACGGTTGTTGCATTCGAGCATGGGGACTCCTTGCCGGGTCTGCGCGCGGCTTCGGTTCGGGACTCTTTCCGATACCGCAAAAGACGGGGGCAGGCAAATAGGCTCCCGCTCCGGTTGCGTTCCCCGGCGGTGTCCGTATGCGTATCGGGGCGTCCGTTTGCGACGCCTCACCATCCGGGCTCGATGCAGGGGGCGGCGACAAAGGCATGCCCGGCGACGCGGAGGGGAACGACGCGGGGTGTTTTTCCGCATGTCCTCCCGGCCGGGGAAACCGCAGGGACGTCCCGGCGGGGCAGGGAAGGAGGCGGCGGGCGGGAGCGCATGTCGCCCCGGCCATACGGCGTCCCTTGCCCGTACGGCGTGCCCGCCCCGGTCGTACAGGCCGCCTTGCAAAGGGCCGTCCCGTGCCGTCCTGCGGGGGCGGCATGGTAAAAGTGCTTTGAGATAGCGACGTTTTTTGCTATGATGAAAAGAGCGCGTCCGAATGTCTGCTGTTCGGTATCGGACGATCCATGAAAGCAACAGCCGGCGTGGCCGGCTTCAACCAAGGCGGAACATATGGCTGAACTCAAGTACAAGCGCGTGCTGCTCAAGCTGAGCGGCGAGGCCCTGGCCGGAGAGCAGAAAACCGGTATCGACCCCGAAACCGTGGGCACCATCTGCAAGGAGATCGGCGGATTGCTCGACATGGGCGTGGAACTTGCCCTGGTCATCGGCGGCGGCAACATCTTCCGCGGCCTTTCCGGTTCCGCCAAGGGCATGGAACGTTCCTCCGCCGACTACATGGGCATGCTGGCCACGGTGCTCAATGCCCTGGCCGTGCAGGACATGCTGGAAAAATTCGGCTACCCCACCCGCGTTCTGTCCGCCATCGACATGCAGGAAGTGTGCGAGCCCTTCATCCGTCGCCGCGCCATGCGCCATCTGGAAAAGGGCCGTGTGGTCATCTGCGCCGCCGGTACCGGCAACCCCTATTTCACCACCGACACCACCGCCGCCCTGCGCGGCATGGAACTGCAGTGCGATGCCATCATCAAGGCCACCAAGGTGGACGGCATCTACGACAAGGACCCCGCCAAGTTCCCCGATGCCGTCAAGTACGACAGCCTGAGCTATGACGAGACCCTGTCCCGCCATCTGGGCGTCATGGACGCCGCTGCCTTTGCCCTGGTGCGCGACAACAACGTGCCCATCATCGTCTGCCGCATGCTGGGCGGCGACATCCGCCGTGCCATCCTGGGCGAGCAGGTGGGCACCATCGTGCACGACTGCTAGTCACGATCTTTTCGAACTCTACAGTCCGTAAGGAGATTTTATGGATATCGATACCATCCTTCTGGATACCGAAGACCGCATGGAAAAAGCCATGGCCGCTCTGGAGCGCGACTTCCAGAAACTGCGCACCGGTCGCGCCACCACCGCCCTGGTGGACGGTATCAAGGCCGATTACTACGGCACCCCCACCCCCATCTCCCAGATGGCTTCCGTGGCCGTGCCCGACAGCCGCACCATCACCATCCAGCCCTGGGACAAGGGCGGCATCTCCGTGGTGGAGAAGGCCATCCTCAAGTCCGACCTGGGCCTGACCCCGGTCAATGACGGCCGCATCATCCGCATCAACATCCCGCCGCTGACCGAAGAGCGCCGCAAGGAGCTGGTCAAGGTGGCCCGCAAGTACACCGAAGACGCCAAGGTGGCCGTGCGCAACGTGCGTCGTGATGCCAACGACTCCCTGAAGAAGCTGGAGAAGGAAAAGACCATCACCGAAGACGAACAGAAGAAGGCCGAAGCCGAAGTGCAGAAGCTGACCGACAAGTTCGTGGCCGATGCCGACAAGCGCAGCCAGGCCAAAGAAAAGGAAATCATGGACATCTAGTGTCCGCCTTCCGGGAGCGGCCCTGCCGCTCCCGGACGTTTTCCGCAGCCCGGCCAGCCCCAGGGGCACCGGGCCGTGTTTTTTTCGGCACGGTCATGTTTTCCGGGCCTGTCGTCCCCGGTTCAGAGAGGTACCATGAGCGAAACGCTTACCCATCTTCCCGTACACCTGGCCATCATCATGGACGGCAACGGCCGCTGGGCCCAGGCCCGCGGTCTGCCGCGCGAGGCGGGGCACCGTGCCGGTGCCGAGACCGTGCGCACCATCGTGACCGAATGCCGCCGTCTGGGCATCCGCCACCTGACCCTGTACACCTTTTCCAGCGAGAACTGGTCGCGGCCCAAGACCGAAGTCTCGGCCCTGTTCTCCCTGCTGCTGGAATTTTTGGGCCAGGAAGTGCCCCGCATGGAGCGCGAGGGCATCCGCCTGAACATCCTGGGCGACATGGAGGCCCTGCCCCTGGCCGCCCGTACGGCCCTGCGCCACGGCCTGCGCCGCACGGCGGCCAATACGGACATGGTGCTCAACCTGGCCCTCAACTACGGCGGCCGCGCCGAGCTTGTGCGCGCCGTGCGCGGCATGATGGCCGAGGGCCTGCGCCCCGAGGACGTCACCGAACAGAGCCTGGCCGACCATCTGTACACCGCCGGACAGCCCGACCCCGATTTCCTCATCCGCACCAGCGGAGAACAGCGCCTGAGCAATTATCTGCTCTACCAGTGCGCTTACAGCGAATTCTACTTCACCCCCACGCCCTGGCCCGACTTCGGCGTGGAGGCCCTGCACGAGGCCCTGGCCGTCTACGCCGGACGCTCGCGCCGATTCGGGAAAACCCAGGAGCAAATCAATGGCCGTTGATCACGCCACCGACATCCGCCGCACCATCACCGGCCTCGTTCTGGCCGCCATCGTCGTTCTTGCCCTCGTCCTGCGGGGCTGGGTGCTGCTTGCCCTCATCCTGCTGGTGGCGGCGCTGGGCCTGTGGGAGTTCTTCTCCCTGTTCTGGGGCAACAAGCGCATCCCCAGCCGCGTCTGCGCCATCGCCCTGGGCTGGGGCATGCTGACGCTGACCTGGGCCCACCGCACGCAGGACGCCCTGGTCTGCCTGGGCGCGGGCTTCGTGCTGGCTGCCATGAGCTTCCTGTTCCGCTGGAACGAGGTGGAAGAGGAAGGCGTGCCCGCCTTTGCCGCCAGCGGCATCTTCATGGCCGGTCTGGCCTACATCCCGCTGCTGTTGCTGCCCGCCACCTATCTTTCCACCACCAAGCTCATCTTCGTGCTGGCGGCCGTGGCCGTCTCCGATACGTCCGCCTATTTCGTGGGCACCCGCTTCGGGCACCACAAGCTGTGGCCCCGCGTGAGCCCCAACAAGAGCTCCGAAGGCGCGGTGGGCAGTCTGGTGGGCTGCGTCATCTTCTGCACCATCTACGGCGCCTGCCTGGGCAGCGCCAGCTGGTGGGCCTTCGCCCTGCTGGGGATCGCCATCAATGCCTTTGCCCAGCTGGGCGACCTGTTCGAATCCGCCCTCAAGCGCGCGGTGCATGTGAAGGACTCCAGCAACCTGCTGCCCGGCCATGGCGGCATCCTGGACCGTGCGGACAGCATCCTGTTCGCCATGCCCATGTTCGCCGTCGTGGACCAGTGGTTCTTCTTCTTTTAGCCGTCATGCCGCCGGCAGCTGATGGAAGCGTCGGCTGCCCGTGCTGAGCCCGATTTTGCAAAGGGGCCGGTCTTCTTCTGGAGGCCGGCCCCTTTGGCGTTTTTGGGGGGACGCTGGCGGGGAATAGATCCGCTTGCCCTCTGTGGAATAGCCGTCGGATGACGGCCATTGCCCGACATCCGGGCGGGGTCAAGCGTGCCCCCAGCCCCCCTGCACCCCCGTGCCCCATGTTGGTCCCCGGTGCTGTGTGGGGGACGCCGTAGGAGGGGCGGCACGCTCAACTCCTGGGGAAGACAGCCTGAAGGCGAAAGGGCCACATTTTTTCCATCTCTGCCTGTCGTGTCATCCAGTCCTTTTTTCCCCGAGACTCCCTCCATGATCCTGTTCGCCCTGTGAGCGGTTTTTGGGGGAGGGAAGGGGGGCCGGGGGAAGGGAGGGGACTTTTTTCCGCTGGAAAAAGTCCCCTCCCTTCCCCCGCAAATACTTTTGCATCCCCCTCCTTCCTCCCTCCGGCCCGCTCTCGACGCGGCAAGGGATTTTTGGCATGCTGTGGACGATTTTGTCCCGGAGACAAAGGAGAAACACATGTCAGATCTGTGGCCCGGGCTGAACGGCCCTGCGATTCGGTATATTTCGGAAGCGCCTTCCGAGGCGTGGCGGCGCGGCGTGCGCCAGCTTGTCCTTTTGGGTTCCACCGGTTCCATCGGCGGCAACACATTGGCGGCTATCCGTTCGCGGCGGCGTGAATGCGTGGTGCTGGGCCTTTCCTGCGCGCGCAACATCAAGACCCTGGCCGAGCAGGCCCAGGAGTTCCGGCCCCCGTATCTGGCCGTGCTGGACGAGGCTTCGGCAGCGGGCCTGCGCAAGCTGCTGCCCACGGGCTACACCCCCGAGATCCTGGTGGGCAGCGAAGGCTATGCCCGTCTGGCGGCCCTGCCCGAAGCGGACACCGTGCTTTCGGCGCAGGTGGGCGCGGCGGGCCTGGCCGGGACGCTGGCGGCCGCGCTGGCGGGCAAGGTCATCTGCCTGGCCAACAAGGAATCGCTGGTGCTGGCCGGTGACATGCTGCGTCAGGTCTGCGCCCGTACCCATGCCAGCATCCTGCCGGTGGACTCCGAGCACAACGCCATCTTCCAGTGCCTGGCCGGACGCGGGCAGGAGGTGGACCGCCTGCTGCTGACGGCCTCCGGCGGCCCGTTCCGCGGCCGCAGCCGCGAGGAGCTGCGCAACGTGACCCGCGCGCAGGCCCTGGATCATCCCAACTGGAAGATGGGCGCCAAGATCAGCATCGACTCGGCCACCATGATGAACAAGGCCCTGGAAGTGGTGGAAGCCTTCCACCTGTACGGCGTGCCGCTGGAAAAGATCACGGTGCTGGTGCATCCGCAGTCGCTGGTGCACTCGCTGGTGCAGTTCACGGACGGCAGCCAGCTGGCGCAGCTGGGCACGCCGGACATGCGCATCCCCATCGCGGCCTGCCTGTTCTGGCCCCGCTGCGTGGATACGGGCGTGCCGCCGCTGGATCTGGTCAAGGCCGGTACCCTGCAATTCTTCGCCCCTGACGACGAGGCCTTCCCGGCCCTGAAGCTGGCGCGCCGCGCCCTGCGGGAACGCGGCGGCATGTCGGTGGTGATGAACGCCGCCAACGAGGCCGCCGTGGAGCTGTTCCTGTCCGGCAAATGCGCCTTTGCCGACATCGCGGATCTGGTCTCGGCCGCCATGGATGCCCATGCCGCCGGCGAGCCGGGGCACGAACCGTTCTGCCCGCCGCTGTCCTGTAGCGGCGATGACAGTCTTGCCCTTGAACGGGAAGTGACTATCTTGACAGAGCGCATGTCGCGCCTTGACCTGAAAACACGCGAGCTGGTGAAACAGCTGGCCCGCGCCGGAGTTGACGAGTGCTGACGACCATCGTTGCCGCCATCATTGTCCTTGGCGGCCTGATCTTTTTCCATGAACTGGGACATTTCGCCGTGGCCCGCTGGCTGGGCATGGGCGTGTCCACCTTTTCCCTGGGCTTTGGCCCCAAACTGCTCAAATACCGTCACGGCAAGACGGAATACGCCCTGTCGCTGGTGCCTCTGGGCGGTTATGTGGCCCTGGTGGGCGAGAACGACGAGAACGACATCCCCAGCGGTTTCACCCGGGAGGAATGCTTTTCCCTGCGGCCCGCGTGGCAGCGCTTCCTCGTGATCGCGGCCGGGCCCTTCGCCAACATCCTGCTGGCCTGCATCCTGTGCTGGGTGGTGGCCTGGGGCTGGGGCAATGCCGTCATGCTGCCGCAGGTGGGCGCCGTCATGCCCCAGAGCGCGGCGGCACAGGCCGGTCTGCAGAAGGGCGACCTGATCCTGAGCATCGACGGCCGTCCCCTCCATTCGTGGGACGAGATATCCCCGACCGTGGCCGAGGCCAACGGCCGTCCCCTGACCCTGACCGTGGCCCGGCAGCCCGCCGAGGGCATGACCCAGGGCACGGAGCTGGAACTGACCCTGACGCCGCAGTGGAGCACGCGCAAGACCATCTTTGGCGAGGATGAGAAAGCCTGGCTCATCGGCATCGGGCCGCTGGGCTCGGTGCGCGTGGAAGAACTGGGCTTTTCCGAGGCGTTGAAGACGGGCCTTGTCCAGACCTGGCGTCTGGTGGACCTGACCTGGCAGAGCTTCGTCAAGCTGGCCCAGCGCGTGGTGCCCGCCGATCAGGTGGGCGGCCCCATCATGATCGCCCAGATGGTGGGCCAGCAGGCGGAGCAGGGCCTTGTGGGCGTGCTCGGTCTGGCGGCGCTCATCAGCATCAACCTGGCCATCCTCAACCTGCTGCCCGTGCCCGTGCTGGACGGCGGCCAGATGCTCTTTTGCCTCATCGAGATGATCTTCCGCCGCCCCGTGCCGCAGAAGATCCAGGAATGGGGCATGCGCGTGGGCATGGCCCTGCTGCTGAGCCTGATGATCTTTGCCACCTTCAACGACGTGACACGCATCATCAATACGCCGGACGAGGCCCCGGCCGTGGAAAAGACGGCCCCCTAGCGTCCGGCGGGAGAAATCGATATGGCGACACACGCTGTCCCGGGAACGGGACTGGAGCTGATACTCAACGCCGCTGAAGGCGTGCTGCAGATCGTGGTCACGGAGGATGAGGCCATCCTTTGTGCGCAGGAATGGTACCGCAGCGAGCGGGCCACGGAGATCCTGGCCCCGGCGCTGGCCGAGCTGGCCACGTCGCTGGGCATCCGGTGGAGCGATCTGCGCCGCATCGCCTGCGTGCGCGGGCCGGGCTCCTTTACGGGCATCCGCCTGACCTTGGCCACGGCCGCCGCCCTGCGCCGTTGCGGCCGGGCGCAGCTGGCCGGGCTGGACTACATGCAGGCCCTGGCCACCACGGCCGTCATGCGGCGCGGCATGCTCTACGGCGGCCACGTCTGGGTCCTGACCCATGCCCGCCGCAACCTTGTCCACTGCCAGCCTTTCATCAGCTACGGGCCCGAGATCCCGGCCCAGCCCCTGCAGGGCGTGTCCCTGTGCACGCCGGCCGAGGCCGTGGCGGCCATCACGGCCGATACGGCGGACGCCACGCTGGTCTGCGGTACGGGCCTGCGGCGCAATGCGGACGCCTGCGCGCCGCTGGAAAACCTGCCTGCCGTGACCTGCCTGCCCGCCTGCATCCATGCCTCCACCGAGGCCCTGTGTTTGCTGGCAAGGCATGGTGACTATGCTCCCGAGGACATCGAGCCGCTGTATGTGCGCCCCTGCGATGCCGTGGACAACCTGCCCGATCTGGCCCGTCGCCAGGGCCGGGACAGCGATGCCGCCACCGCCGAACTGGAGCGCCTGCTGCATCTGGCCCCGGGCAGCGAGATCTGATGTTGTGAGGTGATGGGGCGTGTCCTGGGGAAGGGAGACTTTTTCCCAAAGACACGCCCCTCGTGTTTTCTTGCGGGCGTGCCTGCGCCCCGGAGCCCTTCACGGCGACGTCCTTTTCCAAGGAGGAACGCGCATGTCTGATGAACATATCCTTGAAGGCAGCGATGCCGCCGAACGGCCCCTGCTCAGTTATCGCCAGTCCTGGCTGGCCTGGGCCGGACCGGTGCTGATGCTGCTGGTCTGCGTGGCCCTGTGCGTGGCCGGGCAGCGCTACATGCCGGAATTTTTCTGGATTTTCGCGGGCGTGGGCGCCCTGCTGGTGCTGTGTATGGTCTACAGGGTCCTGCTGGTGCGCAGCGTGTACTTGTATGCCGACAGCAAGGGCGTCTGGCTGTACCGGGGCATCCTGCCCTGGAACCGGGGCGCCGTGGGCGTCAAATGGCGGGACATGGAAGATGCGGCCTTCACCTCGGGTTTCAGCAGCTGGCTGTTCAACAGCTACACCGTGCGGGTGGGCAACCGTTTTTCGCAGCAAAGCGAGATACTGGTGCACAACATCGCCAACGGACGCGAAGCCGTGAACCAGCTCAACGAGCTGCAGGGACGTTTTTGCGGTCGTGCCGCCCGGCATGACGACTGATCCTCCCCGTCTGAACCGGGGAAAGAGATACGAGAGGGGGAGGGGCGTTTTTTGGTAAAAACTGCCCCTCCCCCTCTCGCGCTCTTCCCCACCCCGAAAAAACTTTTCTTCTGGTCTGTATGGCGGGTCTCCGTCGCTGTATGGCGGGCATGGCGTCGCAAGGCTGGATCGGCCCGGCGCAAGGCTCGCGCTTCGTCCATATATTCCTCTGGATGGCATAAAAACGCCCCGTATCGTCTTGATACGGGGCGTTTCTGTGCTGCCGGGGAAAACAGGACGCCCGGCACGGTTTCGGCGTCTCTGATGACCGTCAGGGGCCATAATAAAAGTTTTAGGGAAGGAGAGGGGGAGTATGAGGGGGAGAGGGAGGACCCTTTTCCAAAAGGGTCTCCCTCTCCCCCTCATAAAAAATCTCCGTCGTTACTTGCGATTCTGGGCGCGCAGATAGGCCTTGGCGTCAGGGTCGCCGTTCTTGGCGGCCAGACGGTACCAGCGGGTGGCTTCGGAAAGGTTGCGCTGCACGCCGGTGCCCTGGTCGTACATAAGGCCCAGACTGTACTGGGCGGCGGGCTCGTTCTGGTCAGCCGCCTTGCGGTACCATTCCACGGCCTTGGCGTAGTCCTGCGGCACGCCGCGGCCCTGTTCGTACATGAAGCCCAGATTGTACTGGGCCTCGGCATAGCCGCGCTCGGCGGCACGGGTGTACCATTCCACAGCCTTGAGGTTGTCCTGGGCAAAGCCGCGGCCTTCGGCGTACATGTAGGCCAGATTGTTCTGGGCCTTGAGGTGGTCCTGTTCGGCGGCGCGCTGGAACCAGTGGGCCGCCTTGGTGTCGTCCTGGTTGCTGGCCTTGGCGTTGAGGTACATCCAGCCCAGGGAGTACTGGGCATCGGCCAGGCCCTGGTTGGCGGCACGGCCGTACCAGTCGATGGCCTCGTTCTCGCTTTTGCGCACACCGCGGCCGTGGGCGTAGAGGTAGCCCAGATTATACTGGGCCATGGCCAGGCCCTGCTCAGCGGCCTTGCGGAACCAGCGTCCGGCCTCGCCGTAGTTGCGCCGCACGCCGTCGCCCGTGGCCAGCGCGGTGGCCAGCGCGTTCTGGGCGTTGGCCAGGCCCTTGTCGGCGGCCTGACGGAACAGGGTCACGGCACGCTGGGGGCTCTTTTTGACGCCGCGCCCGTCCTGGGTCAGGCGGCCGAGGATGTACAGGGCCTCGGCATTGCCGTTTTTGGTGAGCGGGGTGAGCAGGGTGACGGCTTTTTTGTAATCCTTGCTGTCCAGGGCGCTCTGGACTTCGCCCAGCACGGCTTCCGCGGCGCGCTCTTCGGGACTGGAGCCGCTTTCGGCGGCCTGAGCGGCGTCAGGGGCGGGAGCCGCGGTATCGGCCGCCGGGATGGGCGCGGGCAGCAGCAGGGTCAGGGCCAGGACGGCGGGCAGGGCGAACAACGGCAGGCGGCACAGGGCGCTGCCGGTGGACATACGGGACATGGGAGGTCTCCTTACAGGCGTTGCAGCAATGAAACGATATGGGCATCCGGGCCCTTGGGATCGACGAAGGCGTGCTCGCGGCAGAAGGCCCGGCGGGCGGACTGGACGCGCTCATCCAGCCACCAGCGGGCGGGGTTGTCCCAGACTTCCCGGACCTTGGCGGCGGCCGCCTCGGCGGAAGGCTGCCAGATGCCGGCCTCGGCCAGCAGGTCCAGCCGGGCCAGGGCTTCGTCGGTCATGGGCCAGATGGATCTGTCCCAGTAGGCGATGGTGGGCACATTGGCCGCCAGGGCCTGGAGCAGGGTGGTGCCGTGATGGTCCAGCACCATGAGGGCGCAGGTGAGCATCCGGGCTTCCAGCGGGCCGCTGCACAGGCGCACATGGGGGAAGCGCGGCAACAGCCAGGGCGCATCGTCCAGCGAGCCCGGCGCGTCGAAATGGGGGCGGTAGAGGATCTTGTCGTGCAGGCGGCGGGGCAGATCCTCAAGGAACCACTGCTTGTCTTCCCGGTACTGGAGCCATTGCAGGGGCGTGGGGCGCGAGTCGAGACGGTGCCCGTACAGGGGCATCTCCGCGCCTACGAAGAGCAGAGTATCGTCGCCGCCGCGCCACTGGTCGGCCATGTTGGCCAGCAGGGGATAGGGCAGCGGCAGGAACTGGCCGCCCTTGCCCGCACCCGTGGCCTCGTAATGGCTCCAGCCCCAGGTGCCGAACGCGTGCTGGCTGAACTCCACCAGCGGGGTCTCGCACAGGCAGCGCACCTGGCCCACGTTGCCCCCGTGCTGGACGAACATGACACGGTGGCCGCGGGCACGCCAGAGGGCCAGCTTCTGGCGGTAATGGGTATCCTCATGCGCACGGACCGAGGCCACGCGCACGCGCGGGACACGCGCCGGGGCGACGTGGTCGGGATGATCCAGCTCGGCAAGGGTCTGGGGCAGGGCGCCGATGAAAATGGGCAGGGGATCGAGCGGCAGGTCGTGCTCCACACCGGTGGCCGCGCTGCCGAAATGGGCGGCCAGAGGGCGGCTGGCATCGGACTGGCGGCTGGGATGGAGCAGGGCCAGCGAATAGCGCAGGGCCTGATGCAGCCGCATGCCGCGCAGGGGCGGGCAGGGCAGGCGCAGCACGCAGGAGCGCGCCCAGGCCCGCAGGCGCTGTTTCAGGCTGCCGCTGTCTTCCGGCGGGATGAGCCGGCCATAGGAGGCGCACACGGGCAGGGCGTAGGAGCGGGTCCAGCGTTCGGGCCAGACGGCCTCCAGCAGGCGGGACATGAGCCAGGTGTTCCAGTCCGCGCCCAGGGCGCCGCTCATGACGAAATCGTGTTCCGTGGCGAAGGAAAAGGCGCAGTCCTCGGGCAGCAGCTCCACATGCAGGGGCAGGTGGCCCCAGTCCTCCACCATGGCGCGCACGCGCAGCCAGCGTTCCACCAGCTGGCGCGCCACCGTGCAGGCCCAGGGCGTCAGCAGGGTCTCCCAGTAGACGCCGGGCAGGTCGATCTCGTCCGGGCCCAGCAGGGTGCTGACGGGATTGTTTTCCTCGGCGCGACGGCGTTGCAGGTCCAACAGGTGCCGCCCCAGGGCGGGGATGCTGTCCACGGTCAGGGACTGGGCCATGAGCACGGCCCTGTCCAGGGTGGCGGGATCGCGCAGGGGCTCCCGGCCGAAGACGAAGCTGTCTTCCCAGCCGGGAAAGAAATCTTCTTCCGTATCGAAACACCAGGGCCCGGCTGCCCAATGGGTATCGGGATCGGCCCCACGGGGCATGAGCCCCAGGACAAGGTGGCGCGTCTGAGCCATGAGAGCAAACCTTGGTGGAAGTGGGCAGCGGGGGAACCCCGTGCGGGAGTGGAGACAGTGCGACATGCGTCGCGTAACGGCCAAGATAGCCGGTTTGCAGGGAAAAGGAAAGACTGCCCCGTCCCGCTTTTGCCATTTGCAGGGCAACCTGTTATGAGAGCGCAGGAGGACGGCAGCGCCGGGAAAAGCATGAAACAGAACACATCAGGCTACTTGCTGGCCCTGCTGGCCGTGGTCATCTGGTCGGGGAATTTCGTGGTGGCGCGCGCCGTGGCGGACATGATCCCGCCGTGGCAGTGCAACTTCTGGCGCTGGTTCACGGCCTTCGTCACCATCCTGCCCTTTGCCTGGCGCCATCTGCGCGAGGACTGGCCCGCTCTGCGCCGTCACTGGCGTTTTGTGGTGGTCATGTCCCTGCTGGGCGTGACGCTGATGAACACCTTTTTCTACAAGGCCGGGCAAAGCACAGAGAGCCTGAACATGGCCCTGATCGCGCCCACGGCCCCCATCATCATCCTGATATTCTCGCGCCTGCTCTACGGTGAGGCCATCACCCCGCGCCGTCTGCTGGGCATGCTGGTGGTGGCCACAGGCATCGTGATCCTGGTCAGCCGCGGCGATATGGAACGCCTGGCGGCCCTGCGCTTTGCCCCCGGTGACCTCTGGTCCCTGGGCGGAGCGGCAAGCTTTGGCCTGTATTCGCTGTTCATGCGCCACCGGGGCACGGATCTTTCGGTCTTCGGCTTCAGTGCCGCCACCTTCGGGCTGGGGGCGCTGTTCTGCGTGCCGCCCGTGCTGGCCGAGATGTGCTGGCTGCCGCCCGTGCAATGGGAGCCTGCCGTCATCATAGGCGTGCTCTATGCCGGGGTGGGCTGCTCCTTTTGTTCCTTCTGCCTCTGGACGGCCGCCATCAGCCGTATCGGGCCCGTGCGTGCGGGCATCGTCTACTACAGCATGCCCGTCTTCGCCGCCACGGGGGCCCATATCGTCCTTGGGGAGGCCGTCAACACGGCCCAGGTGGTGGGCGGCATGCTCATCATCGGCGGCATCCTGATCGCGACACTGCAACGACCGCACCTGCCGGTGCGCAAGGAGAACTCATGAACGACAACGGAAAGCTGCGGGTGGTGTTGGCCACCCATAATGCCGGCAAGATCCGGGAACTGGCCGATCCCATGGCCGACTTCGGCATCGAGGTAGTGGGCCTTTCCCTCTTCCCCGAGATCGGCGAGATCGAAGAGACCGGGACCACCTTCGAAGAGAACGCCCTCATCAAGGCCCGTGCCGTGTGTGCCGCCACCGGCCTTGTGGCCGTGGCCGACGACTCCGGCTTGGAAGTGGACGCCCTGGACAAGGGCCCCGGCGTCTATTCCGCCCGCTATTCCAACGACTGGGAAAGCCTGCCCGGCGAGAGCGTGGACAAGCGCAACATGCGCAAGCTGCTTTTCGAACTGCGCGATGTGCCCCAGGCCCGCCGCTCCTGCCGCTTCGTGAGCTGTATGGTGGCCGTGCATCCCGACGGCCGCGAGCTTGTGGTGCGCGGTACCTGGGAAGGTCGCATCCTCGAAGAGCCCCTGGGCGAGAACGGCTTCGGCTACGATCCCCTGTTCTGGGACGAGAGCATCCGCAAAAGCGCCGCCCAGCTCACCCGTGACGAGAAGAACGCCCGCAGCCATCGCGGCAATGCCCTGCGTGCCCTGCTGGCCCGCTGGTCCGATTTCATGGCCGGGAAGTAGCCCGGGAGCAGATCGGTGATGCGGGGAAAGGGGCTCGTCGCTGCTGCCGATGCCAGTAAAGTTCCTGCCCCGTTGATGGGGACGGCCTATCGTTTTTGAGGGAAGAACCTCCTCATTGTTGCTGTCGATGCCCGTAACGCTCCCTTGTCGCTAACGGGCACGGCCTGCGGCCGCCATCCGGTCGCTGCTGGCGCGAGAGGGGTTCCCCCCTCAAACTCCCCCCTCCCCAGCGCGCTTTATCGCGGTGCCTTCGGCCCCGACGGGGGCCGGCGACAAGGCTGTTTGATGCAAAGCAAGAGAGCGTCCCCACTGCCGCATGATACGCGGCAGTGGGGACGCTCCATTATTTTTGTGCGGGAGATGCTCCGGACAGGATGCCCGCGGCTTTCCTGTGCTCCAACTGCAGGGAGCAGGCCGGGACGGATAAAAGTTTTTGGAAGGGAGATGGGGGAGCACGAGGGGGAAGAGGGAGAACCTTTTTTCAAAAAGGTTTCCCTCTTCCCCCTCGTCAAAACGCGGCTGCCATGCAGCCTGTGGGCCCGTGGGCGCTATTCGGCGGCAGCGGGCTTTTTCTTTTCGGGCTTGGGCGCTTCGATGACGGTGCCGTCGGGCTCCACCATGGAAAGGGCGTGCACGGGGCAGGCCTCCATGCAGGCGGTGATCTTTTTGCCGTTCTCTTCACGCCAGGCCTTGCACATGTCGCAGCGCACGGCCACTTCGCGGCGGCTGCGCTGGGCCATGGTCTCGCCGCCTTCTTCGGGCATGCCGATGGTATCCAGCGAGATGGTGCCGTAGGGACAGACGGCGATGCACATCTTGCAGGCCACGCACAGCTGCACGCGCATGGTGATGCGACCGTCCTCTTCCTGCTGCAGGGCGCCGGTGGGGCAGATGTTGCAGCAGGGGGCGGGGGTGCACTGGTGGCAGCGCACGGTGGTCTTGAAGCCTTCGGCCTTGACCACCTGCACGCGCGAGACCAGCACGTCGCGGTGCTTCATGGCTTCCTTGAAGGTCATCCCGTGGTGCGCGGCGATACAGGCCACTTCGCAGCGGCGGCAGGCGCGGCATTTGTCGGGTATTACCTGAATATGCTCAATCATGGCTTTCCTCCGGCTCCACCTCCAGATTGGTCATCACAAGACCGTGTCCGCCGGTGAAGCGTATGGCGTCGCTGCCGCAGTGGGGGCAGGTAAAGTGCCTTCTGTGCAGCTCGAATGTATGTCCGCAATCCGTGCAGCGGCAGGGCAGGGGAGCGGTCTGCAGGATGAGCTCCGCGCCTTCGGCCATGCCGCCCTGGGCAAAGATCTCGAAGCAGCCTTTCAGGGTCTGCGGCTCCACACAGGAGATGAGGCCCAGCTCGCAGGTGATGCTGCGGATGCGGCGCACCCGTTGTTCCGGGTGGGCCGCATTGTGGTCTTCCACAGTTTTCAGGGCTATCTTGAGCAGCCCCTGGACAAGACTGGCTTCGTGCATCCTTGTTTCCGGCCTAGCGCTCCGTGCAGGAGACGCAGGGGTCGATACTGTTGGTGATCAGGGCCACGTCGGCCACGGCGCAGTCGCGCATCATGACGCCCAGGGCCTCCCAGTTCATGTACGAAGGCACGCGCCACTTGAGTCGGGCCGGGATGTCCGTGCCGTTGGTACGGATGTAGTAGAAGACTTCGCCGCGGGGCGCTTCGCTGCGGGCGCAGGCTTCGGCCGTGTGGATCTGGCGCATGGGCACGCAGTGGGGGCCTTCGGGCATGCGTTCGCAGCACTGGCGGATGAGCTTGAAGGATTCGAAGATCTCGTCCAGGCGCACCATGGTGCGGGAGTGGATGCAGCAGCCGTCATGGGTGATGCTCTTGAACTCCAGGTCGGGATAGGCCGCATAGGGCGAATCCTTGCGCACGTCGATGGCGATGCCGGAACCGCGCGCCACGGGGCCCACCACGCCCAGGCGCAGGGCGTCTTCCCTGGGCAGCAGGCCCAGGCCCTTGGTACGGCCCAGGACCATGGCGTTGGTGGCATAGATCTCGCGGATCTCGTCCACGGCGGGCTCCACCTTGTCGATCATGCCCAGGATGTACTTGAGCATGTCCGGGGGCACGTCGCACTTGACGCCGCCGATGCAGTTGGAGGCCAGGTTCATGCGGTTGCCGTACACGGTCTCCTTCACGTCCTGCATCATCTCGCGCACTTCCATGACGTGCATGAACAGCGACTTGAAGCCGATGATGTGGGCCTGGATGGCGGTGTTGAACAGGTGCGAGGCCACGCGCTTGATCTCTTCGGCCAGCACGCGCAGGTAGCGGGCGCGGACGGGGATCTCCATGCCCAGCACGTTTTCCACGGCCATGCTGTAGGTGAAGCTGTGGCTGTTGGAGCACAGGGAGCAGACGCGCTCGGTCAGGGTGACGTTCTTGATGAGGTTGCGCTGGGTGGCCAGGGCTTCCATGCCGCGGTGCACGTGACCGGAGGTCAGCTCCACCTTGCGGATGGTCTCGCCTTCCACGGTGAGGTTGAAGTAGACGGGCTCTTCAAGCGCCACATGCACGGGGCCCAGCGGCATGTTGAAAGTGGTGAGCTTGCTCATGCGCGTTCCCCTTCCTTTTCTTTCAGAATGCGTTCCCAGAGGTCCGTGGTGCAGGCCCCGTTCATCATGATGGACAGCGGCACGGCCTCGTTGAGGATGCCGGCGTCCAGTTCCTCGTCAAGGAAGAGGCGGCGCGGGTTGGGCTGGTTGGCCACGCGGATGCCGTACAGTTCCATCATCTCGCGCTCATGCCAGTCGGCATTGGCGAACAGGGGGGTGATGGAAGGCACGGTGTTGTGTTCGGCGGTCAGGGTGACGGTGATGTTGTAGACCACGCCCTGCAGCTCGAAGTGGTAGCACAGTTCCTGCTGCTGTTCGCCCAGCTGCTTCAGGTTGTAGGCCGTGATCATGCACAGACGGGCATGGGCGCCCTGCAGGGCGGTGGCGGCCTGGCTCATGAAACGGGGATGGTCCAGACGGAACCAGTGGAAGGCGTTGCCGTAGGCGTCGGTGCTGTGATGTATGGCTTTGTCGCGGGTGCAGAGGGCTCCCAGAGCCTCTATGAGCGCGGCGTTGCCTTGCAGAATCTCTTGCATGTTCAATCCTCGTAAAAACGGCTAATCCGTGGTGGGCGCGGCAGAAGCGGGGGTCTGGGCGGGCTCCATGGCTTTGTGGGGCTCGGGCAGATGACAAAGGCTGCGTTTGGCGTCCTCGATCTGGCGGCACTTGGGGCACAGGTGACGGATCTGGTCGGGGTCGATCTCGCTGTTCTTGGCGTAGAGTTTTTCCGCCAGTTTGAGCGGCAGGGGCCGCATGAGGGTGCCGCAGTGCGAGCAGGGTTCGTAATTGATGGTCTGCTGCTCCACACGACCGAACTTTTCGGACTCCAGGTGGGCCGAATGCCAGTCATTGGTGATGCTCATGGCACCGGTGGGGCAGTACTGGCGGCAGGAGGCGCACAGACAGCAGGAGTCCTGCCAGACCGTGATGGTGTAGCCGCTGTTGTCCGGTTTCTGGCGGATGTTGATGGCCCCGGCGGCACAGACATGACGGCACACGCCGCAGCCCATGCACAGGTTGGGGTCGATCTTCACCCGGCCCCGCAAGCGCTCGGGCGTGAATGTTTCACCCAGCGGGAACGGGTCCGTGCTGGGGCCTTGCAGCAGATTGCGGAACAGAATTTTCAGAAAACCCGCCATAATTATTCCTCCGGGCCCGGGCGCGGGCCTTTGGGCGTACGGGGAATCAGGCCGCAGACGTGGTGGCATATGCCGCAGCGCCGGCAGGGCTGATCCCCGGAAGTTGTCTCGGCAGCGGGGGAGGCACCGTCAAGAGGTGCGGTACCGTCAGCGGGAGCGGCGTCACGCAGCCCCAGCCAGACGGCCAGCCGATGCAAAGGCTTCCCCCTGTCCATTTATTCCTCGATGCCCAGCTTTTTGAGCCACATCTTGCGTGCCAGCACCACGCCTTCCAGGATGGCCTGGGGGCGGGGCGGACAGCCGGCCACGTTCACATCCACGGGGATGTAGCGCGAGATGGGGCCCTCGATGGAGTAGCCTTCGCGGAACACGCCGCCGGAGATGGGGCAGATGCCCACGGCCACGGTGATCTTGGGCTCGGGGATCTCGTTCCAGACCGCGAGCACGCGGTCGCGCACACGGGTGGTCAGCGGGCCGGTGATGAGCACGATGTCGGCATGGCGGGGGCTGCCGCAGTACCGGCACCCCAGGCGTTCCACGTCGTAGCGGGGGATGCAGGCCGTGGTGGCCAGTTCCACGTCACAGCCGTTGCAGGAGCCCGCGTTGATGCGGAAGAGCCACGGCGAGCGTACCGACAGTTTCTTGAGCATGTTGTCCAGACTCATGCCCGACCTCCTTACAGCGCCCACACCAGCACTAGGCTCACCAGAGCCAGGACGGTGGGGACCTTCACATAAAAGCGGAACGCCTGGTCGATGCGGAAACGCCCGGTGGCGGACTTGACCAGGGTCAGGGACAGCAGCATCAGCACCAGACATTTGAAGACGAACCAGATCAGGTTGACGATCCAGAAGTCGGAGATGGTGCCGGGGAAGAACAGGGCCACGCCCAGGCCCAGGACCACGAAGGTCTTGAGGGCGGAGCCGATCTGGAACAGGGCCAGCAGGGGGCCGCCGTATTCCAGCAGGGGACCTTCCAGCACTTCGGTCTCGGCTTCGGGGATGTCGAAGGGCGGCACGCCCATGGTGCCGGGCAGGAAGATCAGGTAGGCCAGCAGGGCCGGGATCATGACCGGGTTGAGGCCCAGGGAACCGGCGTTTTGCTGCCAGTCCACGATGGCCAGCAGCGAGAACTCGGCACCGGTACCGGTGGCCTTGCCCACGAGCATGGCCACGGCCAGCAGGATCATGAGCAGGGGGGTCTCGTAGGCCAGCATCATGAGCATCTCACGCGAGAAGCCCATGGCGCCGAAGGGCGAGCTGGAGGCCGAGCCGCCCAGCATGATGGCGATGGCCGGGATGGGCAGCAGGTAGAAGAGCACCAGCAGGTCGCCCATGTTGTACAGGCCGCTGAACACGCCGGGCACGGGGATGAAGGCCGCACAGACGGCCATGCCCGCAAAGCCCACCACGGGCGCGGCCAGGAAGACACTGCGCACGGCCGTTTTGGGGATCAGGGTCTCCTTGGTCAGCAGTTTGGCGATATCCAGCAGGGGCTGGATCAGCGGCGGGCCCACGCGGCGCTGCAGGCGGGCCTCGACGCGACGGTCAAGGCCTTTGAACAACAGCCCCACAGCCAGCGCGAACAGGCCGCCGGGGAAAATGCACATGTGCAGCACACCAAGAATGATGTCGGTCATCTCGGTTTCTCCTTCCTAGCTCTTGTTGTCTACGCTGGTATTGCCCGGGAACCAGGCCAGGCGGCGAACCAGCCCGCCGTAGATGCCCGAGGGCGCCATGCGGCTGGTGCCCACCTCGGTGGGCAGACCGCAGGTATGCACGTCCACTTCACGCAGCACCACGAAGCGGCGCACGAAGTACCAGCCCGCGGCGGCGGCGATGGCCATCATCACGCTCAGGCCGGTGGCGTTCCAGGCACCGGGGCCTTCCTGCAGGCCCGAGAGGCCCACCACCAGGCTGCCGGCGTTGTAATCGCCCAGGATGGCGTTGATGGGCCAGAGCATCAGGCCGGGGAAGATGCCGGTGATGATGCAGCCGATGGCCAGGATGGCCATGGGCACACGCATGGTCAGCGGGGCTTCCTGCACATGATCCAGATGCTTGGAAGGCTGGCCCAGGAAGGCCGCATGCAGGAACTTGGCGATGTAGGCCAGAGTCAGCACGCTGCCCACCAGGGAGAGCAGGGCCAGGAAGGGCTGGTCCGCCTGCATCAGGGCGTGGTAGATGATCCACTTGGACGAGAAGCCGCTGGTGGGCGGCACGCCGACCACGGACAGGCCGGCGATGGCGAACATGCACAGGGTGAAGGGCATCTTGCGGCCGATGCCGCCCAGGTCATCCAGGCTGTCGGCGTGGGTGGCGAACATCACGGCGCCGCAGACGAGGAAGAGCAGGTCCTTGAAGAACACGTGGTTGATCACGTGCAGCATGCCGCCCGCGTAGCCCAGGGCATCGCCGGCAGCCACGGCCAGCACCATGTAGCCGATCTGGCTCACGGTGGAGTAGATGAAGACCAGCTTCACGTTGTTGACCAGCAGGGCCTGGGTGGCGGCCATGACGATGGTGATGCCGCCGATCCACATGACCACGGTCTGGATCAGTTCATTGGGCCAGGCGGCGCTGACGCCGATCATGGCCAGGCTGCCGCCCATGAGCATGAAGAGCTTGATGAGGCCCAGGATGGAGCTCTTCAGCAGCACCGAGGATATGTAGCCGGACACGGGCGTGGGGGCCAGGGCCGGATGCATCTGCCAGTCGATGCGGAAGGGCAGCTGGGCGGCCTTCATGACGAAGCCGAGGGCCAGCAGGGCGGTACCGCCCCAGACGACCCAGCCGGGCAGCAGGAAGATCTTGGTCAGGTGCTGCATGGACTCGGAAGAGAACGGCGTGGCCGGACCGAGCACACAGACGCCCACGAAGATGAAGCCGGCGCCCAGCACGTTGAAGAAGAAGTACTTGAAGGCTTCGCGCAGCGAGGCCTTGTCGCCTTCATGGGCGATGGCCATGTAGAGCGTCCACGAGCTCATGATCTCCCAGAACAGGAAGAACTGGAAAAGATAGGTGCTGGCGGAGATGCCCACCAGGCCGCCGCACATGGCGGTGAAGGCACAGTAGAAGCGCCACTGGGTGTGGCTGTGGGACATGTAGCCCTGGGCGTAGAAGACGTTCAGGGCGCCGATGAGCGGCACGATGAGCGCGAAGCAGTAGCTCAGGGTATCCAGGTCGCGGCCCAGGAAGATCACCAGGGCGGCGGTCAGCAGCAGCACGAAGGCGCTGGAGCGGGCGGCCCAGATGGGATTGCGGCGGAAGAAGGCCGGCAGCAGGGCACCGAACACGGGCACGGCCACATAGATGGGCCAGGGCGCCATGACGGACTGGAGCACGACCAGATCCATGGAGGCCGGGGCGAAGCAGGCCGAGGCCACGGGGATGACCAGCGTGAGCGGGGCCCAGGGGGCCAGGCCCAGCAGCAGGCTGAGGGCGGCCAGGGCCATGAGGGCGCCGCGGATGGACCACGGGGCCTCTTCCACCATGGGCAGGTCGGCGGGACGTTCCTCGAAGACCAGGGTCTTGAGGATGCGCACGTAGTAGATGGCACCCACCAGGGAGCCGATGAGGATCAGGGCCGCCAGCGCGGGATGACCGGCATGGATGGCGGACTGGATCATCAGGTATTTGCTGAAGAAGGCGGTGAACGGCGGCAGGCCCATGATGCAGATGAGGCCCACGGCCATACAGCTCACGGTCCAGGGCATGCACTGGCCAAGACCGCGCAGGTCGGCGAGCTTGCGGCTGCCGGCCCGCAGGATGAGGGCGCCCGCACCGAGGAAGAGCAGGTCCTTCATGATGGCGTGGCTGAGCATGTGCGACAGGGCGCCGGCCGTGGCCAGCCAGGTGCCCATGCCCAGCACCAGGGCGATCTCGCCCAGCTGGCCCAGGGTCGAGTAGGCCAGCATGCGCTTGATGTCGTCCTGCTTCAGGGCCATGAGCTCACCGAAGATCAGGGTGGCCGCGCCCATGAAGGTCAGGATGGAGCCGAACCAGGACAGGCCGAAGACCTCGGCCTTGGCGAACAGGGCGCCGTTGGTCTGGCCCAGCAGCAGGACCACGATGCCGAACATGCCCATCTTGGTGATGATACCGGACAGGGGACCGGACACCGAGGAAGGCGCGGCGGGGTGGGCATCGGGCAGCCAGGAGTGCAGGGGCACCAGACCGGCCTTGACGCCGAAGCCGACGAGGCAGAGCAGGGCGGCCATGTTCAGCACATGGGGCGAAAGCAGGGCGCTCTGGATGCGGACATCGGCAAGGCCCAGGCCGCCGTTGCCCAGCAGCAGCATGCCGGGCAGCATCAGCAGGGCGCCGCCCGCGCACATCAGGTAGTATTTGAAGCCCGCGTCAAAGGCCACGCGGTTGGCTTCGTGCACCACCAGGAAGTAGGAGGCGAAGGTCATCAGTTCCCAGTAGCCGTACATGGCGGCCATGTCGGGCGTGGAAACGATGCCGGCCAGAGAGGCGAAGGTCAGCAGCAGGAAGAACCAGTACCAGCCCTGCCGGTGGGCGTGGGCCATGTAGCCCAGGGAGTACACCGAGACGATGAAGGCGATGAAGCCGATCATCACCAGGAAGAGCAGGGCCACGGGCGCGGGCGCATCCAGCGTCAGGGTCGCGGCCAGGGCGGCGGCACAGGCCAGCACGCCAAGGTGGGGCATCCAGCGGAATTTCGCCCAGGCGGCCACGCCGCAGACGAAGGCGCCGGCAAAGTAGATCCAGAAGGCGGGATGCACGGTGGCGTGGGCCACCTGCAGGCCGGCCCAGCCGGCGGCCACATCCAGCATGGGGCCGCGGGCCAGGCCCATGAGCGCCACCAGCACGCCCAGCACCAAGGTCAGGGCGTCGGAACGGCAGCTGCCGGAGGCAGCGCCGTCATAGGCGGTGCTACAGGGCTGCAGGAAGCACTGGCGCAGGGCGTCCACATGCAGGGCGATGAGGACCGTGGCCGTGACGGCCGCCAGCACGGTGCAGAACAGGCCGCAGTGCAGGGGCAGGGAAGAGGCCAGTATGCCCTGGGTGATAAAAAGACGCCCTTCCGGGATCAGGAAGGGCGAACCGCCCACGCTGGCCATGAGGCCGAGGGCGAACAGGGCACCATTGACGGGCTGGAGTTTGACGGCCCCGCGCAGGGCCGCGAAGGTCGCCGACGGAGCGGCGGGCCCGGCCAGGGAGTTGAGGGCGCTCCAGCTCAGGCCGCGGGCCAGCAGCTGGAAGGCCACGAACAGCCAGACGCCTGTACCGGCGGCGGCATTGGCCGCACCCAGCGCCATGCAGATGAGGCCCGCGTCATGCACGGCCCCCCACAGGATGAGCCGGCGGGCGTTCTGCCGCTGGCGGATCGCCTGCCATGCGCCGTACAGCAGGAACAGCAGGCCCGGGATGAAAAGGATGAAGGAACCGCTTGCCGTGTAGGATGGTATTGTCATACGCGCCCCATTGTCTGCCGGGTAAAAAGTACAAAATTATTGTCCCACTCAGGGAGGGGTAAAACCCCCACCTTTAGGTGGCGGCTTTAGCGTTTCTTTTGTAGTCTGTGGGCATGAGCAATTATCGTAAAGGCTCCCACAGTGTTTTTTCAATTCACCTGCACCTGGTCTGGATAACCAAGTACAGGAAAAAGATTTTGTCAGGCGACATCGCCCAGAGAGCCAGGTCGCTGATACGCGGCATCTGTGAAAAGCATCAGGTGGAAATTCTCAAAGGACATATAGCACCCGACCATATCCATCTTTTCGTTTCGATTTCACCAAGCCTTGCTGTGAGCAAGTTGATGCAACAACTGAAAGGCCGAACCGCGCATGCCATG
Organism: Desulfovibrio piger; assembly: GCF_951793255.1. NCBI lineage: Bacteria > Pseudomonadati > Thermodesulfobacteriota > Desulfovibrionia > Desulfovibrionales > Desulfovibrionaceae > Desulfovibrio > Desulfovibrio piger. Next base: position 1,414,157 of record NZ_OX636706.1, read on the forward strand.
ATAAATGAATTTCCATTGTTGCGCCGCCAGTACTGGGGACGTCATATGTGGGCGCGTGGCTATTTCTGTTGCAGCAGTGGCAATGTGACCGATGAGGTCATTAAGCAATACATCACGCAACAGGAAGATGCAGATGAAACCTTCCGAATTGAGGGGGAATGACTTCAGCCTGCTTCAGCAGGGGCCATACCGGCTTTAGCCGGAACGCGACTTTAGTCGCCACGGTGAATCCACCGGCTTTAGCCGGTGGAGTGTTCAATGCAGAGGACGTGGATGCGCGTCATCTGCCCGTGTTTGCCCTTCCGGCGGGATATCCTCGTGAAAAAAATTTTTTTCACGATTAGCCTAAAGATACGCGACACTCCTGACTGGTGCAAGCCTTTTTTTGGCTTGCTTGTCATTCCTGGCGCAAAGTCCTCGTCATCAGACGCATGACCGCTTCGCGGGGGGATTCGCCCCCGTGCAGCAGCCCCTGGACGGTATCGGTCACCGGCGTCTCCACGCCCAGCCGCCGGGCCAGGTCGTAGACCGCCGAGGTGGTCTTGACCCCTTCGGCCACCATGCCCAGGCTGGAGGTGATGTGCTCCAGGCTCTCCCCCTGTCCCAGGCGCAGGCCCACCTGCCGGTTGCGGGAAAGGTCGCCCGTGCAGGTCAGCGCCAGGTCGCCCAGGCCGGAAAGGCCCATGAAGGTGGCCGCCTGCGCCCCGCAGGCCTCGCCGATACGGCTCATCTCGGCCAGGCCGCGCGTCAGCAGGGCCGCACGGCTGTTGTGTCCCAGCCCCAGCCCGTCGCAGACGCCGGCCGCTATGGCCATGACGTTTTTCAGCGCGCCGCCCAGTTCCACGCCCAGCACGTCGGTGCTGGAGTAGCAGCGGAAGGTGGCGCAGGAAAAAAGTTCACGCAGACGGCAGCCCAGCGCTTCTTCCGCCGTGGCCAGCACCACGGCCGTGGGCTGGTCGCGCACCACTTCGGCTGCGAAGGACGGCCCGGAAAGCATGGCATAGTGGAACGGCCTGCCCGCCAGCTCTTCCGCCACGATGCGGCTGCACGGGGAAAGCGTGCCCAGCTCCAGCCCCTTGGCGGCATTGATGAGCACGGGCTCGGGATGCAGATGGTCCCGCATGGCGTGGAGCCAGCCGCGCAGCTGCTGGCAGGGTATGGCCAGCAGAAGGAGCTCGGTACCCAGCAGTTCCGGCCCCGTCCCGGCCTCCAGGTCGGGATGCAGGGCAAGCCCCGGCAGGTAGCGCGGGTTCTCGTGCCTGGTATTGATGGCCTCGGCCACGGCGGCATCACGCAGCCACAGGCGCGTCCTGTGCCCGCGGACTGCCAGCAGATGCGCCAGGGCCGTGCCCCAGCTGCCGCCACCGGCCACAGTGATGGTGTGTCGCATGTTCTCTCCTGACGATCTGCGGACAATAAAACTCTTCGTTATTACGGCTTTTGTGCCATCACGGCAAGTAGGGAACGCTTGTTGTTCTATGCGTGTAGAATCATTGAAATAAATTAGAAAATATTTCATAAGATATTTTTTAAGGAAAAAGCGCCTGCCGTTTGGGGACAAAAAAAGGCCGCATGCGCGGCCTGAAAAAGATGTGGCGGTCGTGGGGGTTATTGGGGATCGAAGCCGATGTCGAAGATGGCCTGACGCAGGGCGGCCTCATCGACCGGAGCGCTTTCTTCATAGCGCAGTTCCTTGGCGTCCAGGTCCACCACGGGGTTGCTCACGCCGGGGATCTTGGCGGCGGCTTCTTCCACAGCGGCTTTGCAATGGCCGCAACGCATGCCGTTGACTTTGAGGATCTTCATGCGACACTCCTTGCTGTGTTCCCACATATTGATTTTCATTTTCAATGGGAGCACCATCAGGAATAATACTGCCGGAACGGAGCGTCAAGACCACCGGCAGGCAGGAGGTTTTATGGAAACGCGAAAGGCAGGTCCCTTGCGTTTTGATATCGGCGGCATGCATTGCGCCGCCTGCTCCTCACGTATCGAACGCGTGGTGGGGCGCATGGAGAACGTGGAGCGCATCGCGGTCAACCTGGCCACGGCCAAGGCGCAGATCTGGCTCAAGCCGGGCACGGAAAGCGAGACGGTGCCCCTGATCATGGAACGCGTGGCGGGCATGGGCTTCAGTGCCGTGCCGTCACAGGAAGAGGACGTGGCCGTCCAGTACGAGAAAAAACGCCGGCAGGACGAAAAGGACCGGCGCGTGCGTCTGGGGCGTCTGGGCCCCATGCTGGTCTTTGCCGTGCCCCTGCTCATCCTCTCCATGGGACATATGCTGGGCATGCCCCTGCCCGCCTGGCTCGATCCGCACCACGCGCCCCGCACCTTCATGCTGGCGCAGCTGGCCCTGACCCTGCCCGTGGTCTGGCTGGGCCGCCATTTCTACCGCGAAGGTCTGCTGGCCCTGGGCCACAAGGCCCCCACCATGGACAGTCTGGTGGCCGTGGGCACGGGATCGGCCCTGCTCTACAGCCTGTGGACGACCCTGCTGGGCCTTGCGGGCAGCGATCCCCAGCTGCGGGCCATGAACCTTTACTATGAATCCGTGGCCGTGCTGCTGACCATGATCGAGCTGGGCCAGTTCCTGGAGGCCACGGCCAAGCGCAAGGCCGGGGACGCCATGGGCGCGCTGCTGCGCCTGACGCCGGAAACGGCCCTGCGTCTGGAAGCTGACGGCCAGAGCCGCGAGATCCCGCTGGCCGAGGTCATGCCCGGCGATACCCTGGTCATCAGGCCCGGCGCCCGCATCCCCGTGGACGGCAGCGTGACCGGCGGCAAGAGCGCCGTGGACCTTTCCCTGCTGACCGGGGAATCCATCCCCGTGGCCGTGGGCCCCGGCGACAGCCTCGTGGCCGGGAGCGTCAACGGTGAAGGCGCCCTGACCATGACCGCCGAACATGTGGGGCAGGACACCCGTCTGGCCCGCATCATCCGGCTGGTGCGCGAGGCCCAGGGCAGCAAGGCCCCCATCGCCCGACTGGCCGACCGGGTGAGCTTCTACTTCGTGCCCGCGGTCATGGGCATCGCCACCCTGGCCGGGCTGGCCTGGCTCATCTTCAGCGACGAGCCCGCCACCGTGGCCGTCACGGTCTTCGTGGCCGTGCTGGTCATGGCCTGCCCCTGCGCCATGGGCCTGGCCACGCCCATGTCCATCATGGTGGGCACCGGACGCGGCGCCCAGCTGGGCGTGCTCATCAAGAACGGTGCTGCCCTGGAGCAGGCCGGCCACGTCCGGGCCATCGCCGTGGACAAGACCGGGACCCTGACCACCGGCAAGCCCGTGCTGACCGGAGTCATCCCCCTCGCCGCCCATGACGAGCAGGCCCTCGTCACACTGGCCGCCGCGCTGGAGGCCCGCTCCGAGCATCCGCTGGCCCTGGCCCTGGTGGCCGCGGGCAAGGAACGCGGCTGCCCCGCCTGCCCCGTGGATGCCGTGGACGTGGCGCCCGGCCTGGGCATCGCCGGTGTGGTGACGCTGGACGGTACGGCCTGGCGCGTGGCCCTGGGCAATGTCGCTTTCATGGAGCAGAACCGCATCGCTCCCGATGCCGCAGTGCTGGAACGTCTGGCCTCGCTGGCCGAGGCCGGGCAGACGCCGCTGCTGCTGGCGCTGGCTCCGGCCCGTGCCGCCCTTGCCGCTGCCGGTGATGACGACAGCGCCCGCTGGCAGTGGGACGACCTCCAGATCGCGGGCATCCTCTCACTGGCCGACGCCTTGCGCCCCGAATCCGCCGCGGTGGTGGCCCGCCTGCACGAGATGGGCATCCGGGTGGTCATGCTCACTGGTGACAACGAACGCACCGCCCGGGCCGTGGCCCGACAGGCCGGTCTGGCTGACGCCGACGTGGCCGCCGGACTGTTGCCCGCCGAAAAGGCCGAGCGCATCCGTCGGCTCCAGGCCGAAGGCCTGCTGGTGGCCATGGTGGGCGACGGCATCAATGACGCCCCGGCCCTGGCCGTGGCCGACGTGGGCATGGCCGTGGGCAGCGGTGTGGACGTGAGCGCCGAAGCCGGGGACATCGTCCTCATGCGCGGCGGCATGGACGCCGTGCTCACAGCTCTGGCTCTTTCCCGCGCCACCATGCGCAACATCCGCCAGAACCTGGGCTGGGCCCTCGGCTACAACCTGCTGGGCCTGCCCGTGGCCGCCGGGCTGCTGCATGTCTTCGGCGGGCCCATGCTCTCGCCCATGATCGCCGGCACCGCCATGGCCCTGTCGTCCTTCTCCGTGGTCAGCAACGCGCTGCGGCTACGCTTCTTCAAAGTATAGGCGGGTATTGTCTGCTGTTTGTTTGCAGGGGGGAAGGGAAACCTTTTTGGAAAAAGGTTCTCCCTTCCCCCCTTGCATCCCCCCATCCTTTCCAAAAACTTTTATTTTGAACGATGGCAGTGACGGGAGGGGCGGCGGTCTGGTCGCCGGCTGCCGGTCTCCATTTGGAAAGGTTGGACGTAGGTGGGAAGGCTGTGTCCCGGGTCGCAGAGGACGGGCAAAGTCCGTCGGGATCGGGGGGACAGGTCTGCCGCCGTCCTGCCGTATCCGGCATAAAAAAGAGAACGTCCAAAGACGTTCTTTTTTTGTGCGTTCAGGCAGAGGACGGCACAGTTTTCCGAGAGAGGCTCCAGCCGTCGCAGCTGCATGTGATTTTTGGCGATGTGCCGCGTTGTTCCCTGCTGTGAGGCAGCGGCGGGGAACAGCATCCCGACCAGAGAAAAGTTTTTCAGGGTGGGGGGAGAGCGCGAGAGGGGGGAGGGACAGTTTTTACAAAAAACGTCCCTCCCCCCTCTCGTTTATCCTGTCAGAGCAAGCCTGACGTAACGTCCTGTTGTCGCGCAGCCAGCGGCGGGGACCAGCCATCCGGCTAGGGAAAAGTTTTTTCAGGGTGGGGGAGAGCGCGAGAGGGGGAGGGACAGTTTTTACAAAAAACGTCCCTCCCCCTCTCGTTCAAAAAAGCGTTGCGGAAACTATTCGTCGTCGCCGGCGGTCTCGCCGTCGTCGTGGGGATTGGCGCCGCTTTCGGCAAGGCGGGCCTGACGGGCGGCTTCCTGCTTGCGCTGGCGGGTGCCCAGGGGGCGGCTGTATTCGAAGTCGGCACTGCGCTCCTGATGGCGGCAGAAGATGAGGAAGCCGGTATGGGCGTTCATGCGGTCTTCGGGGCGCAGGCGGTCAGCCACGGGCTTCCAGTTGCGCATGAGGATCTCGCAGACTTCGATGTCGGCGAAGGGGCCCTTTTCCAGACCCATGAGCAGCTTGCTGACCTGGTCCACAGTGGGCACGAGGAAGCCGAACATGGCGCCGGGCTTTACGGCTTTGACGGCGTGGTCGAGGTATTCCCAGGGGGTGCGCACATCGAGGAAGAGGGCGTCGGCGTTGTCGATGCAGAAACCGTCGGCGATGTCGCGGTGGACGATCTCCACGTTGTCGCCCACGCCGGCCCATTCGAGGTTGCGGCGGGCCAGCTTCATGAATTCTTCGCGGGCCTCGTGGCTGACGACGCGGCCGGTGGGGCCGCAGAACCAGGAAAGACCGGTGGTCAGGCCGCCGGAACCGCAACCGGCCTCGATGATGGTACGGCCGGGACCGGCGCCGAGGCGCAGGCAGATGTAGGCGATATCCTTGGGATAGATGATCTGGGTCTGGCGCTTCAGGCCCTTGAGACGGTCGTGCAGGGTGGCTTCCAGCACACGGATGGGGATATCCAGACTGGTGCGCACTTCGCTGCCGAAGTTGGCGGCGTGTACGGCTTCGGCGCTGAGGACGCCGTCGTTGCTGTGCCAGTCCTGACCTTCCTCAAGGCGCTTGATGTAGCGCCGGTCCTTGTTGGGGGTGACGTAGACCACCAGAGAGCCGTAGGGGATCATGTGTTTCCTTGTGGTTGGAGTGGGTCGGGGCAGGGCGCGGGCACTGCCCGGAAAGGGGCGCCGCAGGGCAGGGGCTGCCGGGCGGCCGGGGCCTTTCGTTATGGTCCGGGCCTGCCTGTCCGCGAAGGGGCGGGGCAGGGCGATCTGTGCTATGTGGCAGCGCCCGCAGCCCGTGCTGCGGAGGCTTCGGGTACATCAGGCGGGGCCTCCATCCGTCGGAAGGAGGCCCCGCAGTGTGCGTGTGTCTGTTTTTCAGAGGCTGTCCCCTGTGGGGACGGCTCTGGTTAGGGAGCTAGAACATCTGCCGCATGAGGTCTTCACCGCCACCGGAGGTATCGGGAGTCTCCGGGGTACTGCTGCCCGTGGCCGGGTCCTCGCTGGCGTTGTCGATGGCCGAGAGGCCGGGGCCGGGCACGCCCTGGAAGGCCAGACCGTCTTGCATGGTGATGCCGGGCGGCATGGTGAAGTCCTGGGGCTGGTCGTTGTACAGGTCTTCGATCTGGCTGCGGTAATAGCGGAAGATGGGGGCCGCGGTACGCCCGCCCTGTTCTTGCTTGCCCAGGGACTGGAGCTGGTCGAAGCCCACATAGACGCCCGTGACCAGAGAGGGCGAGAAGCCCACGAACCAGGCATCGTTCTCGTCGTTGCTGGTGCCGGTCTTGCCGGCGATGACGTGGCCGTCCACACGGGCGCGGCTGCCGGTGCCGGAGTTGACCACGTTCTTGAGCAGGGTGGCCATCTGGTAGGCGTTCTGCGGGGTGAGGGCCTGCCAGTGCTGGATGTCCTGCCGGTAGAGTTCGCGGCCGTTGTTGTCGGTGATGGAGGTGATGATGCGCGGGCGCACGCCCAGGCCCTGGTTGGCGAAGGCGGCGTAGGCCTGCGTCAGGTTGAGGGGCGAGACCGCCACGGCACCGAGACTGATGGACAGTTCCTGCGGGAAGTGGGGTTCGAGACCCAGCATCTTGGCGCGCTGGATGACGTTGCTGATGCCCACCTTGTGGGCCAGGCGCACGGTGCAGGTGTTGCGGGAAAGAGTCAGGGCCTCATAGAGCGGCATGATGCCGCGGAAGTTCTTTTCGTAGTTGCCGGGGCGCCAGACTTCGTTGGTGTAGGGGTTCACGTAGACGAAGGGGCCGTCCAGCACCGAGGACGTGGGCGTGAAGCCGAAGTCCAGGGCCGTGGAGTAGACCACGGGCTTGAAGCTGGAACCGGGCTGACGCCGGGCCTGGGTAGCGCGGTTGAAGTGGCTGTCGCCGAACTGGTAGCCGCCGATGAGGGCCACCACGTCGCCGCTCTGGGTCTCTACGGAAGCCAGAGCGCCCTGCACCAGCGGCTCCTGCTGGAGGAGCAGGGTGATGGGCTTTTGCGGCGAGGCCGTGGCGGGATCGAAGTCCACGGTCTTGGTGGCGGCCTTGCCCTTTTTGCCGCCTTCGGCCTGGACGGTCACGGGCGCGGCCGAGACCATGATCAGATCGTTGACGTTCAGCACCTTGCGGGCGTCACGCACGGCGGGAGCCCCCCAGCCGGAGATCTTGCGGTTGGGGGTACGGGCCCAGGACATGTTGGCCACGGGGATATAGCCGGTGTAGCCCTTGCCCAGCAGGACGCGGGCGCCCTTGGCGTCCACGGCCGTGACCACGGCCTGCACCCAGGCCTTGCCCATGAGGTCGGCGGGGGCGAAGGTACTTTTTTCGCGGAACTCGGTCACCTCCGCGGGGGAGAGCTTCTTGACCGGGCCGCGCCAGCCCTGGCGCTTGTCCAGTTCTTCCAGACCGCGGCGCAGGGCGGCGCCCGCGGCATCCTGCTGCACGGGGTCCATGGCGGTGCGCACGGTGAGGCCCGCGGTGTAGACGTATTCCTCGCCGCTCTTCAGGGTATCGATGCCCAGGGTGCGCAGGTTCTCTTCGGTGAAGAATTCCACCAGCAGGCGGCGGGCTTCTTCAAAATACCATTTGGAGGCCCCGCCGCGGTTCTCGGGCATGCTCCAGTAGACCAGGGGCTCGTTGATGGCCTGCTGGTACTGTTCCTCGGTGATCCACTTGAGGGTGCGCAGACGGCCAAGGACGTACATCTGGCGGGCCTTGGCGGCCTCGGGATGCCGGAAGGGATTGTAGCGGCTGGGGGCCTGGGGCAGACCGGCGATGACGGCGCTCTCGGCCAGGGTGATGTCGGAAGCATGCTTGCCGAAATAGGTACGGGCCGCGGCTTCCACGCCGTAGGAGTGCTGTCCCAGATAGATATAGTTGAGGTAGGTCTGGAGGATGTCGTCCTTGCTGACGGTGTGCTCCAGCCGGTAGGCCAGGATGGCTTCCTTCATCTTTCGGGTATAGCTGCGTTCCGAACTCAGCAGGAGCTGCTTGATGATCTGCTGGGTGATGGTGCTGCCGCCCTGCTGGCCGCCGCCGGAGGCCTTGTTGCGCAGGTTGTAGATGAAGGCACGCACGATGGCCACGGGATCGACGCCATGATGCTGGTAGAAGGAATCGTCTTCCGCAGCCAGGAAGGACATGGGCAGCCAGGGAGACATCTCCTTGAGGGTGATGCTGTAGCGTTTTTCCGTGGCAAGGGTGCCGATGGTGGAGCCGTCACGGGCCAGGATGACCGTGGCCTGCGGGGCTTCGTAACCAGTAAGGCGTTCCAGGTCGGGCAGGTCGCGTGAGGCCCAGTAGAACAGGCCGGCCACGGCGGCACAGCCGAGGATGCCCAGCGTGAACAGCAGACCGAAGGACCAGAGGAAGACTTTTTTTACGTTCATGGCAAGGCGGATACCGTTTTTTTGTCTGCGCGTAAAGGGAGGGCGCGGGGCGCCGCGGGCCGGGACAGAAAAAGGCGTCCGCCTGCGAGAGGGGACGCCTGAAAGGGAAAAGGCGGGACGAAGCCCCGCCTTTCAAGCAATGCTGAGAACTACACGCAGCCGGTGGGCTTGGGCAGGCCAGCCATTTTGCAGGCGCCTTTGCCGGGGCCGGAGGGGAACAGTTCGTACACTTCTTTTAGCTTGTAGCCGGTGTTCTTGGACAGAATGCGGACCATGGGAGCGATACCGTTCTTCTTGTAGTAGTCCTGCAGGAAGTCCAGGATCTTCTGATGGTCAGCGGTGATTTCGGCGATACCTTCGGATTCCTTCACGAATTCCATCCATTCCGGGCACCAGTCGTCGAAACGGAGCAGGAAGCCGTCTTCATCAACTTCGAAGGTTTTGCCCTGAAAGCTAATTTCAGCCATGCGTGTCCTCCTTGGACGTTTGCTCTATTCGGGCCTTGCGGCCCGAGCCAGACAGCCGAAGCATATGGTGTTCGGCTCATTCCCCATTAATTGCGAAAGCTCTGCAATCGCAAATGCACACTTCTTTTGCCACAAAAAAATAATCTTGGCAAGCCCTGAAAAAACCGTCAAAACCTACGCATATACGAAGATTTGCGTCTGCTGTTTCCTTCAGGGAGGCGGTCAGCTACACGTCATAGGGAGCAGCCAGCAGCAGCGTGCCGGTCGCTTCCAGATCCTTGACGAGGGCTTCGACAGCCGATTCTTCCATGCTGCGGATACGGACGTAGATCTGGCGCTTGTTGTCTTCCATATAAGAGGACAGCACCGAAATGATGCGGGCATTGTGCTTGCGCATGGTATCGAAGATCACGCGCATGCTGCCGGGGGTATCGGGCAGTTCGAAGGCGAACTGCATGCCTTCCACGCGGGCACCGGTGATGTTGATCAGCAGCTTGAAGATGTCCTGGTCGGTGATGATGCCCACCAGCTTGTTGTCTTCGGAGACCACGGGCAGACCGCCGAACTTTTTGTCCATCATGATGATGGCCGCCTGCTCCACGCTGTCCCAGGGCTTGATAGTGACCGGCTTGGCGGTCATAATGTCCTTGGCCTTGAGTTCTGCCAGAAGGTATTGCATTTCATGCACTTCCAGCGCCGTGGCCTTGGAGGGCGACGCGCCCTTGACGTCTCTGTCGGAGATGATACCCACCACCCGGTTCTGGTCATCGACCACGGGCAGGCGGCGGATCTGGTGTTCCTTGAGCAGGTTGCGGCACTTCAGCAGGGACGTGTCGGGCTTGACGGCAATGACGTTGGTAGCCATCCAGTTTTCTACGAGCATGGATCCTCCTGTTGAACAGAGACCCTGCGGCATACCGCGGGCGGGAAGGTTCCCTTTTCTGTCCTGTCCTCTCACCATATACCAAGCTGCGCCCACAAACAAGCCTGTAAGCAAAAGTGGCAGCGCGGAGTTTCATAACGGAGTCATTATCAGATGCAGCATCTTTTCCTTGATTGCAGTCACGGCATGAGCGGGGACATGACCCTGGCTTCCCTTGCCCATCTTGGTGTGGACCTTTCCCCCCTGCCGGGCCTGCTGGCACAGGCGGGCGTGGCCTGCCGTCTGGAGGTCTGGCAGGAAGAGCGGGGCGGCGGTCCCGGCTGCCGGGTGGAGGTCAGCTGGGAGGTGGAGGGCCAGCCCCTGCGGCACCCGGCGGACATCGCCGCCATTTTTGCCGCCGTGCCTGTGGCCGACAGGGTGCGCCACAAGGCCCTGGCCGTGCTGGAGGCCCTGACCCTGGCCGAAGCCGAGGCCCACGGCATCGCCCCTGAAGAGGTGCATTTCCATGAAGTGGGCGCCGTGGACACCCTGGTGGACATCCTGGGCGCCTGCTGGGCGCTGGACCAGCTGGGCGTGGAGCGGGTGACGGCCTGTGCACTGCCCTGGTTCGGGGGCAGCATCACCTGTGCCCATGGCGAGATCCCCCTGCCCGCGCCCGCCACGGCCAACCTCATGCGCGGTCTGCCCGTGTACCCCACCGACGCGAAGGCGGAGCTGGTGACCCCCACCGGCGCGGCCCTGGCCCGTGTGCTGGTGGACGAATTCGTGGAAGGCCCGGAAGGCCGCCTGCTGGCCATGGGCACGGGCTACGGCGCGCGTCCGGCGCCCACCGGCCTGCGGGCCTGGCTCGTGGAGGCCCGGGAGCCCCGGCAGGCTGATCACGGCCAGGGGGGCGAGGAAGACGTGATGCAGCTGGAATGCCATCTCGACCATCTGACCGGCGAGGAGCTGGGCACGGCCCTGGAGCAGCTGGCCGCTGCCGCCGATGTGCTGGACGTGCTGTGGCTGCCGGGCACGGGCAAAAAGAACCGTCCTGCGGGCCTGCTGCGGGTGCTCTGCCGTCCTGCCGATACGGAAAATGTCGCCCGGGCCGTCCTGCGGCATACGCATACCCTGGGCCTGCGGCGCCAGCTGCTGCAACGTCTGGTGCTGCCCCGCAGGGCCACGACCTGTGCCTGCGGCGGGGCCAGCCTGCCGGCCAAGGAATATGAACTGGAAGGCAGGGTGTATGTCCGGCCGGAGGCTGACGCCGTGGCCCGTCAGGCGACGGCCCTCGGACTGGGGGCCCCGGCGTTGCGCTTTGGGAGAAAATGAAAATTTTTTCCGCTACCTGTAAAAATATTTAGCCTTGCTCCGTTCCTACGGGAATGCTATGCGGGAAATGTGGGGCAAATCTGCCCGCAACGGGCAGTCCCCGACTCGCAAGGAGTTTTGCCATGAGCGCAAAGAACTTTCGTCTGTTGCTGCCGGCCCTGGCCCTGGCCTGTATGGCTACGTTCGCTTTTGCGGATGAAGGACAGGCCGCGCAGCATGTCGCTGACGGGATGCCCGTGGTCGCGGATCATGTGGATCACATGGGCGTATTGCCCGGGACCCTGGTGGCCCGCAACGACAACGGCCGCCATGAAGGCTGGTACAAGGACAAGCCCCGTCCCAAGGGACACTACAAAAAGGGGCCCCCTCCCGGACCTCGCCCCGGGTACCATCGCCCCGGCGACCGTCCTGGCCCCCGTCCCGGCTATCACCGTCCCGGTGACCGCCCCGGTCCTCGTCCGGGTTACCACCGTCCCGGTCCTCGCCCCGACGGCCCGCGCCCGGGCTATCATCGCCCCGGTGACCGTCCCGGCCCCCGCCCCGGCATCCATGACGGACGCGGCCCGCGCCATGATGGTCCCCGCCCCGGCCCGCGTCCCGGCGGCCCGCGGCCCGATCATCGGCCTGACGGTCCCCGTCCCCGCTAGGGCACTGTCTTTTTCCGGTTAAGGAATCCGCAGGAGGTCTGCTTTGTAGGCCTCCTTTTTTGTCGGGGAAAGCAGGCCATGCGGCACGGCACATTGCAAAAGCCTCTGGCCTGCGCTACGGTAGCCACGGTGTCTATGGTTTGCGTATCTTAACCCCCCGGAGGTGCAGGATGGCTGCTAAGGTCGGCGATTTTTCCCTTATTCTCAAACTGTTGGGCGGCATCATCATCGGCGCCCTGCTTGGTCTGTACATCGGCGAGAACGCCGAAGGCTCCCTGAAGCACGTCATGGACGTGGTGGTCTCCCTGCGCCATATCTTCGGCCAGATCATCTTCTTCCTGGTGCCCCTGGTCATCGTGGGCTTCATCACCCCCGCCATCGTGCGTCTGGGCCAGAACGCCAGCAAGATCCTGCTGGTGGCCGTGGCCCTGGCCTACGTCTCCTCGCTGGGCGCGGCCCTGTTCTCCATGATCTCCGGCTACTGCATCATCCCCAACCTCTCCATCGCCACCAGCACCGAGACCCTGCGCTCCCTGCCCGAGATGGTCTTCCGTCTGGACATCCCGCCGCTGTTCAGCGTCATGAGCGCCCTGGTGCTGGCCCTGACCATGGGCGTGGCCATCGTCTGGACCAAGTCCGAGACCCTGGGCAAGATCTTCTGCGAGATGGAACGCATCATGACCGCCCTGGTCAACCGCATCATGATCCCCATCCTGCCTTTCTTCGTGGGCCTGTCCTTCCTGGGCCTGGCCTATGAGGGCTCCCTCAGCCGCCACCTGCCCGTGTTCATCATGATGGTGCTCATCGTCATCGTGGGCCACTTCATCTGGCTGGCCGTGCTCTACGGCATCGGCGGCGCCCTGTCCGGCCGCAATCCCTCGCAGGTCTTCCGTCATTACGCGCCTGCCTATCTGACCGCCGTGGGCACCATGTCCAGCGCCGCCACCCTGCCCGTGGCCCTGGAATGCGCCCGCAAGTCCTCCGTCCTCAGCCGCACCATGGTGGAATTCATGGTGCCCCTGGGCGCCACCGTGCATCTGTGCGGTTCCGTGCTGACCGAGACCTTCTTTGTCATGACCATCAGCCTGATGCTGTACGGTTCCCTGCCTTCCGTGGGCACCATGCTGCTCTTCTGCGTGCTGCTGGGCATCTTTGCCGTGGGTGCCCCCGGCGTGCCCGGTGGTACCGTGGTGGCCTCGCTGGGCATCGTGACCGGCGTGTTGGGCTTCGACCCCAATGGTGTGGCCCTGCTCATCGCCATCTTTGCCCTGCAGGACAGCTTCGGCACGGCCTGCAACGTGACCGGCGACGGCGCCCTGACCCTGATGCTGGAAGGCCTGTTCAACCGCAATGGCGAACTTGGGCCGTTGCAGGACGTGGCCCCGGCGGAAAAGGTCTAGCCGTTTCAGTTTCGATCGTTTGACGGGGAGGGGCCCGGCGGCAGGTACGCTCCGGCCCCTGTCTCCGGGCCTTTCCCGTCTTGTTGTGCCCTCTCCGGCAGTCTTTTCCCCTTCGTGGCTGCCCGTGCGTCCCCTGCCTTGCCGGGATCCCTGAACGGGTGTCCGCCGAAAGTGGCGCCCCGCTGTCCGCGTCGTACCGTTGCCGAAAAGGGCATCCGCCCGCTATCCCCGGGAGCCTGTCTCCCGTTCCTTGCTCCAACCTTCTACATCGTGGGCCTCAGGCCCGGAGAATGCATGAGTCTGTCTCTTGCCGACAGGCAGGCCATCCTGGCCCTGCTGCATCAGGAAGTGGTGCCCGCCCTGGGCTGCACCGAACCCATCGCCGTGGCGCTGACCGCGGCCCGTGCCGCCGAGGCGCTGGGCCGGAAGCCGGAACGCCTGGACGTGGCCGTCAGCGCCAATCTGCTCAAGAACGGCATGGGCGTCATGGTCCCCGGCACGGGCGAGATGGGCCTGGCCATCGCCGCCGCTGCCGGTGCCCTGGGCGGGAAGAGCGCCCTTGGCCTGGAGTGCCTGGCCTCGCTCGATCCCGCGCAGGCCGAAGCCGCCCGGGCCATGGTGGCCGCCGACGCCGTGGAACTGCACCTGCCGGACAACGACCTGCTGCTGTACTGCCTGGTCACGGCCCATGCCGACGGGCACAGCGCCGCCGCCGAGCTGCGTGACAGCCATGACAACATCACCCGTGTCTGGCAGGACGGCGCCCTGGTGGAAGACCATATGCCTGCGGAAGCCAACGAGGCTGCGCCCGCCGACTGGCCCCTGACCCTGGCCCGGGTCTACGAATTCGCCACCACCGCGCCGCTGGAAGAGATCAGCTTCATCCTTGAAGCCGCGCGCATGAACCGTCAGGTGGCCGAGGAAGGCCTTTCCAGCCAGTACGGTCTGGGCGTGGGCAAATCCATGGATGCTCGGGTGCGCAAGCACATCCTTTCCGATGACCTGCCCACCTTCGCCATCCGTCTGACCGCCGCAGCGGCCGACGCCCGCATGGCCGGGGTCATGATGCCCGTCATGAGCAATTCGGGCAGCGGCAATCAGGGCATCACCTGCACCATGCCCGTGGTGGCCTGCGCCATCCGGCAGGAAAGCAGCAACGAGGATCTGGCCCGCGCCCTGATGATGAGCCACCTCACCTCCATCCACATCAAGCACCATCTGGGTCGCCTGTCCGCCCATTGCGGCGCCATGGTGGCCGCCACGGCCGCCGGTTGCGGTATCGCCCTGCTGCTGGACGGCGATCTGGCGGTCATGGAACGCACCATCCGCAACATGGTGGGCAACGTGGCGGGCATGATCTGCGACGGCGCCAAGAGCAGCTGCGCCCTCAAGGTGGCCACCGCCGTGGGCGCGGGCATCCAGGCCGTCATGCTGGCCCTGGACGGCTCCGTGGTGCCCGGCAACGAAGGCATCACCGATGACGATATCGAAGTCTGCATCGCCAACCTGGGCCGTCTGGGCTCCACGGGCATGAAGGAGGCCGACAAGGTCATCCTGGATATCATGCTCAAAAAGTCCTAGGCAGGATGGTTGAAGAAAACGTTTGCTGAGGGGAGAGGGAGACCCTTTTGGAAAAGGGTCCTCCCTCTCCCCTCATGCTCCCCTCTCCCTTCCCAAAACTTTTGCTCTGGTCCCCGGCAGGTGGCGTAACGCCACAGGCGGAAAAAAGATGGCAGTCCCCCGGAGAGGATGGAGGACGGCACGATTGGCCTTGCTCAGGCATAAAAAGCGCCCGGTCACAACGACCGGGCGCTTTTGCATTGGCAGGGTGGGGACTGGTAGGCCGTGTTTCCTCCACTGTGTACCATGGCATCCACTTGGGGCAGTCGGGGGCGGCAGTCCAGGGGCAGGAGACGCGGAGTGTCCCTGTTTCTTGCAAAAAGGAGGTTTAAACGAGAAGAGCCCGGTCAGTTCCTGACCGGGCTCCTCTCGTCTGGCGGTCCTTCATCCGAAGACGGGGACCTGCATGCAGATCGGAAGAAAAGGTTTTGGAAGGGAGGGGGAAAGGCCGGCCAGGGGCGGCCCGCAGGGCCGTGCCCGTTACGACGAAGGAAGTTACGGGCATCGAGAGCTGGCTGGAGGGAGGACCTTTTCCCCGAAAAGGTTTCCCTCCCCCTCAGCTTTCCCTTTGAGTCTGACGTTACGACCTACAGCTGTGCCAGACCGATGCCGGGCAGGGCGGCTTCGAGACCGGCACCCAGGCGGAAGAGGCCGGCTTCGTCAAAGGCCTTGCCGATGAGCTGCATGCCCACGGGCATCCTGCTTTCGGCGGCCATGCCCACGGGCAGGGACAGGCCGGGCAGACCGGCCAGGTTCAGGGACAGGGTGTAGGCGTCCATGAGGTACATCTGCAGCGGATCGGCGCTGTGGCAGCCCATTTCCCAGGCCGTGACGGGGGAGACGGGGGCCAGCAGGGCGTCGCACTGTTCGAGGGCGGCCAGGTATTCGTCGCGGATAAGGCGGCGGACCTGGGCGGCCTTGCGGAAGTAGGCGTCGTAGTAACCGGAGGAGAGCACATAGGTGCCCAGCAGGATGCGGCGCTTGACTTCCTGGCCGAAGCCTTCGCTGCGCGAGCGCACATAGAGCTCGGCCAGCTGCTTGACGTCGGCGGCACGATGGCCGTAGCGCACGCCGTCGAAGCGGGCCAGGTTGGAGCTCGCTTCGGCCATGGCGATGATGTAGTAGGTGGCGATGGCCGCATTGGTATGCGGCAGGCTCACTTCCACGATCTCGGCACCTTCGGCGCGGGCCGTTTCGATGGCTTTTTCGCACACGGCGCGCACTTCGGGGGCCAGACCTTCGGCATAGAATTCCTTGGGCAGGCCCAGGCGGGCGCCCTTGAGGGAAGGCGCGGCGGCAGCGGCGTCATAGTCGTCCACGGGGCGGGGATCGCAGGTGGCGTCGCGCTGGTCATGACCGGCGATGACGCCCAGCACGCGGGCGCAGTCGGCCACGCTGCGGCCCAGGGGACCTATCTGGTCCAGGGAGGAGCCGTAGGCGATGAGGCCGTAACGGGACACGCGGCCGTAGGTGGGCTTGATGCCGGTGCAGCCGCACAGGCTGGCGGGCTGGCGGATGGAGCCGCCGGTATCGGAGCCCAGGGAGGCGAAGCACTGGCAGGCGGCCACGGATGCGGCGGAACCGCCGCTGGAGCCGCCGGGCACGCGCTGGAGATCCCAGGGGTTGTGCGTGGTCTTGTAGGCGGAATTCTCCGTGGTGGAGCCCATGGCGAACTCGTCGAGGTTGTTCTTGCCCAGGATCACGGCACCGGCCTCACGCAGGCGCTGCACGGCAAAGGCGTCGTACACGGGCATGTAGCCTTCGAGGATGCGGGAACCGGCGGTGGTGGGCATGCCCTGGGTGGACAGGGCGTCCTTGACGGTGACGGGCACGCCCCAGAGGGGCTGGGAGGCGTCGGGGCCCTGGGCGTCCAGCTGGCGGGCACGGGCCAGAGCGCCTTCGGCATCCACATGGAGCAGGGCGCCCACGCGTTCTTCAGTGGCGGCGATGCGGTCGAGGCAGGCGCGGGTGGCTTCTTCGGCACCGATCTCTTTCTTTTGCAGGGCATCGGCCAGCGCGGTCAGGTTCAGCGAGCAGATCTCGTTCATGATGCGTCTCCTTTAGACGATGCGCGGCACGATGAAATAGTCTTCATCATGTTCGGGAGCGTTGCCCAGCACATCCTCACGGCGACGCTTGCGCTCGGGCTGGTCGTCGCGCATGGGGGTGGCATGGCTCACGGGGCTGTAGAGGGGTTCCACGGCGCTGGTGTCCACCTGGGCCAGCACATCCATATAGGCGAGGATGTCGCCGAACTGGCGGGCAAAGAGGGCCTTTTCCTCGTCACTGACGGCAAGGCGGGACAGTTGGGCCATGTGGGCCACGACGTCCTGGCTGATATTCTTGTTTTCGGACATGGGATCTACCTTGAGGGGCACCGTTATCGGGCGGTACGGGTTGTGCCGGTGGTGGCCGGCGAAAGGCGCAGTTTGTACGACGGCTGGGGCGTGGTGGACAGGGGCGCCACACCGGGCGTCGGGGACGTGGCCGCGGGCGTGTTGAGCACGGCAGGGCCGGCCGACATGCCGGGCAGGCCCGGGATGAGGGAGTTGCCCTGCTCGTCCACGGTGGGCAGCCCCTGCATGCGCAGGGCGGCACGCTGCAGGATGGCTTCACGCATGTTGCGGAAGCGGGTCAGATCCAGCGGCTCCATACCGTTGGCGCCGGGCTGGAACAGATGCAGTTTCTGGTGGGCGATGCCTTTTTCGTCCCAGGAAAGGGGAGCCATGGCCCACTGGATCTTCATGTTGGCAGCCTGGGCATTGACCGTGGCGGCCGGGGGGCGGCTGTCGAAGGCCATGCGCACGGCAAAGCGCACGAAGTCATAGCCCAGGGCCACCCAAAAATCGGTGCCGGGGGCCCGCAGGGCGGCGGGGGCCTGCGTGGCGTCCCAGGCGGCGGGGAAGACGGCCAGGGCATAGCGGTCGGGCTCGGCCACGGTCTTGCCGTCCAGGCCCTGCTCCCACAGGGTGGTGCCCAGCAGCACGAGGCGGTCCTCGCCGTTGTACATCAGGCTGGTGGTCAGCAGGTTCATGTTCTTCCAGGAGTCGGGCAGGAAGAGCGCCTCGAACTGCGTCTGGGGGATGGGCGCGGTGATGTTCTCCTGGGTGGTCGGATTGATGAGCGTGGCGGCCTGGCCGCTCCAGGTGCTGGACTGACCGGGCGTGTAGCTGGCCGAATGCAGGGTGATGCCCATGCCGGTGAGCTTCTGGTCCAGCAGGCCGGTCATGCGGGGGCCGTAGTTGTCCGTGGGATAGAAGGCGCCAAAGGTGCGCAGGCCCAGGTCTTCGGTGACGAGGCTCACCAGACGGTCGATCTGGTCCTGGGGGCTGGGAAAGAAGCGCCAGGCCCGCACGCCTTCGTCACCGGGCAGCAGGCTGGGCATGAAGGCGAAGAAGACGCGCTTTTCCAGCATGCCGGACGTCTGGAGCTGCTTGAAGACGGGGGCCTGCAGGGGGCCGCCCACCATGACGCAGTTGGGGGGCAGGGCGGCAAGCTGGGCGTTCCAGTCGGGCTTGCTGGTATCCACCATATGCAGCTGGGCCAGCAGACCGCCGGCCTGGAGTTCACGCAGGGCGATCTCGGCGCCGTTGCGGATCTTGGCGCTTACGCCGGCATAGGGGCCGCCGCTGGGCAGGGCCAGGGCGATGTGAGGCCCCGTGGGCGTGGCGGGCTTGGGAGCCGGAGCCTTGCTGGGAGCGGAGGAAGAGAACTGGCAGGCGCTGAGCGCCAGAGCCAGGAGCAGCAGGATCGGGAGAAAAACGCGGGACGAGCAGCTGTTTTTCATGGCAGTACAGGGCTGAAAGGATGCGTCGTTTCCGGACGCGGGACGGGCCGGGACCGGATGGCCGGTGATGGCATGCCTCAGGCAGGCGGCATGACGGACATGCTGCCGGGCACGGGACGGGCAGGAGCGGCGTTCCCGGGCAAGTCTGGAATCATAGCCCGCTCTGCGGCGTGGCGCAAGGGGCGGGAGAGAGGCAGGCGGGGAGGGGAAAGGGACAAAAAAACGCGACGCGCCCAAGGATTGGATTGGAGCGGAGCGCGTCGCGGCTGTGCCTGTGGGAGGCACAAATATGGAGGTCTTCCGGCGTGCCGGAAGGGGGGACCATCTGCAAATCCAGAAAGTTATGCAGCAAAAAAAAATTTTTGTAACGATGCGTCATGGCAGGAAATATCCTTGTCCCGACAAAGCGTTTCCCGGCAGCGGCCGGCGGTGTGCGCAGGGCTTGTTGCAGGCCGTGTGCGGGGCTGCGGCCATCCCCGTTCCATGCCCTGTGCGGGGCCGGAGACGAAAAATGCGGAAGCTCCGGGGAGCTTCCGCAAAGGGGATCAGCGGCGCGGGGGATGGTCCCGCCTGTCGTCGCGGCGGTCATGGACGGGGATGGGCTTGTTGTCCCCGTGGCGGGGTTCCGGGCGGGGAGACACATGGGGCGGCGGCGCAGGCTTGCCGGGCTGGGCCCTGTGCGGCGGTGGCGGCGGTTGCCGGTGATGGCGCGGCGGTGGCGGGTCGTCATACCAGGGGTCATTGTCATGCACACAGCCTGTCCCCAGGACGAAGAGCCCGGAGAGCAGGATCAGGGCCAGGACATGCAGGAGCCTGACAAAAGCGGGATGCGTACGCATAGGCACTCCTTGGTTCCCTCCAGGATAGCACCCCCGGCCAAGGAACAAAAGAGGCCGCGGGCATAAAAAAAGGGACGGCCCCGAAGGGCCGTCCCTGAGATGCATAGGGTATGGGGATTATTTCTTCACTTCGGTGAAGTCGGCGTCCACCACATCGTCGTTGTTGTTGCCCTGGGCGGCACCGGCGCCGGGGTTGGCGCCCGCACCGGGCTGCTGGGCACCGCCGTTGGGGGCCTGCTGCTGGTAGAGCTGTTCGGCCAGCTTGTGGGAAGCCTTGGCCAGCTCTTCGGTGGCAGCCTTGATGGCGGCGGCGTCATCGCCTTCCATGGTCTTGCGCAGGGCGGCGATCTTGCCTTCCACGTCGCTCTTCACAGCGGCGTCCACCTTGTCGCCCAGATCGTTCAGGGACTTTTCGGTGCCGTAGATCAGGCTGTCGGCGTGGTTGCGGGCCTCGATGGTCTCCTGCTTCTTCTTGTCTTCGCTGGCGTGGGCTTCAGCTTCACGCACCAGGCGCTGGATGTCTTCTTCGGACAGACCGGAAGAGGACTGGATCTTGATGGACTGTTCCTTGCCGGTGCCCATATCCTTGGCGGACACGTTGACGATACCGTTGGCGTCGATATCGAAGGTCACTTCGATCTGCGGCACGCCACGGGGTGCCGGCGGGATGCCGGTCAGGTCGAAACGGGCCATGGTCATGTTGTCGGCCGCCATGGGACGTTCGCCCTGCAGCACGTGGATGGACACGGAGGGCTGGTTGTCAGCGGCCGTGGTGAACACGTTGCTCTTGCGGGTGGGGATGGTGGTGTTGCGGTCGATCAGCTTGGTGAACACGCCGCCCATGGTCTCGATACCCAAGGACAGGGGCGTCACGTCCAGCAGCAGCACATCCTTCACGTCACCGGCCAGGATGCCGCCCTGGATGGCGGCGCCCATGGCCACCACTTCGTCGGGGTTCACGGAACGGTTGGGATCCTTGCCGAAGAACTCGCCCACCTTCTTCTGCACCAGGGGCATACGGGTCATGCCGCCCACCAGGATGACTTCGTCGATCTGGTTGGGGGAAAGACCGGCGTCGGCCAGAGCCTTCTGGCAGGGAGCGATGGTGCGGTCCACCAGGTCGCTGACCAGGGCTTCCAGTTTGGCGCGGGAGAGCTTGACCACCAGGTGCTTGGGACCGGTCTGGTCGGCGGTGATGAAGGGCAGGTTCACTTCCGCTTCCATGGAGGTGGACAGGTCCTTCTTGGTCTTTTCAGCGGCTTCTTTCAGGCGCTGCAGGGCCATGCTGTCCTTGGACAGGTCGATGCCGTTTTCCTTCTTGAATTCTTCCACCAGGTAGTTGATGACGCGCTGGTCGAAGTCTTCGCCGCCCAGGAAGGTGTCACCGTTGGTGGCGAGCACTTCCACCACGTTGTCGCCCACTTCCAGGATGGAGATATCGAAGGTGCCGCCGCCCAGGTCGAACACGGCGATCTTTTCGTTGGCCTTCTTGTCGAAACCGTAGGCCAGGGAGGCGGCCGTGGGTTCGTTGATGATACGCTTCACTTCCAGACCGGCGATGCGGCCGGCGTCCTTGGTGGCCTGACGCTGGGCGTCGTTGAAGTAGGCGGGCACGGTGATGACGGCTTCGGTCACGGGTTCGCCCAGGTAAGCTTCGGCGTCGGCCTTCAGCTTGGCCAGGATCATGGCCGAAACTTCAGGAGCGGTGTAGGTGCGGCCGTCCACTTCCACACCGGCGTCGCTGTTGGCGGCGGAGGTGATGGTGTAGGGGGAATGCTCCTTCCAGCGGTCCACTTCAGGAGAAGCGTACTTGCGGCCCATCAGACGCTTGATGGCGAAGATGGTGCGCTTGGGGTTGGTCACGGCCTGACGTTTGGCGATCTCGCCCACCAGGCGTTCCTTATCGGTGAAAGCCACCACGGAGGGAGTGGTGCGGCCGCCCTCAGGATTGGTGATGCACTTGGGGTCCTTGCCTTCCATGACGTAGACACAGGAGTTGGTGGTCCCAAGGTCGATGCCGATGATTTTGGACATATGTGGATCCTCCTCGGAGAAATAAAAACTGTATCGGTGAACGCCTTGGCGGCGTCTCTTTCGCTTGCGTCCTCTAAGTAAGTCTTTCTGCGTGCTCGTCCAGTGGCAAATGAAAATTTTTTTCTGTGGGCCCGGCATACGGGCAGGGAGGAAAGGGGAAGCGCGGAGGATGGACAATCATGAAAGGACAGCCGCCCGGCACTGGCGGCAGGCCCTGTCCCTAGGCCGGGAGGGGCGGGCGGGAGCGCCTCATGACGGCATGACCGGCAGGGGAGCGGGGCCGTTTGCCGAGGGGCGGGACACGACCGGAGCGGAGGAAAAGTACCCCTGTTCCATGCGATACGGCCTTGCTTTCCCCGCTGGAAAAATGTAGTGAAAAAAGTAACGACTAACATGAAGGGCGCAACGCGCCGAAGAAGGAGGATATATGGACAACAGCAGACGCAATTGCCTGTGTGGCCTCGGTGGTCTGGCCGTGGGCGGGGCCGTGGCGGCCCTGGTGGGTACCGGCGGCAGCATCGCCCAGGCGGCGGCTCCGGCCAAGCGCTTCGAGCAGGTCAACGGCGAATTCGGCTGGAAGCCCCACAAGCTGGATCCCAAGGAATGCGCCAAGGTGGCCTATGAAGGTTACTGGTACAAGGGCTACGCCTGTGGTTACGGTGCCTTCTACAGCATCATCGGTCTGCTGGGCGAAAAATACGGCGCCCCGTACAACCAGTTCCCCTTCAGCATGCTGGAAGCCAACAAGGGCGGCATCTCCGACTGGGGCACCATCTGCGGCGCCCTGTACGGTGCTGCTGCGGCCTATGCCCTGTTCTGGGGCCGCAAGGAACGCACCCCCATGGTCAACGAGCTGTACCGCTGGTACGAAGTGACCAAACTGCCCATCTACAACCCCGGCGACCTGGCCCAGGGCGTCAAGGGCGACCTGCCCAACAACGCTTCCGGCTCCGTGCTCTGCCACATCTCCGTGTCCAAATGGTGTGCCGCCAACAAGATCGAAGCCACCAGCAAGGCCCGCAGCGAACGTTGCGGCCGTCTGACCGCCGACGTGGCCTACAAGGCCGTGGAGATCTTCAACGCCAAGATCGAACAGGGCAAGAACTACAAGGGCACCTTCGCCGTGCAGCCCGCCGTGAGCGGCTGTGGCGAATGCCATCAGACCAAGGGCAACGATGCCAACTGGGCCAAGGGCGTCATGGACTGCACCCCCTGCCACAACGGCGCGGACCCCCTGCTGAACAAGTTTGAAAACCATCCCTAGGTCCGGGACCCCGCTTCCGGGCATACCTGCCTGAAAGCATAGGATAAAAAGAAGGGCGCGGCTCCAAGGAGCTGCGCCCTTTTCGTTATGGGCTTTAGCCTGTTGAGCGCCTGACAGGCGCGAAACAAAAAACCACCCGCTATGCGGGTGGAGACAATACGTTATACACACAAAAACACCTTTCCGCTACGATGAAGTTGTTCAAGCCCATCGCAACATTAACGGAAAGGTGTTTTTGTTATGGGAACCAAGGCTCATAGCCTAGCGCATACGAAATGGTTGTGCAAGTATCATATCGTCTTTACTCCAAAATATAGAAGAAAAATAATCTTCGCACAGCTCCGTGAAAGTATAAAAGAAATTCTGCAATGCCTCTGCAAATATAAAGGGGTTGAGATTCTGGAAGGGCATCTGATGCCGGATCATGTCCACATGCTGGTGTCCATTCCTCCTAAAATCAGTGTGGCAAATTTCATGGGCTACCTGAAAGGGAAAAGTTCGTTGATGATATTCGATAAGCACGCAAACCTTAAATATAAGTTTGGCAACAGAAAATTTTGGGCCGAAGGATATTATGTCAGTACGGTGGGGCTTAATGAGGCAACGATCAAAAAATATATCCAGGATCAGGAACGTCACGACATTATGAGAGACAAGCTGACATCACGCGAATATCAAGACCCCTTTAAGGGGTAGCCAAGGCGGCAAGGGCACTGGGCTTGAACAGCGTGAAAGCCAGCGTCTTTAGGCGCAGCCGGTAACAGGCCCTTACAGGGCCAGAGCAAACCACCCGCTTTGCGGGTGGTTCTGATTTGGCTGGTTCCTGTCGGCCGTATGGCCGGACGCCCTGCCCGCCGGTCGACGGTGTGACGCCGGCGGCCTGCGGGCTTTCTCTTCGTTCTAGCCCACCAGGCTGGAGAAGCTCATGACCAGGCAGAGACCGCCGATGCAGGCCACCGTGGCGGCGTTGCCGTTGCCGGAGGCATTGGCTTCGGGGATGACTTCTTCGATGACCACATAGACCATGGCGCCTGCCGCCGCAGCCAGGGCAAAGGGCAGCAGGCTGCCCGCCACCTGGGAGGCGACGGCACCGAGGATGGCGCCGATGGGGGCCGTACAGCCGGAAAAGACGCCGCACAGCCAGGACCGTTTGGCCGAGAAACCTTCGGCCCTCAGGGCCGTGGCCACCACCAGGCCTTCGGGCAGGTTCTGGAGCAGGGTGGTACCGGTGACCATGAAAGCGGAGCTCATCTCCAGGGCCACGCCCGAGGGCAGGGTGCTGCCCGCGGCCACGGCGCCGTACCCCACGCCCATGGTCAGGCCTTCGGGGATGTGGTGCAGGGCCATGGCCGTGACCAGCAGGACGCTGCGGCGCCAGCTGGTGGAAAGGCCCTCCTGCTGCTTCTGGCGGATGTGCAGATGGGGCAGGAGATGGTCAAGGCCCATGAGGAAGGCGGCACCGGCCATGAGGCCGCAGACGATGGGGATGAAATGCAGGCGGCCCATATGGGAGGCCATCTCGGCCGCGGGCTGCAGCAGGCCCAGGAAGGCTGCGCCCAGCATCATGCCGCCGGCGGCCCCCAGCATGCAGTCCATGGCCAGACGGGAAAACTCGCGGCGCAGGAAGATGGCACTGGCCCCCAGACTGACCGAGATCCAGGAAAGGATACCGGCAAGCAGGGACTGCAGGATGGGATGACCAAAAAGTGCTTCCATGAAACATTCTCCTTCTGGTTGGTCAGACCGGGCCCGATGTGTCACGCGCTGTTGCAGCAACGCGCGACCGGATGGCGGCCGTAAGGCCGTGCCCGTTGGCCGCGAGGCCACTACGGGCATCGACAGCAACGCGCGACCGAAGGCGGCCGCAGGCCGTGCCCGTTGGCCGCGAGGCCATTACGGGCATCGACAGCAACGCGCGACCGGATGGCGGCCGTAAGGCCGTGCCCGTTGGCCAAGACTCTCGGCAAAAGGCCGGGCGTGGCATCCGGGGCCGTCGGTATGACCGGCGGGGGGCTGTAAGGCGAAAGGTCCACGGAACACACCGCAAAACGGCATCCCTGCGGCCTGCCGCGCCCCCCGGAACGGCAGCCGCCGGACATGCGTACATGACGGCGTGATGAAGACGCCTTCCCGGTATGTGCGGGAAGGAGGGGACGGCGCTGGCCGTCCCTGCGGGAAGATCCCCGTGCCGGGACAGGGGCGGACGGGCCGCCGCCGTTCCCGGGCATGAAAAAAAGAAAGGGCGCCTTGGGCAAGGCTCCCTTTCCCGTCTGGAAATTGCCGGGACGCGCTAGATATCCTGCCGGTATTGCAGGGACTGGCGCAATGTCTCCCGGTCCATGTATTTGACCTCCGCGCCCAGGGGGATGCCCTGGGCAAGACGCGATACCCTGATGTGCGGGAAACGCTTGCGGACGAGGTTCCTGATGAACGACGCCGTGTTCTCCGCATCGATGGTGGCCCCCAGGGCCAGGATGAGCTCGTGGATCTCGCCTTCCTCCAGCCGGGAGATGAGGCGGTCGAGGTCGAGGCTGTCGCTGTCCATGTTGGCCAGCGGGGCCAGCAGGCCGCCGAGGATTATGTACTGGCCGTGATAGAAGCCGCCTTCGTCCAGGGTCAGCATGCTGTCCCACTCGTTGACCAGGCAGAGCGTGTCCCGGGAGCGGTTCTCGTCCTTGCAGATGTCACAGGGATCGGTGGCCGAAAGGCCGCCGCAGCGCGAACACAGGTGCAGATTGTCCCGCAGGTCGTGGATGCCCTTGCCCAGGCGCCGGGTCTCGGCCTCGGGCCACTTGAGCAGGGTCATGGCCACGCGCATGGCCGACTTGGGGCCAAGCCCGGGCAGGCGCGCCAGCTGTTCCACCAGGGCGCGCAGCGGTTCGGGAATCTGGCTGTGCATGGCCTAGAACACGCCGGGAAGGCGGATGCCGCCGGAGATGGCGCTCATCTCGCGGTCCAGGGTCTCGCGGGCGATGCGGCCGGCTTCATTGACGGCAGCCATGATGAGGTCCTGCAGCATTTCCACGTCGCCGCCTTCCAGGGCCTTGGGGTCGATGGTGAGGCCGCGCAGTTCCTGCTTGCCGGAGACCACGGCCTTGACCATGCCGCCGCCGCTGCTGGCTTCGTAGGTGCGTTCGTTGAGTTCGTTCTGCAGCTTGGCCAGCTTGTTCTGCATGACCTGCGCCTGGCGCAGGATATCGTTCATGTTACGCATGGGTATCTCCTTGGTTGGATTCGGTACAATGTTCGATATTGGCGTTGAGCAGACGGAGGCAGGCCTGCATCTCGGGCCTGTTCCGAAATTCTTCTATCAGTTCCGCCTCGGTACGGGCCTGACGCGGGGCCACGAACTCCAGGCGCAGATGCCCGGCGCCCCAGGCCGCCAGGGCCTGTTCCAGCGGGGGCCGCTGCTTCTCGGTCTGATGCAGCAGGGTCTCGGCCCGCGGGGTCAGGCGCAGGCAGTCCGGTTCCCAGCTGGCGCGCAACTGGCGCAGCAGATGGAGCTGCGGCGCGGCCTCGCCCTTTTCCAGACGCTGGGCGCAGAAATCACAAAAGGCCTGCCAGTCGGGACGGAAGCCTTCCGCAGCCGCAGGGGCTGCCGGACGCGTCTCCACGGCAGGTGCTGCCGGAGGCACGGGGGCCGTCGTCGCGGCCGGTGCCACAGGGGCGGCCGGAGCTGCGGGCCGGGCAGGTTCCACCGGTGCGGCGGCCGGGATGTCGTCAGCTTCGATCATGCCCGCTTCGCTGGGCCCCACATGCTCCGGATGTTCCGGGGCCTCGGGTCGGGGCTGGGCGGCTTTCGGGGCTGAGGTTTCCGTCACTCGTGCGGGACGGGCTGTCTGTCCGGCGGGCATTTCCCGCTGGGGCCGGGCGCAACTTCCGGGCTGCCGGGAGGGCGCAGGCTCGGGAGCGGGTTCGCTGCTGCCGGCAGCGGCGCTCTTTTCCGCCGGGGTCCCGTGTTCACGGGCGCGGGTCGCCGGGGCCCGGACAGGTACGGCATGGCCCATGTCCCGGGGCGGGAGGGGGCTGCCTTCCTGCCTGTCGTGAGCGGGATGCCCCTGTACGGGCGCGGACGGTGCCGGGACGCTGTCCATGCGCTCCAAAGGCAGCAGCTGCGGCAGCAGGGCCAGGTTGAGCAGCAACAGCTCCAGGGCTGCGGCCGGCTCGGGATTCTGCACGATGCCGCGCTGGGCGTCCAGTACCATCTGCCAGGCCGCGTGCAGGTGACCGGCGGAGAAACGCGGGGCCAGGCCCTGCCAGAAAAGGATCTCCTCGCCGGGCAGGCCCAAAGTGGGCGCCACGGCCTCGCCGCCCTGCCGCAGCAGGAACAGGTCGCGCAGATGTCCGGCCAGCTCGCGCACGAAAAATCCGATGTCCACCCCCTGGCGGAACAGGCTGGCGCACAGCTGGGAGACGGCGGCGCAGTCCCGGGCATGGAGGGCGTCGAAGAGGTCGGCGAACAGTTCCTGTCCGGCCAGTCCCAGCACTTCGCGGGTCACGGCGCTGGTGAGGTTGTCGCCGCCCAGGGCCAGGGTCTGGTCCAAAAGGGACATGCTGTCGCGCACGCTGCCCGCGGCCCGGCGCGCGATGAGGCGCACGGCGCCTTCCTCGAAGGGGACGTTCTCCTTGTTCAGGACCTGGGAAAGGTGCTGTACGAGGGCGTCCTCGCCCAGATGGCGGAAGACGAAATGCTGGCAGCGGCTGACGATGGTGATGGGGAACTTGTGCGCCTCGGTGGTGGCGAAGATGAAGACCACGCGCGCGGGCGGCTCCTCCAGCGTCTTGAGCAGGGCATTGAAGGCGCTGCGCGAGAGCATGTGGGCTTCGTCGATGATGAAGACCTTGTAGCGGCCCTCCATGGGGGCGTAGCCGATGTTCTCGCGCAGGGCGCGGGCGTCTTCCACACTGTTGTTGGAGGCGCCGTCGATCTCGGTGACGTCCACATGGCTGCCCTGAGTGATCTTGCGGCACTGGTCGCACTGGTTGCAGGGCTCGGGGCCCGGCGCATGGCGGCAGTTGAGGGCCTTGGCGAAGATGCGGGCGATGGTGGTCTTGCCCACGCCGCGCGTGCCGCTGAGCAGATAGGCGGCGGCGACCCGGTCTTCGGCGGCGGCACGGGAGAGCACGGCCTTGACCATGTCCTGTCCGGCGACCTGGGCAAAGGTCTGGGGGCGGTATTTTGCGGCGAGGGAGAGGTGCTTCATGAAAAAAACGGCAGGGCGCGCCTGTCCCCCTGAAGGTTACAGGCGCGCCGGAAGAGAGTGCTAGAACGTGTAGTGGCTCAGCCAGTCGGCGTACTTGGCGTTCTGGCCCTTGACCACGCCGAAGTATTCCTTCTGCAGGTGCTTGGTCACAGGACCGGCATGGCCGGCGCCGATGGTGCGGTTGTCCACTTCGCGGATGGGCGTGATCTCGGCGGCGGTACCGGTGAAGAAGGCTTCGTCGGCGATGTACAGCTCGTCACGGGTGAACTGCTGTTCTTCCACGGTGTAGCCCAGGTCGCGGGCCACCTTCATGACGGAGTCACGGGTGATGCCGCCCAGGATGGAGGTCCAGGGCGTGGTCTTGATGATGCCGTCACGCACGATGAAGATGTTTTCACCGGTGGCTTCGGAAACGAAACCGTTGGTGTCCAGCATCACGGCTTCGTCGTAGCCGTCTTCCTTGGCTTCGATCTTGGCCAGGATGGAGTTCACGTAGTTGCCGGCGGCCTTGGCCTTGCTCATCAGGGTGTTGACGTGCATGCGGGCGAAGGAGCTGGTCTTGGCGCGGATGCCCATTTCCAGGGCTTCGGGGCCGAGGTAGGCGCCCCAGGGCCACACGGCGATGATGGTGTGGACCTTGTTGTTGCCGGGGTAGACGCCCATTTCGCCATCACCCACGAAGGACAGGGGACGGATGTAGCCTTCCTTCATCTTGTTGGCCTTCAGGGTATCCAGGATGCCCTGGCTGATCTCGTCGACGGTGTAGGGAATGTTCAGACGCAGGATCTTCGCGGAATTGAGTAGGCGCTGGCTGTGTTCCTTCAGGCGGAAAACGGCGGAAGTGCCGTCAGCACAGGCATAGGCGCGGATGCCTTCGAAAACGGCGCTGCCGTAATGCAGGGCATGGGTGAGAACGTGAACCTGGGCGTCGGCCCAGGGGACCATTTTGCCGTCAAACCAGATGAAATCGGTCGTTTGCATGATACATTCCTCAATATATTCCGCGATATTGGCCAGGCCGGATCTTCCGCGCGCGGCGGGGCCTGTCCGAAGGGTAAAAATTTACTGGAAAGCGCCGCGTATGGCAAGCGTCCGCGGGCAGGAAGATGCGCTGCCCGCAACGGGAAGAGGCGGGAGCCCGCTACCGGGCGCGGGCTGCCGTGCCGCAGAGAGGAGAGCTCCGGCACCCTTCCGGCGGGGCATCCCGGGCCGCTTTCCTGCATCCCGGCGGCAGTTGGGCATCCTCCGGCGGTCTTTCCGGCCCCTCCCCGTATGCCGGGCCGGGGACTCCCCCCGTCAGGGCAGTGGACGGGCCTTGCTTGTCAGTGGCGGGACGAAAGTTTACAACCCAGCAGACAAACATTTCAGGCAGCGATGCCTGTGGAGGCAGCATGACAGCGCAGACGTTTCTGGGGATCGATGCGGGCGGCACGCATACCGATGCCGTGCTTTGCGGGCCGGAAGGCATCCTGGCCGGGGCCAAGGCGCCCACCTGCCACGAAGATCTGCCCTCTTCGGTGCGTGCGGCACTGGCCGCTCTGGAAAAGGCTCTGAAAGAAAAATTCGGCCCCGAGGGCCCGGCGCGCCTGCGTGCCGCGGACCGGGTGACCGTGGGCACCACCCTGGCCGTCAACGCCCTGGTGCAGGGCCGGGCCGACCGCGTGGCCCTGGCGCTGAGCGCCGGGCCTGGTCTGGCGCCCGCCCGTTTCGCCATCGGGGACGACGTCTGCATCCTGCCCGGCGGTCTGGACCATCGTGGCGTGGAAGTGACGCCGCTGGATACCCGCCCCCTGGCCGACGCCTGCGCCGCCTGGAAAAAGAAGGGCGTGCGGGCCGTGGCCTGCGTGGGCAAGTTCTCGCCCCGCAATGCCGCGCATGAGCTGGCCATGGCCGACGTGGTGCGCGCTGCCGGACTCACGCCCGTGTGCGGGCACAGCCTGTCCGGCGAACTCAATTTTCCGCGCCGCATCGCCACGGCCTATTACAATGCCGCCGTGGCCCGCATCGTGGACGGCTTTTTGACCGCCGTGGAGCAGAGCCTGCAGGCAGCGGGCATCCGGGCCCCCCTGCGTCTGCTCAAGGCCGACGGCGGGGCCGTCCCGGCGGCCCTGGCCCGGCAGGAACCCGTGCAGTCCGTCCTGTCCGGCCCGGCGGCCAGCGTCATGGGCATACTGGCCCTGTGTCCCGCCGTGGCGGAAGATGCCTGCTCCGTATTGCTGGACGTGGGCGGCACCACCACGGACGTGGCCCTGTTCGCCCAGGGCTCGCCGGTGGTGGACCGTGACGGCATGAGCGTGCGCGGCCGCCGGACGCTGGTGCGTTCGCTGGCCTCCCTGTCCATCGGCGTGGGCGGCGATTCCCTGCTGGGCGTGGAAGGGCAGGGCGCGGAGGCCCGCGTGCATACCGGCCCCCTGCGCGAAGGCCCGGCCATGGCGTTCGGCGGCACGCGTCCCACGCTGCTGGATGCCCTCAACGTCTGTGACCGGGAGCGGCCCGGCAGTCTTTCCGGGGATGCGGCGGCCTCCCTGCGCGGCGTGGCGGCCCTGGCCGGGGAGCACGGCATGGAGCCCGAAGAGCTGGCGGCCCGGGCCGTGGCTGATGCCCTCGATCAGGTGGCGGCGGCCGTGCGCGAGCTGGTGGACGGCGTCAATGCCCGCCCCGTCTACACGCTGGCGGCCCTGCGCGGCCTGCGCGACATCGCACCGGAGCGGGTCTGGCTGGTGGGCGGTCCGGCGGAGCGTCTGCGCGAGCGTCTGGCCGGACGGCTGGCCCTGCCCGTGGACTGTCCGCCCCATGCGCCGGTGGCCAATGCCGTGGGCGCGGCCCTGACCCTGCCCACCGCCGGTCTGGAAGTCTATGCCGACAGCGGCCGTGCCCTGCTGCGCGTGCCCTCGCTGGAACTGGAAGAAAAACTGCCGCGTGCGGCCACCCTGGAGACCGTGAAGGAACGCGCCGTGGCCCTGCTGGAAGAGCGGCTGGCCGCCCATGACGCGGCCGGTGCCCGGGTGGAGGTGGTGGAAGCCGACCTCTTTGCCGTGCTGGACGACAGCGGCCGGGCCTCGCGCGACATGCGCGTGCGCTGTCAGGCCGTGCCGGGCATCACCGGGCAGGTGGGGACCGCCGGTTAGGCGGGACGCTTCTCCCGGCCGGTACGTATCGTTTTTGGGGGAGGGGAGTCCCCTGCCCGCTGCCCATGCCAGCAAGGCCGGCGCCAGCGGATACGGCCCTTCGTTTTGGGGGAGCCTCCGCATCTCTGTCCATGCCCGTGACGCCTCCGCGTGGCCGGCGGGCAGGGAGGAGCGTCAGCAGACCGCTGCCGCGAGGAAGTGGTCCCCTTCAAAGCCCTCTTCCCGCCACACTTTAGTTACCGTCGTCATCAACAAGGGACGCCATCCTATGAAGATCGTCTTGTTCGAGCCGGAGATCCCGCCCAATACCGGCAACATCGCGCGCCTGTGCGCTTCCACGGGCATCCACCTCAACCTCATCGAGCCGCTGGGCTTCAAGCTGGAAGACCGCTACCTCAAGCGTGCCGGGCTGGATTACTGGCCGCATGTGCGCATGGATGTCTGGCCGGACTGGGACAGCTGGCTGGCCGCGGCCACGGCGGAGAACGGCGGTACGCCGCCGCGCTGTGTGCTGACCTCGGCCCGGGGCGGGGAGCCTTTGCAGCACTTCGCCTTCGCGCCGGACGACTGCCTGGTCTTCGGGCCCGAGACGCGCGGCCTGCCACCGGAGATCCTGAAGCGCTCCCCGTACAAGGTACGCATCCCCATGCTCAAGGACAGCGTGCGCAGCATCAACCTTTCCACGGCTGCGGGCATCGTGCTGTTTACGGCCATGAGTTCCTGCGGGCTCATGGAGGGCCCGGAATGGCAGTGATCCGGCTTTGCGCGCCGTAGCCCCGCGGGGCAGGGGGCGGTCTTTCCTAAAGCCATACGGGCAGGGTATGATCCCTGCCTTTTTTCATGCCTTTTGCCGGGACGGCGCGCTGCCCTTTGTCGCACAGCGGAGGGCAGGGGATGCCGCTCAGGGAGACGCAGGGCGATTTATCAGTAAAAATAATCTATTTCCTTTTTATGATGCACGGATGCAACGCATTTTGAGCCTCGGGGAAGGCTGGGGACGCATCCGCGCAACATTCGCGCCGTATCTTGCCAGCAGGGCCAAAAAGGAGAATAAGGCATAGAAGGTGCGGCCAGCGTGCCGCATCGATTTTTGCACATCCGGGGGGCGTGATGATCGTTGTTTTGCTGGTATGTCTGCTGGTGGGCTTTCTTGTGGGGCTGGCCGGGGTGGGCGGCATCCTGGTGCCGCCTGTGCTCATCCTCATGAGCGGTCTGGAGCCGCACACGGCCATGGGGACGGCGCTGGCCTCCTTCATCGGCACGGGCTTCGTGGGGACATGGCTCTATCACAAGAACGGGCACTACCGTTTTATGGAGGCCGTGCCCTTTGCCCTGGGCAGCTTCGTCTGTGCTGCGCCCGGTGCGCTGGTCAATGCCCGCATCGATGCCGGGCCGCTGGTCATGATCCTGGCGGTCATCATCGTTTTTGCCGGTGCCTGCACCCTGCGTCCGCCCAAACCGGGCCGCAAGGGCAGCCCCTTCTGGCTGGGCTGGAAGGGCAGGGCGGTCATCGGCGGCGCCACGGGCTTCATGGCCGGGCTCACCGGTGCGGGCGGCCCTGTGGCCTCCATCCCCTGGATGGTGCTGGTGGGCTATTCCCCCATCCATGCCGTGGCCCTGTCCATGCCCTACCAGATCGCCACCTCGTTTTCCGGCAGCGTGGGCAACATGATGGGCGGCCATGTGGACTGGATGCTGCTGCCTGCCCTGTGCGCCGTGCAGGTAGTGGGCCTGCTGGGCGGCATCGCCATGGCCCAGCGCGTGTCGGCGCCGTTTTTGCGCAAGGTCATCGGTGCCCTGTGCATCGGGCTGGGGGCCTTCCTCTTCCTGCGTCAGGCGGGCTGTTTTTAACAGAAATAATTCCCGAGCTGCTTCTTGGGGATAATCCCCTTGAATCTCAAATAAAATACCGTTGCAGACGCAACATTTGTGCGGGCGGGCCAGGGGCTCGCCCGCTTGTGTCCTGCGGGACGGGCAGGTATGCTGCAGCGTATGAATATCGCTGCCCTTTTCATCCGCCGACCCGTGGCCACGGCACTCATCATGCTGGGCATGCTCTTCTTCGGGGCTGCCAGTTATGTGAACCTGCCGGTCAACCAGTTGCCCAACGTGGACTTTCCCACCATCCAGGTGAGCGCCGACCTTTCCGGCGCTGACCCGGAGACCATGGCCGCTTCCGTGGCCACGCCGCTGGAAAAGGAATTCTTCACCATCGCGGGCATCGACTCCATCTCGTCCGTCAATGCCACGGGCCGAACACGCATCACCATCCAGTTCGCCCTGGACCGTGATATCGACGCCGCGGCCCTGGACGTGCAGGCCGCCATCGGTCTGGCCCAGCGCCGTCTGCCCACCAACATGACCAATGACCCCAGCTTCCGCAAGGTCAACCCGGCAGACTATCCCATCCTCTATCTGCGCGTGGGCTCTCCCACCCTGCCGCTGTACGAGCTCAACGAATACGCCGATACCCTGGTGGGGCAGCGACTTTCCATGGTCAAAGGGGTGGCCCAGGTGGTCATCTACGGGCAGAAGAAGTATGCCGTGCGCGTGCGTGTGGACCCCGACGCCCTGGCCAGCCGCGGGCTGGGCATCGACGAGGTGGCCGATGCCGTGAGCAATGCCAACAGCAAGCTGCCCACGGGTTCGCTGGAAGGGGAGCGGCGCGCCAGCGCCATCAAGGCCTCGGGCCAGCTGGAGGACGCCGAAGCCTTCCGCGATGTGGTGGCGGCCTACCGCAACGGCGCGCCCGTGCGCCTTTCGGACATCGGCGAAGTGGTGGACAGCGTGGAGCAGGACAAGCAGCTCTCCTGGGCGGATGACGGCAAGCCCTGTATCATGCTGGCCGTGGAACGCCAGCCCGGCGCCAACACCGTGCAGGTGGTGGACGACATCAAGACCCTGCTGCCCGGCCTGACCCGCCAGCTGCCGCCCTCGGTCAAGCTGGAGATCTTCTATGACCGCTCGGAATCCATCCGCGAGTCCGTGGCCGAGGTGAAGTTCACCCTGGTGCTGACGGTCTTCCTGGTGGTGCTGGTCATCTTCCTGTTCCTGCGCAACCTGCCGGCCACCATCATCCCCAGCCTGGCCCTGCCCATGTCGGTCATCTCCACCTTCGCGGTGATGCTGGCCATGGGATTCAGCCTGGACAACCTGTCGCTCATGGCCCTCACCCTGGCCGTGGGCTTTGTGGTGGACGACGCCATCGTCATGCTGGAGAACATCGTCCGCCACCAGGAGATGGGCAAGGACCCGCTCACGGCGGCCTATGACGGCTCGGGCGAGATCGGCTTCACCATCCTTTCCATGACCGTCTCCCTGGCGGCGGTGTTCATCCCGGTACTGTTCATGGGCGGCATCGTGGGCCGTCTGTTCTACGAGTTCGCCGTGGTCATCATCACGGCCATCCTGTTCTCGGGCGTGGTCTCCCTGACCCTGACCCCCATGCTCTGCGCCTACTTCCTGCGCCATTCGGGCAGCAAGCACCGCGTGGGCTATGAGGGCATCTACGGCAAGCTGGAGCGCGCCTTCGAATGGCTGGCCGACAAGTACGCCCGCTCCCTAGATGTGGTGCTGCGGCATCGCCGCACCACGCTGATCTTCTCGCTCCTCTTGCTGCTGGCCACCGGCTGGCTGGGCGTCATCGTGCCCAAGGGCTTCCTGCCCAGCGAAGACATGGGCTTTGTGGTGGCCACCACCGAGGCGGAGCAGGGCATCTCCTTTGAAGGCATGGTCAAGGCCCAGCACAAGCTGGACGAGGTGCTGCGCAACAACCCGCATGTGGACCGTTTCAATTCCGTGGTGGGTATCGTGGGCAGCAGCCAGAGCATGAGCAACGGCACGCTCATGATCCACCTCAAGCCCCACGGCGAGCGTCCGGACATCCAGACCGTGGTGCAGCGCCTGCGCCGCGAGCTCAACACCTCGCCGGCCATGCAGGTCTTCCTGCGCGTGCCGCCGGCCATCAACATCGGCGGGCGTTCCACCAAGGCCCTGTACCAGTACACCCTCACCAGTACCAATATGCAGGAGCTCTTCGAATGTGCCCAGAAGGTGGAGGCCGCCCTGCGCCAGGTGCCGGAGATCCAGGACGTCAACAGCGACCTCCAGCTCAAGAACCCCGAGATCCGGGTGACCATCGACCGTAACCGCGCCTCGGCCCTGGGCATCAGCGCCGGGCAGATCGAGCTGGCCCTGCAGACGGCCTACGGCTCGCGCGAAGTCTCCACCATCTACGCGCCCACCAACGACTACACGGTCTTCGTGGAGGTGCGCAAAGACTTCCAGCGCAACCCCGACGCCCTGACGCGCCTGTATGTGCGCTCTTCCAGCGGCGAGCTGGTGCCCCTGTCCACCGTGGCCAGGATGAGCCCCGGCGTGGGCCCCATCGCCGTGAACCATGACGGCCAGTTCCCGGCCGTGACCATCTCGTACAACCTGCGTCCCGGCGTGGCCCTGAGCGAAGGCGTGGCCGCCGTGGAACGCGTCAGCCTGCCGCTGTTGCCCGACTCGGTGAGCGCCAAGTCCCAGGGCACGGCCCAGGCCTTCCAGGATTCGCTCAAGGGCATGGGCTGGCTGCTCCTGCTGGCCATCGTGGTCATCTATCTGGTGCTGGGCATCCTCTACGAGAGCTTCATCCACCCGCTGACCATCCTTTCCGGCCTGCCGTCGGCGGGCTTCGGGGCCCTGTTCACCCTCTGGATATTCGGCCAGCCGCTGGACCTCTACGGCTTCGTGGGCGTCATCATGCTGCTGGGCATCGTGAAGAAGAACGCCATCATGATGCTGGACTTCGCTCTGGAAGCCCAGTGCCATGACCCCTCGCGCACGCCGCTGGACGCCATCACCGAAGGCTGTCATGTGCGTTTCCGTCCCATCATGATGACCACCATGGCGGCCCTCATGGGCGCGCTGCCCATCGCCATCGGCATGGGTGCCGGCGCCGAGGCCCGCCGTCCCCTGGGCCTGGCGGTGGTGGGCGGCCTGTGCTTCTCCCAGCTGGTGACCCTGTACATCACGCCCGTGTACTACGCTTATATGGAAGACTTCTCGCGCTGGCTCACCCGCCGCTTCGGACAGCGTTTCGAGGCCAACCGTGCCGCCCGTGCCGAGCATGAGAAGGAGGAAGGCAGCCATGCCGGATAACACGCCTGTGTGCCGCCGTTGCGGCCGTTGCTGTGAACTGGGCGGGCCCGGCCTGCTGCGGGACGATGCCCCGCTGCTGTCCTCGGGCGCCCTGAAGCCGGAGATGCTCGTCTGCCTGCGTCGCGGCCAGTGGGCCCGGCAGGACGGCATGGGCGGCGGCCTGGCCCAGCTGGAGAACGAGATGATCAAACTGGCCGGTACGGGCAAGGCCCCGCATCCGTGGCAGTGCCTGGCCTATGCGCCCGGCACGGGCTGTACCATCTATGAGCGGCGTCCCGTGCAGTGCGGCGTGCTGTTCTGCGAGGATACCCGGCCGCTGGAGGCCCTGCTGCGGGACGTCCCGGCCCTGGACCGCCGGGCGGCCATCGCCCTGCTGCCCCTGCCCGACGCGCAGCGCCGTTTGTGGGAGGAGCTGGTGCAGGCCCATGAGGAAGCCTGCGACGTGCGCCAGTACTTCGTCCTGCTGGACATGGGCGACCGTGAGGCCGCCGCGGCCATGGAGCGGTACGACGCCGCCTTCCGCCGGCTCTGTGTGGAGCGCGGCGCGCTGACGGAGGCCGAACTGCCCTTTTTGCTGGGGCAGCCCCTGCGCGATCTGCCCCGCAACGAGGGCTAGCCACGGCTCCGGGCCGCCGGATGCCCCTGTCCGCCTTCGGGCTCCTTGCGGAGGGCATGCCCGGCCACGGCCCGGCCCAAAAGCGCGTCCCCCGTTGACAGGACGGCAGAGCGGCCCTACCTTTAGGCACAAACGAAGATAACGCCGTCCCGTACGGCACAAGCCAAGGAATTGACATGCCTCTGTGCAGCACTGAAGAAGCCATTGCCGAGATCCGGCAGGGCAAAATGATCATTCTTGTGGACGATGAGGACAGGGAAAACGAAGGCGACCTGACCATGGCCGCCGAATTCGTGACCCCTGAAGCCATCAATTTCATGGCCAAGTTCGGCCGTGGTCTCATCTGCCTGCCCATGTCCGGCGAAATGGCCGACAAGCTGCAACTGCCCCTGATGGCCAAACATAACGGCTCGCGTTTCGGCACCAACTTCACGGTGTCCATCGAGGCCCGCGAAGGCATCACCACCGGTATCTCCGCCGCCGACCGCGCCACCACCATCAAGACCGCCGTGGCCGACGGCGCCCGTCCCGACGACCTGGTGACCCCCGGCCACGTCTTCCCCCTGCGCGCCCGTCCCGACGGCGTGCTGGCCCGCGCCGGCCAGACCGAAGGCAGCGTGGACCTGGCCCGTCTGGCCGGTCTCAAGCCTGCCGCCGTCATCTGCGAGATCATGAAGGACGACGGCACCATGGCCCGCATGCCCGACCTGGAAGTCTTTGCCGCCGAGCACGGCCTGAAGATCGCCTCCGTGCGCGACCTCATCTGCTACCGCATGCGTCGCGGCCAGGTGTCCGTCAAATGCGATGCCAAGGCCCACCTGCCCAGCCTGTACGGTGACTTCACGGTCTACGCCTACGAGAGCGACCGCGAGCCCGGCACCCATCTGGCCCTGGTCAAGGGCGACATCACCACGCCCGAACCCGTGCTGGTGCGCGTGCACAGCCAGTGCCTCACCGGCGACGCCCTGGGCTCCCTGCGCTGCGACTGCCGTGGCCAGCTGGCCGCCGCCCTGCGCCAGATCGAAAAGGAAGGCCGCGGCGTGCTGCTCTACATGCGTCAGGAAGGCCGCGGCATCGGCCTGGCCAACAAGATCCGCGCCTATGCCCTGCAGGACGAGGGCTACGACACCGTGGAAGCCAACCGCAAGCTGGGCTTCCCCGATGACCTGCGCGACTACGGCACCGGCGCCCAGATCCTCGTGGACCTCGGCATCACCAAGATCCGCCTGCTGACCAACAACCCCAAGAAGATCGTGGGCCTGTCCGGTTACGGCATGGAGATCGTGGAACGCGTGCCCATCGAGATCGAAGCCTGCCCCGAAAACGAATCCTACCTGCGTACCAAGAAGGAAAAGATGGCCCATCTGCTGACGGGCATCCGCTGCCACTAGGCCGCAGGACGAAGCGTCCGCATGGCGG
This sequence comes from Desulfovibrio piger, assembly GCF_951793255.1. Classification (NCBI taxonomy): domain Bacteria; kingdom Pseudomonadati; phylum Thermodesulfobacteriota; class Desulfovibrionia; order Desulfovibrionales; family Desulfovibrionaceae; genus Desulfovibrio; species Desulfovibrio piger. The sequence goes on from NZ_OX636706.1 coordinate 1,452,547, forward strand.
GGAAGAGGACTTGTGCCTCTTCCCCGCTTTTTTTGTGCCCTTGCTCCATCCCCGGCTGCGGAAGGAGCGGATCGGGCCCTGCCATGGCCGGGCCGCAGGGGCAAACGGGGCTGATGGCGCGAAGATGTACCCGCCATCACAGATGAATGTTTGTAATCGATAGATGAAATGTATAAGATATTTAAAAAAATTTTATAAGAAAATCATTTCACATGATTGCATAAATTATTTTTTATGACAGTCTATCCTCTGATAGAATGATGTTTTTTGCCTGTTCTCTCTTTATTCCTGCATTGGTATCGCAAAAAATGAACAGGAAAAATCGACGCAGTATGCGGATAGTATGCGTGAGACTGCGTTGGCAAACGTCGTTTTCCTGAGAAGGATGATTCCCTTTCACCTCTGCATCCAAACATGGCACAGCGGCGTCAGCCTTGCGGCCGGTCCCGTGTGCGGCCTTTTGGAATGGGCGTATCTTTCCGGGCGTGCCGGAAGGTGGCGTTCCCTTTTTTCTCACAGCAGGTTATGCTCCTGCACTGTCTCGGGATGGCAGGAGGCGGCCTGTGCCGCCTTGCCGTCAGACGGGTATGGGCTCGACCTCACGCCATATTTCACAAAATATTTTCTGAAATATTTCTTGTTGGGCCCCTGCAGCTATGCTATTTTTATGCCGGACCCGGCACCGGTCGGCTGTCTTTTCAGGAGCGTCCCATGCAGTTTCTTTCCCTTTCTTCCACCGATCCTGCTCTCAATCTCGCTCTTGAAGAATGCCTGCTGCAATGGCTGCCCGCGGATCATCCGGGCCTGTTTTTGCTCTGGCAGAACGCCCCCAGCGTCATCGTGGGACGCCATCAGGTCACGCTGGACGAGATCGACGCTGACTTCGTCCGCCGGCGCGGCCTGCCCGTGGTGCGCCGCATGACCGGCGGCGGCGCGGTCTATCATGATCTGGGCAACCTCAATTTTTCCTTCATGGAGAATGCGCACGGGCGCAAGACCGTGGACTTCGCGCGTTACCTGCGTCCTGTCTGCGCGGCGCTGGCCGAGCTCGGCGTGCAGGCCTCCCTTACCGGACGCAACGATCTGGAAGCCGGGGGCCGCAAGATCTCGGGCAGCGCGCAATCCCTGCGGCAGGGGCGCATCCTGCATCACGGCACCCTGCTGGTATCGCTGGATTTTGGCGAGCTGGTGCAGGCCCTGCATGTGGACCCGGACAAGATCCGCTCCAAGGGCATCGCCTCGGTACGCTCGCGGGTGGCCAACATCTCCGAGTTCTGGACGCCGGGCAGCGGCATGGAAGACCTGCGGGCCGCGCTGCTGCGCCACTGCGCCGACGGGGAGGGGAGCCTGGAGCCGGAGGTGCTGCGGGCGGCGGAAGAACTGGCGGAACGCAAATACCGCAGCTGGGACTGGAATTACGGCGCCTCGCCGGCCTTCACCCTGCAGCGGCGCGAACGTTTCCCCTGGGGGCTGGTGGACTGGCGCCTGGACGTGCGGGACGGCATGGTCCGGGACTGCCGCATCTGCGGGGACTTTTTCGCCGCCGCGGACATCGCCGGGCTGGAAGAGCGCCTGCGCGGGGTGCGCTGCCGGAGCGACGCGCTGGCCGGGGCCCTGAACGGGGTGGCCTGGCAGGAATATTTTTCCCATTGCGATCCGCAGCGCATGGAGCAGTTTTTCACGACGTTGTAGGCCATCCCTCCGGGCGTTCCGGGACAGGTCCCGCACGCTTCGGGGAGGAGCGACCTCTCTGCGCTAACATCAGGCCGGTCGGGCCCTGTCCTGACCGTGCCATCCGTCATCCGGCCGGAGCCGCGCCGGAAAGGAGGAAGGAACCGTGGCCGAACTCAAGACCCCGCTCACGGACTGGCATGTGGCCCACGGCGCCAAGATGGCGCCTTTCGCGGGCTGGCTGATGCCCATCCAGTATGAGGGCATCCTCGTGGAGCACCAGCATACCCGTCAGCATGCCGGTCTGTTCGATATCTGCCATATGGGCGAGTTCCGCATCCGGGGCGCCGGTGCCGATGCGGCGCTGGCCGCCGCCGTGAGCCACAACCTGGCCACGCTGGCCCCTGGCCGTTGCCGCTACGGCTTCCTGCTGACGGAAAAGGGGACGGTGCTGGATGACTGCATCGTCTACCGTTTTGGCCCGGACGACTTCATGGTGGTGGTCAATGCCGCCTGCGCCGCCGGGGACTTTGCCACCCTGCGTGCCCGCCTGCCCGAAGGCGTGGCCCTGACCGACATCTCGGAGCAGACCGGCAAGATCGACCTGCAGGGCCCCGAAGCCGTGGACGTGCTGGAGACCCTGCTGGGCCGCAGCCTGCGCGACATGCCCTATTTCGGCTTCCGCAGCGAGGCCTGGCAGGGCTGCGAGCTGCTGGTGAGCCGCACCGGCTACACCGGTGAGCTGGGCTTCGAGCTCTACGTGCCTGCCGGACAGACCCAGGCCCTGTGGGAAGCCCTGCTGGCCGATGAGCGGGTCAAGCCTGTGGGCCTTGGCGCGCGCGATACCCTGCGTCTGGAAGCCGGCCTGCCCCTCTATGGCCACGAGCTGGACGAGAACCACACCCCGGCCGAGGCGGGCATGGGCCGCATGCTGACCAGCACCGCCCCGTATGTGGGGCGTGAAGGCGCGCAGGAAGTGCGCCAGAAACTGCTGGCCCTGAGCATCGAAGGCCGTCGCGCCGCCCGCAACGGCGATGCGCTCCTGCTGGAAGACGGCACCCCGGCGGGCGTGGTCACCAGCGGTTCGTTCGCGCCTTCGCTGGGCCATGTGGTGGCCTTTGCCTGGGCCGACGCCGACAAGGCCGATGCCGCCGCCTATCTGGTGCAGGCCTCGCGCAGCCAGCTCAAGGCTACGGTCACCGAAGCGCCCTTCTACAAGGAAGGCACGGCCCGCAAAAAGCTGGCCTAAAGAGGACGGCCCGGCTCTCGTCGGCCGGTACGGAGCCTGTCCGCCGTCCCTTGTCCGGCGCGGCCGGACGAAGAAAGACGGTACTCCAGCCATATTTCAGGAAAGATCCCGGCAGGGCAGGTGAGGCCCGGCAGCACCATGCGGATGGCGGACTGCCGGGGCCCCTCGCCCCGCCACAGATGCTGACATCAACTTCCGGGACAGCGCATCGCCCCGGACCAAGGAGAAGACCATGAGCAATCCCGAAGACCTCCTGTACAGTGCGTCCCACGAATGGGCCAAAGTCAACGGTGAAGAAGCTGTCCTCGGCATCACCCATTTCGCCCAGGAATCCCTGGGTGACATCACCTATGTGGATATGCCCGCCGAAGGTGACGAACTGACCGCCGGCAGCGAGTTCGGCGCCGTGGAATCCGTGAAGGCGGCCAGCGACCTGATCTCGCCCGTCAGCGGCACGGTGGTGGCCGTGAACACCGAGCTGGAGAACGCTCCCGAAGTCATGAACAGCGATCCCTACGGCGCCGGCTGGATCGTGCGCGTGAAGCTGTCCGCCCAGCCCGAAGGCCTGATGGACGCCGCGGCCTACGAAGAACACTGCAAGAACGAGCAGCACTAGTCCGTGGAGCGGCAGGGCCCCGGCCCTGCCGCCTTTTTTCCACCAGCACGGCAGCCTTCGCTGCAAGGAGCTCCCCTATGCCATTCATTCCCCATACGCCGGACGAAGTGCAGGAAATGCTCTCCGTCGTGGGTGTGCGCAACCTTGACGACCTTTTTGCGGACATCCCGCCTGAAATGCGCCCCAAACATTTCGATTTGCCCAAGGGGCAGAGCGAATTCGCCGTGTGCCGCTACTTCGAGGACCTGGCCGCCGCCAACGTCTCGCCCTCCGTCTCCTTCCTGGGCGCGGGCTTCTACGCCCATTATGTGCCCCGCGCCGTGGACGCCCTTTCCGGCCGCAGCGAGTTCTATACCTCCTACACGCCCTATCAGGCCGAATGCTCGCAGGGCACCCTGCAGGCCATCTTCGAATACCAGACCGCGGTGAGCCGCCTGCTGGACATGGATTGCGCCAATGCCTCCGTCTATGACGGCGGCACGGCCCTGTTCGAGGCCTGCATGATGGCCGTGCGCGCCACCCGCCGCAAAAAGCTGGTGGTGGACCAGTGCATCAATCCCATCTGGCGGGCCATGCTGGAGACCTACTCCTCCAGCCTGGACATCACCCTGGTGACCGTGCCCCACAAGGACGGCCTGAGCGATATGGAAGGCCTCAAGGCCGCCGTGGACGCCACCTGCGCCGCCGTGCTGGTGCAGAACCCCAATTTCTTCGGCGCCGTGGCCGACTTCAGCGAGCTTTTCGCCCATGCCCGCGCCTGCAAGGCCCTGGGCGTCATCTCCGTCTATCCGGTCATGCAGTCCGTGCTCAAGACTCCCGGCGAGATGGGCGCCGACATCGCCGTGGCCGAAGGCCAGAGCCTGGGCCAGCCCCTGAGCTTCGGCGGCCCCTATCTGGGCATCATGACCTGCCGCAAGGAGCATATCCGCCAGTTCCCCGGCCGTATCGTGGGCCGCACCACGGATCTGGAAGGCCGCACCGGCTATGTGCTCACCCTGCAGGCCCGCGAGCAGCACATCCGCCGCGCCAAGGCCACGTCCAACATCTGCTCCAACCAGTCCCTGTGCGCCCTGCGCGCGCTCATGTACCTTTCGCTGGTGGGCCCGGACGGTCTGGCCCGCGTGGCCGAACACGGCATGGCCCTGGCCCGCTACGCGGTGGAAAAGCTCACGGCCCTGCCCGGTGTCTCGCTGCTCAATGACGCCCCCTTCGGCAACGAAGTGGCCCTGCGCCTGCCGCGTCCCGCCGAAGAGGTGGTGCAGGCCCTGCTGCGCCGGGGCGTGGCCGCCGGTTATCCTGTGGGCCGTGCCTATACGGGCATGGACGATGTGCTCTTGCTGGCCTGCACCGAGTGCAACACGCGTGCGCAGGTGGATGCCATGGTCGAAAAGCTGGGAGGTCTGCTGTGAAAACCATCTTTGCCGAATCCGTAGAAGGCCGCCGCGCTCCCGGTCTGGCCCTGCCTGTGGACGACGACGCGCCCCGCGCCGCGCAGATGCTGCCCGAAGCCCTGCTGCGCAAGAGTGCGCCGCGCCTGCCCCAATGCTCCGAACTGGACGTGGTGCGCCACTTCACCAATCTGTCCAAGCTCAACTACAGCGTGGATGCCAATTTTTATCCCCTTGGCTCCTGCACCATGAAGTACAACCCCAAGTTCACGGAATACGTGGCCGCCTTGCCGGGCTTTGCCCGCATGCATCCCCTGCTGGCCCAGCTTTCCGGCGAACTGGCCCAGGGCGCCCTGCAATGCCTGTATGACGCCGAACGGTGGCTGTGCGAGGTCACGGGCATGAAGGCCTTCACCTTCCAGCCCATGGCCGGGGCCAACGGCGAATATACCGGCGTCAAGCTCATTGCCGCCTACCACAAGGCCAAGGGCCGCAACCGCACCAAGATGCTCATCCCCGACTCGGCCCACGGCACCAACCCCGCCTCGGCCGTGCTGGCGGGCTTCGAGATCGTCAACGTGCCTTCGCGTGACGGCATGGTGGACCCCGCCGCCCTTGAAGAAGCCATGGCCAAGTATCCCGACCAGGTGGCCGGTCTGATGATGACCAACCCCAACACCCTGGGCCTGCTGGAGCTGCATCTGCCGCGCATCGTGGAAGTGCTGCGCCGCGAAGATGCCCTGCTGTACTACGACGGCGCCAACATGAACGCCATCCTGGGCAAGATGCGTGTGGGCGACGTGGGCTTCGACGTGGTGCACCTCAACGTCCACAAGACCCTGGGAACGCCCCATGGCGGCGGTGGCCCCGGCTGCGGTCCCGTGGGTGTGGGCGAGCGCCTGCTGCCCTTCCTGCCCGCGCCGCGTGTGCGCAAGGCCGAAGACGGCAGCTATGCCCTGGACTACGATCTGCCGCAGAGCATCGGCCACATCGGTCCCTTCTACGGCAGCTTCGCCGTGGTGCTGAAGGCCCTGGCCTACATGATGCGTCTGGGCGCCGAGGGCCTGACCCGCGCGGCCGAGTTCGCCAGCCTCAATGCCAACTATCTGCGCAAGAAGCTGGAGGGCGTGCTCGATGTGCCCTTCGACCGTATTTGCGCCCACGAGTTCGTGGCCTCCGCTCCCGAAGGCCTGCGCGCCCTGGACATCGCCAAGGCCCTGCTGGACCGCGGTTTCCATGCGCCCACGGTCTACTTCCCGCTCATCGTCCATGAATGCCTCATGGCCGAGCCCACGGAGACCGAGAGCAAGCAGACCCTGGATGCCTACATCGAGGCCCTGCGCGAGATCGTGGCCCTGGGCAAGTCCGATCCCCAGCAGCTGCTGGATGCTCCGGTGAAGATGCCCGTCCGCCGTCTGGACGAGACCGCGGCCGCGCGCCACATGATCCTTACGGAAGATATGGAATAACAGGCAGGACGGCCGTACCCCCTGTGAGGGCGCGGCCTCCCGCGTGTCATGCCTTCGTCACGGCGGCCTTTCGGGGCCGCCGTTGTTTTTGGGAGATGGAGGTTGTGGGAGCCGTGGAGTAGGGGGACGAGAGGGGAAGGGGCGTTTTTTGTAAAAACTGCCCCTTCCCCTCTCGTGCTCTCCCCAACCCCGAAAAAACTTTTGTCAGGGGCGGCCTTCGGTCCCCGTCGTTGTCCGTCAGTTGCCGGCGACTTTTTCGTGACCCGGAAAGGATGGAGGGCGGAGGGGATGCCCGTTCTTCCCGGAGGCAGGGGAGGGGGCTGCCGTGGCTGGGCGTGAAACGCGGGAACGGTATGCAGGGGAATAAGTGACGGTGGCGTCCGTATCACCACGTCACGGGGGAAGCAGGTTTTCCGTCTATGGTTTGGCCGCTACATATCTCGTGACTTCCTGTCCGTTTGCAGAGAACGATGCTGACGCTTTTTGTCCGGCGACGGGGACTTTCCCTATCGTTCAGAGAAAAAGCTTTGGGAGGGGAGGGCGATGCAAGGAGGAGGCCTTTTCCCAAAAAGGTCTTCCCGCCCCCTGCGTGCCCAGCATCTTTCCAGAACACTTGCCACTTTCTTTTTGAGAATATATCCTGATAAAAAAGGAGGTACCATGAACTACTGGTTGTTCAAGAGCGAGCCGGGCTGCTACTCCTGGCAGGATCTGGAGGCCGCGCCCGGGCAGACCACGTCCTGGGACGGCGTACGCAACTATCAGGCCCGCAACTTCATGAAGGCCATGAAAAAAGGCGACCTGGGCTTTTTCTATCACAGCGGTGCCGACCCCTCCATCGTGGGCGTGGTGGAAGTGGTGCGCGAGGCGTATCCCGACCATACGGCACAGGACCCTGAGAACAATCATTTCGACCCCCGGGCCACGCCGGAAAAGCCCATCTGGGAGATGGTGGACGTGCGCCTGCACAAGGCCCTGCCTGCCCTGAGCCGCAAGGAACTGTCCGCGCATGCGGCCCTGGCCGGTATGGAGCTCATGCGCCGGGGCAGCCGTCTCTCCGTTCAGCCGGTGAGCGCAGAAGCCTTTGAATATATTATGCATTTGGCGAATGAGAAAAAATAGACAATCTCAAAGCCTGCATGGGGAGCAGAAAAAGTGTTTCCGGAAGATTCTGGACAGGATATAGAAAAATTTTTTGTTTTGATTTCTTACCGGTAAGATAAGTGTGCCTGAAAGAGACTGCAGTAATGTGCAAAATGAAGAGCATATTGCATATCTATTCTTTCTCTTTTGTGTGGACGTTCTTTGGAAAAGAGTGATTGTATCATCTGTGTTGCCGCTTTTTTTGTACATTTTACCTTAATAAAAGAAGAGAAGGAGTTTATGGTCATATTTTATAAAATATTTTTAAAAATACAAGAAAAAGAGGATCCTCTTTTTTCTTTGCAACAGCAGGTTGGGGAGCAGTTTTACCTTTTCAAAAAAAGAAATTCTTGCTAAAAAAAATCATTCGGCCCGGATCAACCTATTCTTCGGAGCAGGTCTTGCTGCGTGCTCTTTTTTTCGTGTTCCGGGTAGATTGGGTGCAGGCCCGGTCGGGAGCCCGGGTTGATGAGCATATTTCATGAGTAACAGGAGGCCCTTATGGCAAGCCAGGCGCTTATCAAAGAATTTGAAGATCTCCTCGGCAAGGAAAACGTGTTCAGCTCCGAAGCTGACCGCCAGAGTTATTCCTATGATTCCGCGGTGCTGCCCCCCGTGGTGCCCGCCTTTGCGCTGCGTCCCACCACCACTGAGCAGCTCGGCATCTGTGTGAAAAAACTCTATGACTACGGCATTCCCATGACCGTGCGCGGTGCCGGTACCAACCTGTCCGGCGGCACCATCCCGGACAGCAAGGAAAGCGTGGTCATCCTGACCAACGGCCTGAACCGCATCCTTGAGATCAACTCCGACGACCTGTACGCCGTGGTGGAACCCGGCGTGGTCACGGCCACTTTCGCTGCCGAGGTTGCCAAGAAGAACCTGTTCTATCCCCCGGATCCGGGTTCCCAGGCCGTGTCCACCCTGGCCGGCAACATCGCCGAAAACGCCGGTGGTCTGCGTGGCCTGAAGTACGGCGTCACCAAGGACTACCTGATGGGCCTGGAATTCTTTGACGCCACCGGCGAGCTGGTCAAGAGCGGTTCCCGCACCGTCAAATGCGTCACCGGTTACAACCTGGCCGGCATGATGCTGCAGTCCGAAGGCACCCTGGGCATCATCTCCCAGGCCGTGCTCAAGCTGGTGCCCCCGCCGCAGGCCTCCAAGGCCCTGATGGCCGTGTTCGATGACATGCAGAAGGCCGCCGAAGCCGTGGCCGGCATCATCGCCGCCCACGTGGTGCCCTGTACGCTGGAATTCCTCGACAACAACACCATCGTGCGCGTGGACGACTACACCAAGGCCGGCCTGCCCCGCGACGCCGCGGCCATCCTGCTCATCGAAGTGGACGGCCATCCCGCCCAGGTGGCTGACGAAGCCGTGGTCGTGGAACGCGTGCTGCAGCAGACCGGTGCCGTGGCCGTGCATGTGGCCAAGGACGCCGCCGAAAAGTTCAAGCTGTGGGAAGCCCGCCGCCAGGCCCTGCCCGTGCTGGCCCGCTGCAAGCCCACCACCGTGCTCGAAGACGCCACCGTGCCGCGCTCCCAGATCCCTGCCATGATGAAGGCCGTCAACGACATCGCCAAGAAGTACAATGTCGAAGTGGGCACCTTCGGTCATGCCGGTGACGGCAACCTGCATCCCACCTTCCTGTGCGACAAGCGCGACAAGGAAGAATTCGCCCGCGTGGAAGCCGCCGTCGACGAAATGTTCGATGTGGCCATCAGCCTGCACGGTACCCTGTCCGGTGAACACGGCATCGGCACCGCCAAGTCCAAGTGGATGGAAAAGGAAACCTCCCGCGGCACCATCCTCTTCTCGCAGCGCCTGCGCCGCGCTCTGGATCCCAAGGGTCTGCTCAATCCCACCAAGCTGGTGGGCATTTAGGGAGACACGCCATGAGCGACCTGAAGAAACTGGCAAAGCGTCTGATGACGCTTGACGACCGCATCATCGCCTGCATGAAGTGCGGCATGTGCCAGGCTGTCTGCCCCATGTTCGGCGCCACCATGATGGAAGCCGACGTGGCCCGCGGCAAGCTGGCCCTGGTGGACAATCTGGCCCACGAAATGATCGCCGATCCCGAGGCCGTGGCCGACAAGCTGGGCCGCTGCCTGCTGTGCGGCTCCTGTGAGGCCAACTGCCCCTCCGGTGTGAAGATCATGGACATCTTCATGGAGGCTCGCGAGATCGTGAACACCTATCTTGGCCTGCACCCGGTCAAAAAGATGGTGTTCCGTGCCCTGCTGCCGTACCCCGGCCTGTTCAACTTTGCCATGCGGGTGGGCGCGCCCATGCAGCGCGTCATCTTCCGCAGCAACAAGGACACCCAGAACACGGCCTGTGCTCCCATGCTCAACTTCATGCTGGGCGACCGCCACATCCGTTCCCTGGCCCTCAAGCCCCTGCACGCCATCTACGGCAACCTGGACGAGCCCCGCGTCATGGGCGGTCTGAAGGTGGCCTTCTTCCCCGGCTGCATGGGCGACAAGCTGTACGTGGATGTGTCCGAAGCCTGCATCAAGGTGCTGCACCACCATAACGTGGCCATCTACATGCCCAGCAGCTTCGCCTGTTGCGGTATCCCGGCCCTGTCCTCCGGCGACGCCGAAGGCATGGTGAAGCAGATGGCCAAGAGCCTGGCCGCCTTTGGCGAAAGCAGCTTCGACTACGTGCTGACCGCCTGTTCCTCCTGTACCTCCACCATCAAGGAACTGTGGCCCCGCTACGCCGCCCGCCTGGGCAGCGTGGAACAGCATCAGGCCGAGGCCCTGGCCGCCATCACCATGGACATCAACGAATTCCTGGTGAAGGTGCTCAAGGTCGAAGCCGTGGAAAGCCTGCCCGGCGCCAAGACCGTGACCTATCACGACTCCTGCCACCTCAAGAAGGCCCTGGGCCTCTCCGAGGAACCGCGCACCATCATCAAGACCAACCCCAACTACAAGCTGGTGGAGATGAAAGAAGCCGACCGTTGCTGCGGTTGCGGCGGTTCCTTCAACCTCTTCCACTACGACCTGTCGCGTGTCATCGGCCAGCGCAAGCGTGACAACGTGGTGGCCACGGGCGCCCATGTGGTGGCCGCCGGCTGCCCCGCCTGCATGATGCAGCTGGAAGACGTGCTCTCGCACAACAATGACCCCGTGCAGGTCAAGCATACTATCCAGATCTATGCCGAGACCCTCAAATAGGGTGCGGCATTCATTATAAGGAGACATCAATGGCCCCTGAAGAAATCCAGGATCTTGTTCAGGACTTCACCGCCAAAGCCACGGCCGTCAACGCCGTGGTGCAGGAGCTGCCCAACATGGCCGCCGTGCTGCAGTACGTGGTGGACGTGTGCGAAAACAAAGCCCCGTGCGAACTGATGGCGGACGAGGACGTGGAAAAGGGCCCCAACGGCCCCAACGGTGTGCCCACCCGCGTGCAGCGCATCGTGGCCGCTCCTGTCCTGAACGACGAAGACTTCGCCACCCTGGAAGCCGCCTGCAAGGAAAAGGGCTTCCTGTGCATCCGTGAAGGTCTGCGCAACCATCTGGCCGGTATCGACGTGGGGCTGACCTCCGCCGAGATGGGCGTGTCTTCCAGTGCCACCTGTCTGGTGAACACCGACAACGAAAATGCCCGTCTGGCCGGTATGATCAGCGAGATCCATGTGCTGCTGCTGGCCAAGTCCAAGCTGGTGCGCACTCTGCCCGAGATCGCCGGTCGCATGCGTGAGCTGCTCATGGCCAACCCCAAGGGCGGCAACTACACGACCCTGATCAGCGGCCCCAGCCGTACCGCCGATATCGAGCGCGTGGCCGCCGTGGGCGTTCATGGCCCGCTGGAATTGCATATCATTCTTCTGGAGGACTAAGCCATGAGCCACACCGCACCCAAAACCCTTTCGGATTACCGCAAGGATATTGATTCCGCCCTTGAGGACAGCTTTCTGCGCCGTACCCTCGACACCTTTGCCGTGGCCTACCGCGCCAACCGTGAAGCTGTGTTCAAGGAAGTGGACGAACGAGGCCTGATCAAACAGATCGCCGACGCCAAGGACGACGCCTGCAAGCACATGGAAGAACTGTACGAACAGTTCCGCCGTGTGGCCGAAGAGCGCGGCGTGCATGTGCACCGTGCCGCCACTGCCGAGGATGCCAACCGCATCATCGCCAGCATCGCCCGCGAGAACAACGTCAAGCGCGTCATCAAGTCCAAGTCCATGACCGCTGAAGAAATCCAGCTGAACCCCTACCTGGAAAAGGAAGGGTTCATCGTGGACGAGACCGACCTTGGTGAATGGATCATCCAGCTGCGCCACGAAGGTCCCTCGCACATGGTCATGCCCGCCATCCACCTGTCCCGCTATCAGGTGGCCGACGACTTCACCAAGGAGACCGGCGTCAAGCAGGATGCCGAAGACATCCAGCGCCTGGTGAAGGTGGCCCGCGTGCAGCTGCGCCGCAAGTTCATCAACGGCGACATGGGCATCTCCGGCTGCAACTTCGCCGTGGCCGAAATGGGCGCCGTCAGCACCGTGACCAACGAGGGCAACGGCCGCATGGTCACCACCCTGCCTCGCGTCCATGTGGCCATCGCCGGCCTGGACAAGCTGGTGCCCAACCTGGAAGTGGCCCTGACCGCCCTGCAGGTGCTGCCCCGTAACGCTACGGCCCAGCGCCTGACCGCGTACGCCACCTTCATGGCCGGTGCCGGCGAATGCGGCGCCTGTGAGGACAACAAGAAGGTCATGCACGTGGTCTTCCTGGACAACGGCCGTACCGAGATCGCCCGTGATCCGCTGTTCTCCCAGATCTTCCGCTGCGTGCGCTGCGGCGCCTGCGCCAACGTCTGCCCCGTGTTCCGTCTGGTGGGCGGCCACAAGATGGGCTACATCTACATCGGCGCCATCGGCCTGATCCTGACCTACTTCTTCCATGGCAAGGACAAGGCCAAGGTGCTGTGCCAGAACTGCGTGGGCTGCGAATCCTGCAAGAACGTCTGCGCCGGCGGCATCGACCTGCCCCGCCTGATCCGCGAGATCCGCTCCCGCCTGACCGACGAGCAGGGCGGTGGTGTGGAAGGCACCCTGATGGCTGCTGTGATGAAGAACCGCAAGATGTTCCACAGCCTGCTCAAGTTCGCCTCCTACGCCCAGAAGCCCTTCACCGGCGGCACCCAGTTCCAGCGCCACCTGCCTGCCATGTTCCTTGGCAAGCACGGCTTCAAGGCCCTGCCCGCCATCGCCAACGAAGCCTTCCGTGACCGCTGGGCCAAGATCGCCCCGCGCGTGGCCACCCCGCGTTACCGTGTGGCCATCTTCGGCGGCTGCGCCCAGGACTTCATCTATCCCGAACAGCTGGAAGCCTGCGTCAAGGTGCTGGGCGCCCGCGGCGTGGCCGTGGAATACCCCATGGCCCAGACCTGCTGCGGCCTGCCTCTGGAAATGATGGGTCAGCGCAAGACCTCCGTGGATGTGGCCAAGCAGAACCTGGAAGCCTTCGACGCCAGCAAGTACGACGCCATCATCACCCTGTGCGCCAGCTGCGCCTCCCACCTGAAGCATGTGTACCCCCACATCCTGGAAGGCAAGGCCGACGCCGCCCGCGTGCAGCTTTTCTCCGACAAGGTGACGGACTACAGCTCCTTCGTGCATGATGTCCTCGGCCTGACCGAGAAGGACTTCAACAACAGCGGTGAAAAGGTGACCTACCACGCTTCCTGCCACATCTGCCGTGGCCTGGGCGTGACCAAGGCCCCGCGCGACCTCATCGCCGACGCGGCCACCTATGTGCCGTGCGCCGAAGAAGACGTGTGCTGCGGCTTCGGTGGTACCTACTCCATGAAGTTCCCCGAGATCTCCGGTACGCTGCTGGCCAAGAAGCTGAAGCACATTGAAGAGACCGGCGCTTCCCGCGTGGTCATGGACTGCCCCGGCTGCGTCATGCAGCTGCGCGGCGGTGTGGAAAAGCAGGGCATGAAGGTCAAGGTCTCGCACATCGCGGAACTGGTGGCCGAAAACCTGAAAAAATAACTGAAAACGAACGGCGGCGCACCTTGTGGCGCGCCGCCGCCTTGCCATGCGGGCCTGACCTGTCCGGGCCTGCAGGGATCGCCGGCCTTGTGCCGGGCCGGGTGCAGCCCAGGGCGCCCCGGCAGCAGGGACAGGAGGGATTTTTGGGCAGACACCGGGTCTCCCGGGCGGTTTTGAGGAAGACCGCGGTCTGTTCGAAAACGCCGTATGATCAAGGCCTTTTCCTGGCGAACCTGAAGGAGCGCCGGTGGGCCCACGGCCATGCGGCAAGGTCACGACCGTAATGCGGCATGATGCCATGCCGCCGGTTTGGGGAAGGTCACGGCTGCGTGTGGTGCGAAAATATGCAGCCGGGATATATTCACATGAGCACTTGCAGAGGAGGTTTCATGTCTACTGCCCTTTTGGCATTTCTTGCCTTCATCCCGATCCTGATTGCCCTGATTCTCATGGCCGGCTTGCGCTGGCCCTCCACCCGCGCCATGCCCATCGCCTGGCTTGCCGGTGCGGTGCTGGCCTTTGCCTTCTGGGGACAGGAACCCATGCGCTTGGTGGCCCTTTCCATCCAAGGTACCATCACGGCTGTGGGCGTGCTGATCATCGTGTTCGGCGCGCTGCTGATCTACTACACCATGCAGTACAGCGGCGCCATGGAGACCATCCAGGCTGGCATGAGGAGAATCAGTCCCGACAAACGTCTGCAGACCATCATCATCGGCTTCATGTTCGCCGCCTTCATCGAAGGCGCCGCCGGTTTTGGTACGCCTGCCGCCTTGGCTGCGCCCCTGCTGCTGGGCCTGGGCTTTCCGCCCCTGTGCGCAGCCGTTGTCTGCCTGGCCTTCAACAGTGTTCCCGTGACCTTCGGCGCTGTGGGCACCCCCATCCTGCAGGGCTTCAAATCCATTGAAACCGTTGCCATGCAGGCCATGAACTTCTCTGATCCTGCCATGGCTTACAAGACCATTGGTGAATACGTCACCCTCATGCATCTGCCCATGGGCATCATCCTGCCCATCTTCATGCTGGGCTTCATGACCCGCTTTTTCGGCAAGAACAAATCCTGGATGGAAGGTTTCCGCGCGTGGAAGTACTGCCTTATGGCGTCCGTCTGCTTCCTGGTGCCGTATCTGATCCTGGCTTGGCTGGTGGGCCCCGAACTGCCTTCCATGGTCGGCGGCCTGCTGGGTCTCGGCGCCCTGGTCTGGCTGACGCAGAAGGGCTTCTGCGTGCCTACAGACGGTGTGTGGGACTTCGACCAAAAGGATGCTTGGGATGCTGAATGGACCGGCTCCATCGAAGCCAGTTCCGCCACTGAATACAAGGAACACATGAGCCAGACCATGGCCTGGCTGCCCTATGTGTTGTGCGGCCTGCTGCTGGTGCTGACCCGCGTGCCCGCCTTCCACCTGAAGCCCATCATCACCGACCCCATGTTCAGTGTGGGGCTGACCAATATCCTGGGTTACCAAGACGTGACCTCCAAGATCGCCCTGCTCAACCTGCCCGGCACCATCCCCTTCATCCTGGTGTCCATCATCACCATCGGTCTGCACAAGATGAATGGTGAAAAGATCCGCCAGGCCTGGGGCACTGCCCTGGAAAAGATGGTGGCTCCCACCATCGCCCTGGTGGCTGCCGTGGCCCTGGTGTCCATCCTGCGCGGTTCCGGCGTCAATACGGCCGGTCCTGCTGGCGCGGCCTTGCCCTCGATGCCCATGGCCATGGCCATATTCGCCTCTGACGTGGCCGGCGCCGCCTGGCCCATGCTGGCAGCTTTCGTGGGCGGTCTGGGCGCCTTCATCACCGGCTCCTGCACCGTGTCCGACATGCTGTTCGGTAACTTCCAGTGGGATATGGGCGGTCTGCTGAACTATCCCGCTCTCGGCAAGTACATCATCGTGGCTGCCCAGGGCGTGGGTGGCGCTGCCGGCAACATGATCTGCATCCACAACATTGTGGCCGTGTGCGCCGTGCTGGGCATGATCGGCAAGGAAGGCATCATCCTGCGCCGGACCATCTGGCCCTTCCTGCTGTACTGCCTGGTGGCCGGTACGGTCTGCTTCGTCCTGATTGGTCGCGTCCTGTAACGACTGCTGTGATCCTGTAAAAAAAGGCCCGCTCCGGCGGGCCTTTTTTTATGCTGCCTTGAAACATCCGGACAGCGTGCTGCAATAAAAAACCACCCGGCAGGGTGGTTTCGGCATGTAAAAACGAGGGAACTTTAGTGGCTGAGGAGAGCGGCTGATGTCCGCCAGTACCAGTCCGCTACCAGGGTCGTGTCGTCCGGCAGCCATTCCCCGCTGTGCTCGAACTGGAACAGCAGCTCTTCTTCGGCCTCGTCCAGCGGGATGGCCGGATGGGCCAGTTTGCGCAGATGGACCAGGACAGCCAGACATTCGAAAAGCGAGAACAGCGCTTCAGAAGAAAGGTCCGCAGCAGCAATGGTGCGCAGCAACTCGGGATGGAAGGGATTGCTGCTGACACGGGCGGCATCATACAGGTCGCAGTGCCGGCACAGGGAATCCAGAGTATCGGCGACCAGCAGATCCCGTTTTTCCTGAGGGGATCGCTGCCGTAATGCTGTGGCGAACTGGCTGATGGGGGTACGTTTATCGCGAATGGTCACCGGAAACTCCTATTTGCTGATGATTATAGGATAATAGATATACAAAAGCAACATTCTTTAGCACAAGCATGGGGCTAAAGAGCGCGCTTTCCTCTCCGGCGGACTGTAACTGGGCATTCGCAACAGTGCACTACGATGCGGCCTTTTCGCAGGGGCAGGATTCCTTTAGTGGCGATGGTCGAGATAGCGGGGATCGATATGCAGACGATAGCTCCGTGCCGCCGGATTGCGGCGGGGCGGCAGGGAGATGTTGCCCTCGATGGACAGGGGCTTGTCCGAGAGGCCGAAGGGCTGGAGGCCCTGCAGGCCCTGGGGCATGGCGGCCAGCCGGTCGCCCAGGACGTAGAGGACGGGCATGCTGCGCTGGGCGCGGCCTGCCAGGAGCATGCTGCCGCCATGGCTGCTGCCCAGGATGCTGGTGAGCAGGGAGGGCAGGCGCACGTCGGCGCGGCGCAGCAGCTCCAGAAAGTCATTGCCTGTCTGTCCCACGAAGGAGACCAGGGACATGCCGTCGCGGCTCACCAGCAGGCTCACCGGCACGGTACCGCCGTGGATGCCCAGATAGGTGGAGCGGGCGCCCGCGGGCATGGCTGTCCAGCCTTCCGGGAGGGATTGGCCGCTGACAGTGGCCGTTTGCTGGGGCGTATCGGCGGTGGTGCTGCCGGCTGCGGTGAACAGGGAACTTTTGTCCAGCGCGGGCCACGCACAGGCCAGGGCGGCCAGGGCCAGCAGGGCGCAGGCCAGCAGGGATTGGAGATGGCGCATGCCGTTATGTCCTTGATACGGGGGTGATTTCCCTTCCTAGGAAGAATGGCGGGACCTTGTCAAGCCAGGGGCGGTCTACTCGCCGGTACCGAGGGAGAAGAAGCTCTCCGGGCCTTCCTGGGTACCGAGCCATTCCAGGAAGAATGAGGCCAGTCTGCGGGTCAGCGTGCTGAACAGCTGCTGGCGCAGGGGATCCAGCTCGTCATGGCACATCTCGGGCAGCTCATTGGCCAGGCTGGGCGGACAGGGGGCCATGAGCAGCGACATGTCCGCTTTGTCCAGGAACAGATGGGCGGGCTTCCTGTCCATGCGTTCATACAGGGCCTCGGCATGCAGCGAGGAGATGCTCAGGTCGTCATGCTCAAGGCCCACCAGCAGCAGGTGCGGCTGCAGGCCGGCCAGCCCCTGATGGCTGAACAGCATGCCGAAGGTGGGGCCCACGGCGGCGATGGCCTTGACGCGGGGATCGGTCAGGCTGCGCGGATCCAGCGGGAAATGGCCGCACATGCTGTCCATGCGGGCCCGGGGCTGATCATAGCAGTAGGCATCGTCCTGGGGGGCCTTGCGACAGTAGTCCATCCAGCCGGAGCAGTCGGGCAGGGCGCCGCCCAGCAGCAGGGCGGCCGTAGCGCCGCTGCCGTAGCCCAGGACGCCGATGCGCTTGGGGTCGATGCTGGGGCCGATGTCTTTGTCGGCCAGCAGCAGGTCCATGGTGGCCGACAGTTCCAGAGCCCTGTCCTTGAGCTGTTCCCAGAGGAAAAGATGGTCCATGTTCTCCATGCAGTCGCGGGGATGGGTGGGCGCGGCCACCACGAAGCCGCGCGCCGCCAGGGCTGCCGCCGTATCGTGGAAGGAAAAGCGCGTCCCCGACGAGGGATGGGAGAGCAGGATCAGAGGAAAGCGGCCGGGTACGGGCTTGCCGTTGCGGGCGCCGCGGATGGTCCAGGGCGCGTAGGACAGGGAGCGCGGTGCGCGCACGGACGGATACCAGACGTTGACGTCCACGCGGATGCCGCTTTCCTGCTGCCAGAAGCCCAGAGTGCGGAAACCGGGATTGTAGCCGTTATCGGCCAGGGCCGGGACGGTGATGAAAAGGCAGAGCAGGACCATGATGACGGCGGAACGGACAGGCATGGGACCTCGCGAGACAGGAAAAGGGGTGGAGGCGTCCCCGCAGCGGGAGCAGGGCCGCTGTAGGTGTTGTGCCACAGGCATGGCTGGGATACAAGGGAAAGGCTTTCAGTCTCAAATCCCTATCGAGGTGTACATGGAATTTTTGACATATCTGGTGGACTTCATCCTGCATATCGACACCCATCTCTTCGAACTGGTGGAACAGTACGGGATGTGGATCTATGCCATCCTGTTCATCATCGTCTTTTGCGAGACCGGCCTCGTGGTCACGCCCTTCCTGCCGGGGGATTCCCTGCTCTTCGCCTCCGGCGTCGTGGCCGGTGCCGGGCTCATGGGCTACGGCCATGTGCTGCTGGTACTGCTGGCCGCCGGTATCATGGGCGACGCGGTGAACTACTTCATTGGCCGTCATGTGGGCCCGGCCATCTTCCAGCGGGATTCCCGCTTCATCAAGAAGGAGCACCTGCTCAAGGCGCATCACTTTTATGAGAAGCACGGCGGCAAGGCCATCATCCTGGCCCGCTTCGTGCCCATCGTGCGGACCTTCGCGCCCTTCGTGGCCGGTATCGCCCTCATGTGCCCGCACCGCTTTTTCCTGTTCAACATCACGGGCTGTGTGCTCTGGGTGGGCGGTCTGGTCTCGGCCGGCTATTTTCTGGGCAACCTGGAATGGGTACGCCAGAATTTCAGCATCATCGTCTACCTGATCATCATCATCTCCGTGCTGCCGGTGGCCATCGAAGTCCTGCGCGCCAAGCTGGGCAAGAAGCCGGAGCAGGCGGAAGAGTTGAAGAACCCCTTCGAAAAGAAGGATTAAGGCAGTTCTGCGGGGGAAGGGAGGCCCCTTTTGGAAAAGGGGCCTCCCTTCCCCCGGACCCCCATCCCTCTCCGAAAACTTTTCTTCTGGTCCCTGACGGACAGGGCAGCACGGAAGGATGTGCCCTCGGCATCTGTCCCCCGGTGAAGCTGAAAACAGTCTGTCTGTTCTTCACGGTTGTCCGCTATCCCGTCGTCATACTGAAAAAAGCCCCGCATTGCGCGGGGCTTTTTTTGTGGGCGGGTTTTGGGGAAGGAGGGGGGACTGGGGGGAGGAAGACTCTTTTTGCCGCGAGCAAAAGGGTCTTCCTCCCCCCAGAGAATTCTCTATGCCAAAATTTCCAGACGTCCCTGATGCATGCGCGCCCGGCGGTTGATGCAGGACGGCGCATCGCCCTCGAAGTGGGAGACGAAGACCAGCGAGATGCCGCGGGCGGCCAGCTGGTCCAGCAGATCCAGATACTGGCGGCGGGAGTCTTCATCCAGGGCGGAGCAGGGCTCGTCCAGAAGCAGGATGTCCGGTTCGCCCATGAGGGCGCGGGCCAGGAACAGGCGGCGCAGCTGTCCGGTGGAGAGCAGGCGGATGGAGCGGTCCGCCAGATGGCCCACGCCCAGTTCGCGCATGACGCGGCGGGCCTGATCCTGCTCGGCCTTGCTGTAGTCGCGGTAGACGCCCACGGTGTTTTCCAGACCGGTACAGACCAGTTCCAGCGCCGTGATGCTGTAGCCGTAAAGGGCCTGGG
Source organism: Desulfovibrio piger (assembly GCF_951793255.1). NCBI lineage: Bacteria > Pseudomonadati > Thermodesulfobacteriota > Desulfovibrionia > Desulfovibrionales > Desulfovibrionaceae > Desulfovibrio > Desulfovibrio piger. The sequence goes on from NZ_OX636706.1 coordinate 1,472,186, forward strand.
AGAGGTCGGAGACCAGACGCACGCCCTTGCGGATCTCTTCCAGCAGCACGGTCTCGCCGCCGTGATGGGGCAGATGACGTACCAGCGTACCGCCCACGGCCACGAATTCGTCCCCGGCCAGCAGGCGCAGGAAGGTGGACTTGCCCGAGCCGTTCTCGCCCTCGATGCGCCAGTGTTCGCCCTTGCGCAGTGTCCAGTCCACATCGTGCAAGATCTCCTGCCCGTCGATGAAGACCGTGGCATGGCGCACGTCCAGCAGCGGCGCGGAGGGTTCCGGGGCGGACGTCACGGCTCCGGCCAGGCTGATGTCCTCATATTCGCCTTCCTGCGGCGGCAGGGCGCTTCCCGGGGCCAGCAGACGGCCCTGATGGATGACGCGCGTCTTGCGGCACCAGTCCGGCACCTGTTCCGGGCGGTGGCTGCTCATGATGACCGTACAGTGCTCGCGCACGCTGTCCAACACTTCGTAGAAGCGGCGGCTGTGGTCGGCATCCAGACCGTCGCTGCATTCGTCCAGCAGGAGCAGATCCGGCTGCCGGACCAGGGCCCGGCCCAGCAGGAGCAGGCGGAGCTGGCCCTGCGAGACTTCCGGCACCATCCTGTCCAGCAGGTCCAGGGCGCGCAGGCGTCGTGCCATGTCTTCCACCTGCGCATGACGCTGCTCGGAAGTGTTGGTGTAGAGCAGGGGGGTATCTTCGAATGCCGTGAGCAGCAGTTCCCGGCCGGTGATGTACCAGCGCTGGCGCTGGTAGTTCTCCTGCTGGTCGGGCGAGACCAGGGCGCTGACGGCACGACCCGCGATGGGCGAGGTCTCCTCGCCTTCGCTGGTGTGCCAGACGATGCGGCCTTCCGCCGGCCAGAGCAGGCCGTGCATGAGGCGCATGAGCGTGGTCTTGCCGGCACCGTTGTGGCCCAGCAGCAAGTGGTGCTCGCCGCGGCACAGATGCCAGTCGATGTGGTGCAGGATCATTTTCTGCCGGGCATCGCCGGGCAGGAACAGGCTCAGGTCTTCGATGTCCACCAGGGGACTGCCGGGAAGGAGGGGAGACTGGGTTTCCATGAGAGGCTCGTAAAACTGGCGGTACGCATCCGTCCTGCGGACCGCTGAGAGATGGAGAACTGTCCGAAGGACAGCCTGAAAACATATGTACGCGACCGGGCGGGGCCTGTAGCCGTCGGGCCCAGGGAGACCGGAGACGGACGGGTCATCGACTGGGGATATGGGGGAGCGGCCTTGCCCGAGGGTGCCCGGGAAATCCGGGCTGAAGAAAGCCCGGGCCCTCCCGCGCGCCATCTTTGGGATAAAGCGCGCCGGGAAGAGGGCGACTGGGGAAAGGGGATCCTTCCCGTGCGGGCAACGACCCAATGGCGGCCCGCAGGGCCGTGCCCGTCAGCGCCGGAGCGGCGTCACGGGCATCGGCAGCGGAGAAGATCTCCCCTTCCCTCCCCAAAATATCCGGGCGCCGTGTCCTTTCCTACAGCGGCAGCACGTACTGCCGGCCCTGCTTGTACCAGACGCTCTGGGTGAAACCAAAGGCGCGGGCGTAGCTTTCCAGGCGGGGGAAGGCAAAGGCCACGTCGGTGGTGATGTGGGCGTCGGAGGCGAAGGTCACGGGCACGCGGAGCTCGGCGGCCAGCTGCATGATGGGCGCGCAGGGGTAGATCTCGCGGCAGGGCTTGCGCAACCCGGCGGACGAGATCTCCATGGCCATGCCCGCATCGCGCAGCTCGGTGAGGGCCGTGCGGATGATGTCGAGGCTGCCGGGCTTGTTGAGCCAGATGTGGAAGCGGTCCACGGAGAAGATCTTGATGAGGTCGGGGTGGGCGGCGATCTGGAACATGCCCGAGGCGATCATCTCGCGCCAGCTCTGGAAGTAGCGCACATAGTTCCGCTCGCACTCTTCCTGCGAAAGGATGTCCCAGTCCGAGGCCTGGTCGTCGAAGCCCCAGTGACCGATGAAATGCACGCTGCCCAGCAGATAGTCGAAATCATAGGCGGTGCAGGCCTGGCGGGCAAAGTCCGCCTGCCCTTCCAGCCAGTCCATCTCCATGCCGAACAACACCTGGCAGGCATCGGGAGCGGCGTTGTCGCGCAGCTCGCAGACCTCGCGGGCATAGGTGGGCATGAAGCGGCTCAACTGTTCGCGGTATTCGTTGGTATAGTCGAAGCCCAGCGGACGCGGGGAATGTTCGGTGAAGCCCAGCAGTTTGAGCCCGGCCGTGCAGGCGGCGGCGTACATCTCCTGGGGCGTGCTGGCGCCGTGGGAATAACGGGTATGGCTGTGGAGGTCGGCGGTGATCATGATGGTCTCCGGGAGCGCCCCGGCCTGTCAGGGACAGACGGGATGGCCGTGATGACGGCAGGTCGCGGACGCGCTGAGATGGGGGCAGGGCCCGAGGGAAAAAAATGGGGAGGGCGGACCCTCCCCGTGATGTGCTGATGCTATGGCCGGTTAGCCGAGCAGACGGCGGCAGATCTCCTGACCGGCCCGGCGTCCGGCGCCCATGGCCAGGATGACCGTGGCCGCGCCGGTGACGATGTCGCCGCCGGCGAAGACGTTGGGCAACGAGGTCTCGCCCGTGGCTTCATCCACCTTGATGTAGCCGCGCTCGGTCTTTTCCAGGCCTTCGGTGGCTTCCAGCAGGATGGGGTTGGAACGGGTGCCCAGGGCCACGATGGCCAGGTCGGTGGCCAGTTCGTAGGTGGCGCCTTCCACGGGCACGGGGCGGCGACGGCCGGAGGCGTCGGGCTCGCCCAGTTCCATCTTCTGCAGGGTCACGGACGTGAGCTTCATCTCGGCGTCCCCGTTGAACTTCACGGGGGAGGCCAGCATCTCGAACTTCACGCCTTCTTCCTCCGCATGTTCCACTTCTTCGCGGCGGGCGGGCATCTCGGCCTTGGTGCGGCGGTAGACGATATGCACGCTTTCCGCGCCCATGCGCAGGGCGGTGCGGGCGGCGTCCATGGCCACGTTACCGGCACCGAACACGGTCACATGCTTGCCGAGGTAGGCGGGGGTGTCCTGTTCGGGGAAGGCATAGGCGCGGCCCAGGTTCACGCGGGTCAGGTATTCGTTGGCGGAGAACACGCCCACCAGGTTTTCGCCGGGCACGCCCAGGAAGACCGGCAGACCGGCGCCCACGCCGATGAAGACCGCGTCATATTCCTTGCGCAGTTCGTCCACGGTGAAGGTGCGGCCGCCCACGCTGTTGAGGTGGAAGTCCACACCGGAACGGCGCAGGCCGTCCACTTCGGTGGCCACCACGTTCTTGGGCAGACGGAAGGAGGGGATGCCGTAGATGAGCACGCCGCCGGGCTCGTGCAGGGCTTCGAACACATCCACCTTGAGGCCGTTGGCGGCGCAGACGCCCGCACAGGTCAGGGAGGAAGGACCGGAGCCGATGCAGGCCACCTTCTTGCCCTTGACGGGCATGGCACAGGAATTGGTGCCGGTCACCTGTTCACAGGCGCTGGTGGCGATGTAGGTATCGGCCACGAAGCGTTCCAGGCGGCCGATGGCGATGGGCTGGCCCTTGGCGTTGAGGATGCACTTGCCTTCGCACTGGTGTTCCTGCGGGCAGACGCGGCCGCACACGGCAGGCAGGCTGTTGGTGGTCTTGATGATGCGGTAGGCGGCGTCGAAGTTGCCGCGGGCCACTTCGGCGATGAAGTCGCGGATGGGCACTTCCACGGGGCAGCCCTTCATGCAGAGGGGCTTTTTGCACTGCAGGCAGCGGGAGGCTTCCTGCATGGCCATCTCTTTGGTGTAGCCGGTGGCCACTTCGTCGAAATTGTGAGCGCGCACGTCCGCGGGCTGGCAGGGCATGTCCACGCGCGGAGCAATGGTCTTTTTGGGCTTAGTTTCCATGGGTGCTCCTGTACTGGTCGATGGAGACCTTTTCCTGATCGCGGTAGGCGCCCAGACGGCGGCGCAGTTCGTCGAAGTCCACCTTGTGACCGTCGAATTCGGGGCCGTCCACACAGGCGAACTTGGTCTTGCCGTCCACGGTCACGCGGCAGGCGCCGCACATGCCGATGCCGTCCACCATGATGGGGTTGAGGCTGACGGTGGTGTGCACGCCGTAGGGACGGGTGGTGTTGGCCACGGCGGCCATCATGGGCACGGGACCCACGGCCACCACTTCAAAGACGTCCTTGTCGGATTCCAGGCGGTCGCGGAGCAGGTCGGTGACCAGGCCCTTGTGACCGTAGCTGCCGTCGTCGGTGGAGATGAGCAGCTCGTCCACGAAGCTGGCCAGTTCCTTTTCGAACAGGAGCAGGTCCTTGTTGCGGGCGCCGATGATGCCCACGACCTTGTTGCCGATGCGCGAATGGCCCTTGGCGATGTGGTGCATGGCGGCAATGCCGGTACCGCCGCCCACGCAGATGACGGTGCCCTTTTTCTCGATGTGGGTGGGCTTGCCCAGGGGGCCGCAAACGTCCAGGATCTCGTCGCCGGCCTTGAGGTCTTCAAGGATGGCCGTACTCTTGCCCATGACCAGATAGACGATGGTGATGGTGCCCTTTTCGGCATCCGTATCGGCGATGGTCAGGGGGATGCGCTCGCCCGTGGGGCTCATGCGCAGCATGACGAAATGACCGGGCCGGGCGTGGCTGGCAATGGCCGGCGCATGCAGCACCAGTTTGCTGGTCTTGCCCGGGATGAGGCTTTCTTTTTCCAGAATGGGGGTTGGCATGATGTTCCTGCACTCCTGCTGCGGGATAATGGAAAGTGCCAGCTTACCCAAGCTTTTTGCCGCTTGCAAGCATTGCGGTATGAAATGAGGAATTGTGAAAAGCGGGGCGTCCTGTGGGCGTGGGGCATGGGTACCCTCGACGTATGCCGCGCAGGCTGGGCAGGGAGGCGGCCATAGCACGCTGCCGTGCATGGCTGGTGACGGATGGGAAGGAAGACGAAAAGAGGAATGATCCGGGAAAGGCCCGGGGCGCTTTCCCCGGGCGCGTCAGTCATGATCGGTGTGCGGGCCGCAGGTGCGCGGTACCGGGGCGTCTTCCCCCTCGCCGGGCAGGACGAGGACCACGGTCTGGCGGGAGAGGCCGTTCTTTTCGATGGTCTCGGCCAGCAGGTCGAGGCGGGTGCGGATGAGCTGCTGGTCGGGCCAGCCCAGGCGGAAGGCGCAGATGACGGGCGTGGCGGCGGGCAGGGACTGTTCCAGCTCCTCCTGCATGGCGCGGGCCTGCATGGCGGAAAGGTAGACGGCCAGCGTGGTGCCGTGCTTGGCCAGATGGCGCAGGGCTTCCTGTTCGGGCATGGGCGTGCGGCCGGGCATGCGGGTCATGATCAGGCTCTGGGTGGCGCCGGGCACGGTGAAGCTGCATCCGGCAGCGGCAGCGGCGGCGCTGGCGGCCGTGATGCCGGGCACCACCTGCCAGGGGATGCCGTCCCTGTCCAGCAGGGCCAGCTGTTCGCGCAGGGCGCTGTAGACGGCAGGGTCGCCGGTATGCAGATGCACCACGGGCTGACCGGCGCGGGCGAACTGGAGCATGAGGGAATGGCATTCTTCCAGATCCAGCGGGGCGGCGTCGATGACGCTGGCCCGGGGCGATGCCAGATCCAGCAGGGCGGGCGGGATCATGGAGCCGGCGTAGAGCAGCAGGGCCGCCTCTTCGATGAGGCGTTTCCCCTTGAGGGTGAGCAGTTCCGGGTCACCGGGACCCGCGCCGACGAAACTGACCATGCCTGGCTGCTTTTCCATAGTCTCCTCCAGTAGGCGGGGCCTGTTGTCTCCGCCCCGCGTCCCCGTAATGTCATGCCGGGGGAACGGCGTCCAGAAGGAGGGCTGCCTCCTTCATAAATATACGCCCCCAATGTCCTTTTTTAGTCTTCGTCCTTCTCCTGTTCGGGCTTGTCCACAGCCAGCAGGAAAACAGGATTGGCGGCGGCCAGGAAAATGTCCTGCCCCAGTGGCCGGGACTGGGCGGACTGTATCTGCATCACCTCGGCGGGCCAGCCCAGGCCCTCGAAGAAGGCACGGCAGCGGGCCAGCGTGTCCAGCAAGATGCAGCTCACCACCAGCCGTCCGCCGGGCAGCAGGCGACGGCAGACCTGTTCCAGCAGGTTGTGGGCCCCGTCGCCGGAAAGCCCGCCGCCGATGAAGACCCGGTGCGGGTCGGGCAGGCGCGGCAGGCACTGGGGCACCGTACCCAGACAGACGTCCACCGAGGCGGCCCCGAAGCGGCGGCGGTTCTCCTGGATGTCCAGAGCGCGGGAAGGGGTCCGCTCCACGGCCACCACGCGGCCTTCGTGGGCCAGGCAGGCCGCCTCCAGCGCCACGGAACCGGAGCCGGCGCCCAGATCCCAGACCGTATGCCGGGGCTCGGGGCGCAACAGGGCCAGGGCGGCGGCACGCACGGCGGGCTTGGTCAGCAGGCCGTCCTCGTGCCGCAGTTCGGCGGGCAGCAGGCCGGGATGCGGACGGCGCATCTCGCCCGCGGGCGTCAGCAAAACGGTACAGACGGCGCCGAAGCGGGCAGCGGCGGCTTCGGCCAGCGTAAGATGATGTTCCTGTTCCCCGTCGCTCCCCATGTGTTCAAAAACATGCATGGCGAACCAGTCCACGCCCCTGTCCAGCAGGTGACGGGCCAGCAGATCGGGCGTCATGCGGGCGTCGGTGAGCAGGCTGATGGGCCGCTGCCGGTGCACGGCGGTGTGGAGGGGCGTCAGATCGTCGCGGCCGTGCAGGGAAAGGCAGATGACGTCATGCCAGGGCAGGCCCAGACGGGCGCAGGCCTGCTGCAGGGAGCTGACCCCGGGCAGGATGCGCACGGCTTCGGGGCCCAGCTGGCGCAGGAGCGTGGTGCCGATGCCGTAGAACAGGGGGTCGCCGTCGGCCAGCACCACCACTTTTTTGCCGCCGGCACGCAGATGGCTGATGCGGGCCAGCACCGGTTCCAGCGGGGCGGTCAGGGGCAGCTGCCGGGCGGGGAGATCATCGAAGGCCGCCAGCAGGCGACGGCCGCCGCACAGGACGTCGGCCTGCTCGATAAGGCGCAGGCGTGCGGGGGCAAGCCCCTCGCGCAGGGGCTGGGCGCAGTCCAGGCCCAGGATCAGGACGGGTTCGGCCGCCGTACCGGCAGGTTCGAAAACGAAGGCGGAGTGCAGCAGGCTCTCCTGCGGGGACCAGGTATCCGTATCGGGCACGGCCGGAGCGGCCGGGGACGGCGCCGGCGGGGTCTCGGCCGGACGGGAAGGACGGGGAGCGGGCAGGCTGATGCCGGGGAGAAGGTTCTGCTGTTTCATGTATCTCTGGTTGAAAAGGAGCGGGGACAGGACGCGCGAAGCGCGCAAAAAAGGGCAGCCGCAACGACCGGACGCAAGCCCGGCGGGCGGCCGCCCCGAAAATCAGGCCTGCGCGTCGGGCAGCCAGACGCGGCCGCGGGCCACGAGGTCCACAGGACCGTCGATGAAGGCCTTGCCCTGGTCATCGTCGGGGATGTGGACATGCAGGGAGCTGCCGCCGGGCTGCATGATGTCCAAAGGCTTGCGGTTGCCCTTGGCGGCCAGCAGCAGGGCCAGGGCCAGGGCGCCGGAACCGCAGGCATTCTCGATGCAGGTGGTGTGGGCATCGCGCACGTGGACCACGGGCAGCATGTCCAGCAGGCCCGCGCGGCGGCCCCACCAGATGACGCCGCTGGCCACTTCGCCGGTCATGCCGTACTGGCGGCGCAGCATGCGCGAGGCGGCGATGCAGTCCTCGGGCTGCATGTGGACCTCGCCGTCCAGCAGCAGGTGGCAGATGCCGGGCAGGCGCACCAGATGGATGCCCTGTTCCGGGTGGGTGATGGGGCAGGGCGGCAGCTGCAGTTCGGCGCGCACCTGCCAGTGGGGGGAGGTGCCGCGTACCTGGAGCCGGATGGGGGTCTGCCAGCCGGAGACCTGCACCTCGTAGCGGTGCTCGTTGGCCAGTTTCTGGCGGGCGATGCCCTGGAGCGTGGCCTCGGGCGAGGCGCTCTCGCGAAAAGCCAGCAGGGCGCCGAAGGCCCGGGTGGCATTGACGCAGAACTCACCGCCCGCCATACGCAGACGGCGTTCCTCCACTGAGACGAAACCGGCCTGTTCCGCCCCCAGGCTGTCAGGACGCATGGCCTGCCGGGCCAGCTCCGCCTGCCGGGCCGCATCCAGGCCTGCGGCGGGGAAGAAGAGCGTCGTGTTGCCGCCGGGGCTCCATTTGGAAAAATCGAGTGCTGGCATAACCCATCCTTTTGTATCTATTCAGTATGCTACAGGCGGGCCCGACTGTCCAGCCACCGGGCATGCCCGGCAGGTGCCGGGTGACCGCCGGACGACTCCGTTCCGTGCCGGGAGCCGCTGTGCAGAGGGCGTTGAAAGAAAGAACGCTTGCCCTTTGTTGCGAAACGCGCTAATTTTTAAAGGTGTCAATACCCTTTCCCATAAAGGAAAAAGGTAGCTGGCGCATATTGCCTGGCATGTTGCAGGCAAAACAATAACTTTTTTGGGAGGCATCATGAAATCTTTCCGCCTGCTGGCCCTTACCGCCGCGGTTCTTCTGAGCTTCGCCGTGGCTGCCGTGGCCGCTCCTGTCTGCAGCAAGAAGGTCAACAGCTTCGACTTCGTCGTGGACTACTCCGGCTCCATGATGATGAAGAATGACAAAATGAAGCAGGACAAGATCGAAGTGGCCAAGATCGCCCTGAAGCGCGTCAACGCCGCCATCCCCGCCCTGGACTTCAAGGGCGGCCTGCACACCATCGCTCCTAACGGCACCGTCATCGAACAGGGCCCCTGGAACCGCGCCGCCATGGATAGCGGTATCAACACCCTGCGCAGCGGCTTTGCCACCTTCGGCCGCATGACCAACATGGGCGACGGCCTGCAGGCCTACGAGCCCTTCCTGAGCTCCATGGAACGCAGCGCTGCCCTGATCCTGGTGACCGACGGCGACAACAACCGCGGTATGGATCTGGTGGAAGTGGCCCGTCAGGTGTACGCCACCCAGCGTAACATGGTCATCCACGTGATCTCCCTGGCCGACACCCCCCAGGGCGAAGCCACCGTCAAGGCCATTGCCGGCATGAACCCCGCCTCCGTGCTGGTTCGCGCTGAAGACCTGGCCACCAGCGACGCCGAAGTGGAACGCTTCGTGCTGGCCGTGTTCTGCCAGGAAGAAACCGTGATCGTGCTGCGCGGCGTCAACTTTGCTTTTGACTCCTATGCCCTGGACAGCAAGGCCATGGGCATCCTGGACGAAGCCGCCGGCCTCATCAAGTCCAAGCCCAACACCAAGATCGTGCTGACCGGCTGGACCGACTCCCGTGGTACCGACGCCTACAACGCCAAGCTGTCCAAGAACCGCGCCGAAGCCGTTAAGGGCTACCTGGCCAAGCAGGGCGTGCCCGCCAGTCGCATGACCGCCATCGGCAAGGGCAAGTCCTTCAAGTACAGCAACGACAGTGAAGAAGGCCGCTACATGAACCGTCGTACGGAGATCTCCTTCGACTAAACGACGCCCCCTTTTCCCCCTTTGAATGAAACCCGGCGGAAACGCCGGGTTTTCCATTAAGGAGTGATGACAGATGAAAAAAATCCTGGCAGTCAGCCTGCTGACCAGTCTGCTGTGCGGCGGCTGCGCCCTGTTCGGCGGGGACGAAGGCTCCAGCCCGGCTACGGCCGCCCCTGCTGAAGAAGCAGCCACCGAAACCGCCAAAGCCCCTGAAAAGGCTCCGGCCAAGGCGGCCCCCGTGTCCCAGTCCAAACTGGAAGCCGATCTGTACAAGACCGGCCAGAGCCTGGTGGGCCGTGCTTCCCGCACGGTGATGCCCTCCAAGGCCCACAAGGAAGTGCGCAAGGTGGGCAAGGAATACGTGGCCACCTATGTGGAAGTGGATACCGACAGCCTGACCACTGAAGTGCGCAAGGGCGCCCGTGGTTATGTGGGCTTCATCCGCTATTCCGAGCATGTCTATGAATGCCGCGGTGCCAGCAAGAGCGCTGCCCTTTCCGCTCCCTGCGAAAAGATCAAGACCCGCAATCTCAATGAAATGATCCGTCACGACGGCAAGAAGTGGCAGTACTAGTCCTGCCGCAGCCTGTCTGATGCCACAGCCCTCTTCCCTGCACGGGAAGGGGGCTTTTTTTCTGGCCTGCGGGCGTCCTTTAAGTGGCAGAGGGGCATGCTGCTATCGCGGACATCCCGGTCAGCGAGAGCCCGTCGGACCGTGGGGCGGCAAAGCGGAGGAGCAGGGAAAAGAGGAAAAGGCGGCAGCACGCGCAGGCGGGCCGCAAGGGGGCGTCCGCGCCGGGAGGGGCGGAGGAGGCCAGCCGTTTTTTGCCGATGCATCCCGTACCGCCCTCGGCTCGTTGCCGGCTCAGGCTCCCGTCTGCGCGCTGCCGGTGTCGATGCGGGTGATGACCGACATGCCGGAGCGGATCTCCGGCAGGCGCTCCTGCCCGGGCTCGAAGGCGATGCGCACCGGGATGCGCTGGACGACCTTGGTGAAGTTGCCGGACGAGGTGTCCTTGGGCAGCAGGGAGAAGGTGGCCCCGGTGGCGGGCGAGATGCTCTCCACATGGCCCTTGAAGGTGTGGCCGGGGAAGGTGTCGATGAGGATCTCCACGGGCTGCCCAGCCCGGATGTTGCCTATCTGGGTCTCCTTGTAATTGGCCACGATGTAGGGGGGCATGTCCAGCACCAGCGAGGCGACTTGCATGCCTTCCCTCACCAGATCGCCCACCTGTATCTTGCGGGCACCGGTGTGTCCGTTGCCCGGGGCGGTGATGATGGTGTGCCCCAGGTCGATGAGGGCGCTCTGCAACTGGGCTTCCGCGGCCCGGAGGTCAGCCTCGCGCAGCTGCCTGTCCGCCTTTTGCAGTTCGAGCTTGCGTTCCTGTACCCGGACTTCGGCCAGGGCCTCGCGGTGGCTGTGCTGGGCCGTGCGCAGATTGATCTCGGCCGAGTCCGCCTCACGGGTGGAGACGGCGTTGCATTTGAAGAGCTTCTGCACGCGGGCGTTCTCGCGGCTGGCCAGATCGAGACGTGCCGCCGCATTTTCCGCAGCCACGCGGGCCTGCCGGATGCAGGCCTCCTGCAAACCTATCTCCAGATCAAGACGCTCCAGGTTGGCGGCGCTCTTGTCCCTGACGGCCCGGGCCTGATCCGTGCGGGCCCGGTAGTCGGCATCCTGCACGCGCAGGAGCACGTCCCCGGCCTTCACCTGCTGGAAATCGCCAAAGCCCACCTGGGCCACATAGCCGTTGACCTTGGCCTCCAGCACCACGCGGTCGAGCTGGGTGTAGGCATTGTCCGTCTCCTGGATGCGCTTGCCGCTCTCCAGCCGGTTGAAGTTCAGCAGGAAGAAAAGGATGACGAGCAGCAGCATGCCCAGGATGATCCACGGCGAGAGCCGGAAAAGGGCCAGCAGGCGGTCATACAGGGCCAGCTTCAGCAGTTCGTCGGCAAAACCGGGTTTGAGGCTGTTCATGACGGTCCCCGTGCGTTCAGTTTCCCGGCGTGCCCAGATCCACGGGGCTGACCGGCGTTGGTTTCATGGCCTTGACGAAGGCCAGCAGCAGCATGGTGCCCAGAGCGATGCAGACGCAGAGGGCAAAGACATCGTTGATCCCCAGGATGAAGGCATCGGTCTGCAACTGTTGTCCGAGCTGGTCCAGCGAGCCGCCGCTGTCCAGAAAACGGGCCACGGCCGGGGCGTCGCCGGTCAGGCGGCTGCCTGTCTGACTGAAGTACAGATCCTCCCGCTGCCGGATGAGCAGCTGGAACAGGGCATTGCCCGCGATGGGCGTGGAGATGCGCGAGACCTGGATATAGGCCAGCAGGCCCACGGCGGTCTTGGCCGTGAAGCAGGCCATGCAGAAGGCCATCAGGGAAAGGAAGACCAGCGGGTGCCCGATGGCGAACAGGATGGCCATGGGGAAAAAGTCGGCGGCCACCCAGTCCGCGGTGATGAAGGTGCCCTGATAGCAGGCCAGCCCCATGAGCAGGACGCCCGTGGCGCAGAGCAGGCGCGTGTCCGCCTTGAGCACCAGAAAGGCACAGAAGGGCGTGGCCAGCAGCTGCAGCAGGGCCACCAGCAGCAGGGGCAGGCCGCTTTGCAGGGGCCGCAGATCGTGCACCGTGTCCAGGAACAGGGTGATGAGCAGGGAATTGGCGGAGAGGATGAATATATAGATGATGACCATGCCCACGGACATGATGATGTTGAAGTCCGCGAACAGCCGGGGCGGGGCCCAGGGGCGTTCCACCAGCGCCTCGTTGGCGAGGAAAAGGAGGAAGCTGACGATACCGCCGGCCAGGAACACCGTGATGATGCCGGAATCGAACCAGCCCAGGCGTTCGCCCTGATCCAGCCCGGCATAGATGAGGACGGCGCTCAGGCAATAGAAGGCCATGCCGGAATAGTCCGGCTTGTGCAGCAGCTCCCTGATGGGCGTATCCGGGGGCAGATGGCGCTGGAGCAGGACGAAATAGACGAACATGATGAGCCCGGACTGCCAGTAGATCCATTGCCAGCCCATATATTCCAGATAAAAGGCCCCCGGCGAGACGCCGGAATTGATGCCCAGGGAGACATGGAAGGTGAAAAAGGCCAGTACCACCACCCACCACGGCGGCGGCAGATGTTTGAGCATGATCTGTATGGTGGCCGTCACGAAGGAGCCGATGAGCAACCCCATGAGGGCGTGGGCCACGAGCAGGTTCTCGTAGCCGGAGATGAAGGGGATGCAGAAAGCGACGCAGACGAAGCCGAGGGAAAGCGGCAGGAGCAGACGCCGCAGGCCCAGCGCTGTCAGGAAAAAGGGCAGTATGGGTGCGAGGATGAGCTGTGATGCTGATGCAACGGTACTGATGACGGAGCCTTCATCATAAGATAATCCCCATATACCACGCAAATCAGGCAGCGATGAGATAAGAAGACGGCCATGAAATGTCGTCATGGCTGCGGCAAGACAGATGGCAACAAGTATACCTGCCTGACTTCCGCTCAGTGGAGGAAGAAGATGTTTGCGCGTATCCATATCTTTACAGGGGTCTAAAAGGCTTTTTGCAGATAAAAGTGCCTATTGACCGATGATACATCGGAAACATGCGTCCGGAAAAATGTCAAGCGGAAAGTGTCATCAACCCGTGGCGGACGTTGGCGGCAGGCCGGGGCGCAATGCGCCATCCCGGTCATGGGAAAAGGGCATAAAAAAAGCCTCCGCCCGGAAAGGCGGAGGCCCGTCATGCGGGGATGGCCGCAAAAAGCGGCAAAGAGTATCAGGCCGTGGGCAGGCCGGGCAGGGGAGGAAGATGCTCGGCGATCCAGCGGGCACACTGCTGGGGCGTCTTCTGGCGGGCGTCACAGCGCAGGGTGGCGTAGTGGTTGTAGAGGGCCTCGCGCTCATAAAAAATGTCGGCCAGGGTCTGCCCCGGGGCGATGGCCAGGCCGCGGTCGGGATTGCGGGCGATGCGCTCTTCGATGGCCTCCAGCGGTACGTCCAGGAAGACCACGGGCCCCAGAGTGGCCAGATGTGCCATGGCCTGCGGCCGGTAGACGGCGCTGCCGCCCGTGGCGATGACCGTGCGCTGGACGCGGATGGAGCCCAGGACCACGGCTTCCAGATCCAGGAAGGCCTCCTTGCTCAGGGCGTCGGTGACGGACTGCAGGCGGTCGGCGTACAGGGCTTCCATAAGATAGTCGCTGTCCATGAAGGCCCAGCCCAGGGTCTGGGCCAGGGCCATGCCCACAGTGGATTTTCCCGCGCCGGCCATGCCGATGAGGACCACACAGGGACAGGCGGGCGGCGGGGGCAGCAGATGTTCTGGCGTGGACATGCGGTCTCCTTGGTGATAATGAAATAAAAATTGTGCCGTCGCAGGCACATCCTGTCAAGGCGCAAAAGGCCTTTACCGACAGGCAGGGAGCGGTCCCGCCGGCGTTTTTTTGTTCATTGTCCCGCCCGGGGATGGTGAACAAGCCTTGACGGCGGGCCTTATGCCGTGTATGTAACCCTTTCAAATTTACAGGCTGCAAGGCGTATTCCGTGCAGCGACAGTGCTGCGGGCACGGGCAAGCCTTCCCGCTTATGTCGCGCAAACCTCGCGCCGGGCCACTTGGCCTGCTGTCCGTCGCCGCAGCCACACGCAAGGAGCTAGAGCAATGAAGAGAACATACCAGCCCAGTAAAGTCAGAAGAGCCCGCACCCACGGTTTCCGCGCCCGCATGGCCACCCCCAGCGGCCGCGCCATCCTGCGCCGTCGTCGCGCCAAGGGTCGCAAGCATCTGAGCGCCTAGTCGATTGGGGGCTGCGCCCCGCGATCCCAGAAGCGAGCCATCATGGCCGAACGCCTTTTTCTGCCCCGCCAGAGCCGCATCCGCAAACAAGCGGAGTATTCCGCGTGCTACGAGCGGGGCAGGCGTTACCATACGGAGCATTTCCTTGTTTTTGTACGGCCCCGCGAAAACGGGGCCTGTACGCGTATGGGCATGGCTGTATCCCGCAAGGTGGGCAAAGCGGTCACGCGCAACCGGGTCAAACGTCTGCTGCGGGAATTCTTTCGCCTGCACCGGGCACTTTTGCCCGAACATCTGGATATCGTCGCTGTGGCCAAAAAGCACACCGGCGCGGCGGACCTGAGCCAGGACCGCGTCAACGCCCAGCTGCTGCCGCTGCTGCAGCGCCTGCCGGGCCTGCACCCGGCCAGGAACAACGGCGGCCGGAACAGGGACTAGCCATGCTGCGCCGTCTCTTCGTCCTGCCCATCCGCTTCTACCAGCTGTTCATCTCTCCGGTCCTGCCCCCTGCCTGTCGTTTTTACCCCACATGTTCCGCCTACGCCCTGGAAGCCATCATGACCCACGGCGTATTGCGCGGCGGCTGGCTGGCCTTGCGTCGTCTGGCCCGCTGCCATCCCTGGGGCGGCTCGGGATATGATCCCGTGCCCCCTGCGCGGCGTCACCCGTAGTCTCTGCTTCATGGAGTACCTCCCCGCATGCAAGACGGCAAAAATCTTATCATGGCAATTGTCCTGTGTCTGCTCGTGGTCGTCGGCTGGAGCTATCTGGCCGACTATATGGGTTGGGTGGTCAAACCCGATCCGGCCGAGATAGCCAAGATGGAGGCTGCCCAGGCCGAGCAGGCCCAGAAGGCCCAGGCTGAAGCCGAAGCCAAGCAGAAGGCCCAGGCCGAGCCCCTGCCTGCCTTCACTCCCGCCCCCGGCGTGGACGTGACGGTGGACGCCCCCCTGTACAAGGCCGTGCTGCATTCCGGCGGCGGTGTGCTGCGCTCCTTCGAGCTCAAGAAGTACACCTCCGGCCTGGACGAGGATTCTCCCCGCATCAATATGGTGGATCCCCAGACCGCCGCTGTGGCGCCTCTGGGGCTGGTCATCAACGGTCAGCCTTCGTGGAGCACCGGCAAGTGGGCCCTGGAGTCCGACAGCGGTGTGACCGTGGCTGAAGGCGGCAAGGGCGTCGTCCGCCTGGTGGGCGAGGTCGACAACCTGCGCGTGACCCGTGAACTGACCTTCAATTCCGAAAATTACCTGATCTCCGAAAAGGTGAGCCTGGCCACCCTGGGCGCCGACACCCGCAGCGTGCGCGTGCGCTACACCGTGGCCGCCGACACCAGCAATGCCGCCAACACCAACTACGACGCCATGCGCGTGGCCTGGGACAACGGCGGTTCGCTGGGCGAAGAGACCTCCACCGACAAGCTGGCCAAGGAAGGCGTGGAAGCCAGCGGCAAGCTCTACTGGGCCGGCCCCATGAGCACCTACTTCCTGTCCGCCGTCATGCCCGGTGACGCCGATGAGGCCCGCATGGTGGGCCGCATGCAGGGCAGCGTCTACCGCGTGGCCCTGGAGCCCAAGGAAGTGGTGGTGGCCCCCGGCCAGGAGACCACCCTCGAAGTTTCCTACTGGATGGGTCCCAAGGAGCGCAAGATGCTGGCCGCCGTGTCCGACCAGCTGGCCCTCAGCGTGGACCTGGGCATGTTCAGCATCATCGCCAAGGGCCTGCTGTGGCTGCTGGAATTCTTCCAGCAGTACACCCACAACTGGGGCCTTTCCATCATCATGCTGACCATCGTCATCAAGGCCGTGTTCTGGCCCCTGACGGCCAAGAGCTACTCTTCCATGGAAAAGATGAAGAAGCTCCAGCCCATGATGGCCAACATCCGCGAAAAGTATAAGGACGACAAGGAAGCCATGAACAAGGAAGTCATGGCCCTGTACAAGACCTACGGCGTCAACCCCGCCAGCGGCTGCGTGCCCATCCTGGTGCAGCTGCCCGTGTTCTTCGGTCTGTATCAGGCGCTGCTGACCTCCATCGAGCTGCGTCACGCGCCCTTCATCACCTATCTGCCCGGCACGGACCTGATCTGGCTGGCTGACCTGTCCTCCAAGGACCCCTATTACATCACGCCCATCATCATGGGCATCACCATGTTCCTGCAGCAGAAGATGAGCCCGCCGGCCACCGATCCCACGCAGCAGAAGATCATGATGTTCCTGCCCATCGTCTTCACCGCCCTGTTCCTGAGCTTCCCCTCCGGTCTGGTGGTGTACTGGCTGGTCAACAACATCCTGTCCATTGCCCAGCAGTGGCGGATGGGCCGCAGAAGCAAGCTGCTGGCCCAGTAGGGTCACGGCCCATGACCGCGTGAGCGGTCTTGCGACACGGAAAAGAGTCCATATGTGGTGGCAGCGGGGTCTCCCCGCTGCCGCCCCTTTTGGGAGAGTTTATGGACGGATTCAAAGAGTTTCAGGGTAAGAATCTGGATGCCGCCATTCAGGAGGCCTGCAGCTATTACAATGCCGCCCGCGAAAAGCTGGAGATTGAGATAGTTCAGGACGCCAAGAGCGGCATTTTTGGTATCGTGGGGGCCCGCAAGGCCAAGATCCGTGCGCGCCGTGCCGCTCTGCGCGAAGCCGTGGAGAGCGTCCTCGGCAAGAAGCGCTGCGATGTCCGGCTGGAACGGCCGTCCCTGGGCCGTGAGGAAGCGCCCCGTCGCCCTGCCGAAAAGGTGTCCCCTGCCGCCCGCGAGGAAAGCGTGGCCGCTCCGGCCGCGCCCGCCCCGGAAGAGGCGCGCAAGGAGGCCGCTCCTGCTGAAGAACGGCCCGCCCGCAAGGACGAGAAGGCTGAGAAGAGCGAAAAGCCCGCCCGGGCCGACAAGGCCGAACGGCAGGAAAAGCCCGCCGAGAACGCCCGTCAGCCCCGTGGCCGCGGTCGTGGCCGTGACCAGGCCCGTGCCGCCGCTGCGGCCGAAGCCCCGGCCGAGGAAGCCCCTGCCGAAAATGCGGCTCCTGAAGCCGGCAACCGCCGCGGCGAGGGCCGCCGCGCCCGTCCCCGTCCTTCCGTGCGCGGTGAGGGCGAAGGCCGCCGCCGCCAGCGTCCGCAGGCCCCGGCCGTGCCCGCGCCTGTGGAGAACACCGAAAACGTGCTGGATGAAGTGGAGGAGAGCCTGCCCTTCACCCCTGTGGAGGAACTGGACCCCCAGCGTCTCGAAGCCCTGACCAAGGAAGCCGTGCGCCAGCTCGTCCGCCCCATCGTGGGCGAGGAAGTGACGCTGGAAGTGACCGTGGCCGACGGCCGTGTGCGCGTGGCCGTGGACTGTGAGGAAGATTCCGGCCTGCTCATCGGGCGCGAGGGCCAGACCCTGGCCTCCCTGCAGTATCTGGCTTCGCGCGTGGTCTCGCGCGGCATGAACGCCGCCGTGCGCGTGCAGCTGGATGCCGGACGCTACCGCCAGCGCCAGGACGAGAAGCTGCGCGAGATGGCCCTGGCCCTGGCTGAAAAGGTGCGCCAGACCGGCCGCTCCTATTCCACCCGTCCGCTCAGCTCCTATCATCGCCGCATCGTGCATCTTTGCCTGCAGGATGCCGAGGAAGTGCAGACCCGCAGTTCCGGTGATGGTCCCATGAAGCGGGTCGTCATCATGCGCCGCCGTCCCGAGCGTTCCTGATGCCTACCATCGCCGCCATAGCCACGGCTCCCGGTGCGGGGGGCATCGGCATCGTCCGCATCTCCGGGCCGCAGTCCCGGGAGATCCTTTCCCGCATGTTCAGCCCCGCGTCGGCAAAGTTCTCGGGCTTCCGGCCCTGGGTGCTGCACCGCGGGCGCGCCCTGGACCATGAAGGCGCGCCGCTGGATGATGTGCTGGCCGTGTTCATGCCCGGCCCGCGCACCTTCACCGGGGAAGACGTGGCCGAGATCCATTGCCACGGCGGCCCCTTCATCGTGCAGGCCATTCTGGAAACGGCCCTGCGTCTGGGGGCACGGGCCGCGGAGCGGGGCGAGTTCTCGCGCCGGGCCTTCGTCAACGGCCGCATGGACTTGAGCCAGGCCGAGGCCGTGGCCGAACTCATCGCCGCGCCTTCGCGCGAGGCCCTGCGCTACAGCCTCAACCGTCTGGACGGCCTGCTGGGCCGCAAGGTCACGGCCCTGCGCCGGCGTCTGGAAGAGCTGCGCGTGCAGATGAGCCTGGCCGTGGATTTTCCCGACGAAGAGGTGGAATGCCTCGCCCCCGAAGCCTTCGCCGCCGTGGTGGAGGACGTGGCCGCCGCCGTGCGCGGCCTGCTGACCGGCCAGCGCCGTGCGCAGGTCATGCAGCAGGGCGCCGTGGTGGTTCTGGCCGGTGCCGTCAATGCGGGCAAGTCCAGTCTGCTCAATGCCCTGCTGGGCCGCAACCGCGCCCTGGTCACGGACATCCCCGGCACCACGCGCGATTTCCTTGAGGAAAGCTGCCAGCTGGACGGCCTGCCCGTGCGCCTGACCGATACGGCGGGCCTGCGCGAGACCGACGAGAGCGTGGAAGAGATGGGCGTGGCCCTGAGCCGCCAGAAGGTGCGTCAGGCCGACGCCATCCTGCTGCTGGTGGACGGCGGCCGTCTGGGGCCTGCCGGGGCCGCTGCCGACTTTTGTCCCGACGAGGCCGTGCGCGAAGTGCTGGAACAGGCCGGCGACATCCCCGTGCTGCTGGTCTGGAACAAGGTCGATCTCGCCGAACCCGCCGTCTGGCCGCCTGTCTGGGGCCACGGCCGTCCCTGCGTGCGCATCAGCGCCAGCACCGGCCACAACGTGGATACCCTGGCCCGCCGTCTGCGGGCCCTGCTGCTGGACGACGGCAGCCATACGCCGCCCTCCGACGGGCTGGCCCCCAACGCCCGTCAGTCGCTGGTGCTGGAACGTGCCCTGCACGAGCTGGACGCCCTGCTGGCGGACATCGCCGCAGGCAGTCCTTATGACTGCTGTTCCGTCCGTCTGGACGCCGCGGCGGCCCTGCTGGGCGAGGTCACCGGCCTGGACAGCCCGGAAGAGGTCTTGAATCGCGTCTTTTCAAGCTTTTGCATCGGCAAGTGATTTGTGTTATAAGGGGCAGGTATGCGCGTACCGCAGGTACGCGGTACCTCCCTTAGGACACAAACCCCCGAACGGCATGAATCTGGAAAGTCTGCGTCGCCGCCTGAGCAGCGACGAAATCAACGCCCTGCCCCTGTGCCATTACGAAGGGTCCATCCATCTGGTGCGCAGCCTGGAAGACTGGGAAAAAGCCCTGCCGGATCTGCAGCAGGAACAGGTGCTGGGCTTCGATACCGAGACCCGTCCTTCCTTCCGCAAGGGCCGGGTCAACACCCCTTCCCTGGTGCAGCTGGCCACGGCCCGGGCCGTGTATCTGGTGCAGCTTTCCTGGTGGCCTTTCGGGCCCGAATTGGCGGGCCTGCTGGCCGACCCCGCGGTCATCAAGGCCGGGGTGGCCATCGGCGACGACATGCGCGAGCTGGCCCGTCTGTATCCTTTCAAGCCTGCGGGCATGGTGGATCTGGGCATGGTGGCCCGGGCCCATCAGCTGACCACGCAGGGCCTGCGCACCCTGGCCGCCAACCTGTTCGGGCAGCGCATCTCCAAGGGGCCCCAGTGTTCCAACTGGAGCGTCATGGAGCTGAGCAAGCGCCAGGTCATCTACGCTGCCACCGATGCCTGGATCGGCCGCGCCATCTACCTCAGGATGCGCGAACTGGGCATGACCGGAGAAGCGGCGTGAGCGTCCTCCTGCCCGCCCTTGGTCCCCGGCTGGTCTTCTTCACCGGCGGTACGGCCCTCAGGGGCCTGAGTCGCAGTCTTACCCGTTACATCCACAATTCCGTCCATCTGGTGACGCCCTTCGATTCGGGCGGCAGTTCCGCCGCCCTGCGCGAAGCTTTTGCCCTGCCCGCCGTGGGGGACATCCGCAACCGTCTGGCCGCCCTGGCAGACAGCATGATCCCGCAGAGCGTGCTGGACTTCTGGGAGATGCGCCTGCCCGCGGAAGGAGATTCCGAGGCCCTGCGCGCCCGTCTGCGCGCCATGGGCAGCGCCGGGCATCCCTGCTGGCGTCCCCTGCCGTCGGTCATGGCCGATGTGATGCGGGTGCATCTGGGCTATTTCCTGGAGCGCATGCCCGATGATTTCCGCCCCCAGAAAGCCAGCATGGGCAACCTGCTGCTTGCCGGGGGCTATCTGCATTTCCAGCGCAATTTCACGCCGGTGCTGAGCCTGTTCAGCCGTCTTTTGCAGGTGCGCGGCGTGGTCCTGCCCATCGTCAATGCCTGTCTGCACCTGGCTGCCGAGCTGGCCGACGGCTCCGTCCTGGTGGGGCAGCACCATTTCTGTCGCCTGACCCAGCCGGTACGGCGCCTCTACCTCACGGTCCACGAACCGGGGCGCACTTCCACGGCCCTCACGCCCTGCCGTCCGCCCCTGTCGGCCACGGCGGCCACCTATCTGCAAAGCGCCGGGGCCATCTGCTATCCCATGGGCAGTTTCTACACCAGCGTGCTCTCCAATCTGCTGCCCGACGGCGTGGGCCGTGCCGTGGCCGCGGCGCGCTGCCCCAAGATCTACATCCCCAATTCCGGCAAGGATACCGAGGCCCAGGGCCTGACCCTCACCGCCCAGGTGGACATGCTGCTGCGTCACCTGCAGCAGGACGCGCCGCAGGCGGGCCCCGGCGACCTGCTGCATGCCGTGCTGCTGGACAGCCGCCACGGCCGCTATCCCGGCGGCATCGAATGGAAGGAGCTGGAACGGCGCGGCATCGAGGTGGTGGACAGGGAGATGGTCTGCCCCGACGATCCGCAGCATCACGATCCCGAACGAGCCTCCGTGGCCCTGCTGGAACTGGTGGAAGAGCTGCGCGCCCGTGAGCGTGCCCCGGAAGCGGGGACGGCCGCGATCCCGGAAGAGGATGCCTGATGGACGCCCTGCACCAAGACTGTCATGTGGCCGATGCCGCCCTTGCCGGCCAGCGGCTGGACGCGGCCCTGGCCGTGGTACTGGAAGCCCTGGGCCGGCCTGTGCCCGGCCTGCGCGGCCGTCGGCGCCTGCTGGAAGAAGGGCGGGTGCGGGTCAACGGCCGTCAGGCCCCCGCCGCCTACCGTGTCCGTCAGGGCGACAGTATCAGCCTTTTCCCGGCTCTCCCGGAAGTTTTTCCTGATCCTGCTGCCGGTGGAGAAGCTCCCCGTGCGCTTTCCCGTCAGGGGCGCTGGCAGGCTTTTTTCAAACCCGCAGGCTGGCACAGCGTCAGTCTGGCCGGGGGCAGCGGCCGCAGCCTTGAGGCCGCCATCCCTTCGCTGTGGCCCGAGGGCGCCGTCCCTTCGGCCTGGGCCCTGCTGCAACGCCTGGATGCCCGGACGTCGGGCATCGTCTGCGCCGCCGTGGCGGATGATGCGGGCGGCCTGGACGCCACGGTGCAGGATTTTCGCCAGGCCGAAGCCGGGGGGCGGTGCTGCAAAGGTTATCTGGCCCTGCTGTCCGGTTGTCTGGAGCAGGAGGCCTGCGTGCGCCGAGCCCTGGATATGGCGCAGCGCCGTGTGGTCCGTGTGCTGGATGCCGAGACCGCTGATGCCACCCGCTGGACCTGGTTCCGGCCCCTGTACCGCTGGCAGGGCGAGTCCTGCCGTGCTTTCGCCCGCGAACTGTGCCGGAGTTTTTCTTTGTCCATCCCCTCTTTGCCCGACAGTCTGACCCTGGCGGGCTGTACCATCCATCGGGGCGCCCGACACCAGATCCGGGCCCATGCCGCCGCTCTGGGCCATGCCTTGTGGCTGGATGGCCTGTATGCTTCCTCCCTGCCGCAGTCCTCAGAAGACGGGCAGGGATATTTTTTTCTGCACCACGGCGCCTTGCATCTGCCGGAGGCCCGCTGGCTGCTGCCGCCTGACTGGCTGCCGGAAGGGGAAATCGCAGCCGCAGGCCGGAAATGGCTTGAAAACGATTTCATGGACACCGTATAATCTCTGCAAAGATAATAAACAGATATCATTATCTATTGTAACAAAAGGCGGTACCCGCCCGGAAACACGCATACCGGGCGTACACGATAAGGAATGAAGTCAGGGGATCCCGGTAATACATCCCGTGCGGCCGTTTGCCGCAGGGGCAGGGGGCCCCGTCCAGGGATCTTTCACATCAAGAGGAGGGCGCATGTTCGCATCCCTGCTTCCCAAGTCCGCTCCGTTCTTTGAAATGCTGCTGGAGCAAAACAGCCATTTGCGCCACATGTCGCGACTGTTGCTCGCCATGCTGGAGGACCTGTCCAAGATGGACGAGGCCCACAAGGAGATCGCCCTGATCGAGGAAGAGGCGGACAAACTCCATGTGCGCATCATCCGCGACCTGTCGCAGACCTTCATCACGCCCATCGACCGTGAGGACATCCTGCGCATCAACCAGGAACAGGAAGAGGCTCTGGACGGCCTGCACACCCTGAGCACCCGTCTGCACATCTTCGAGTTCCCCACCATGCGCTTCCCCGCCGTGCAGCTGGTGCGCACCATCTGCTCCATGCTGGAGCTGACCGGCGAGATGCTGGACGGCCTGACCCGGCGTGAGGACTGCCACAAGACGCGCGCCTTCCGCTACCTGCGCGGCGAGTGCGACATGCTGCTGGCCGTGGGACTGGCCGAGCTCATGGACGACCAGCAGGAGATCACCCCCGCCCGGCTCATGAACATCATGAAGTGGAGCCAGGCTTACGACCGCATCAGCATGCTTCTGGAAAACGTCAATAATCTGGCTGAAACCATCGAAGAAGCGGTGCTGAAGAATGTTTGAGATCCCTCTCCTGCTCATTCTGATCGTCCTTGTCGCCCTGGTATTCGACTTTACCAACGGCGCGCACGACTGCGCCAATGCCATCGCCACCGTGGTCTCCACCAAGGTGGTGACGCCCCGCTTTGCCGTGGGCATGGCGGCCGCCCTCAACCTGGCCGGGGCCCTGCTGGGCACCGAGGTGGCCAAGACCCTCGGGGCGGGCCTTGTTCTGCCCGAAGTGGTCCAGGGCAGCCATATCCTCGTGCTGGCGGCCCTGCTGGGCGCTATCTTCTGGAACTGCCTCACCTGGTATTTCGGCATCCCCTCGTCGTCCTCCCATGCGCTCATCGGCGGCCTGGTGGGTGCTGCCCTGGCCCATGCCGGGCCCGATGCCCTCAATTTCGCCGGTATCGTCAACAAGGTGCTGCTGCCGCTGGTGCTCTCGCCGCTGGCGGGCTTTGGGGTGGGCTTCCTCATCATGTGGCTCATCTACTGGATCTTCGCGCGGGTCATGCGCAGCAAGGTCAACCGCATCTTCCGCAAGATACAGCTGGTGTCCGCGGCCTTCATGGCCACCAGCCACGGCCTCAATGACGCCCAGAAGACCATGGGCATCATCACCCTGGCCCTGTTCATCTTCGGCGAGATCGACGAAGTGGCCGTGCCCCTGTGGGTCAAGCTGGCCTGCGCCATGGCCATGGCCGCCGGTACGGCCATCGGCGGCTGGAAGATCGTCAAGACCATGGGCCACCGCATCTTCAAGCTGGAGCCCGTGCACGGCTTTGCCGCCGAGACCTCGGCCGCTCTGGTCATCTCCGGGGCATCCGTGCTGGGCGCTCCCGTGAGCACCACGCACACCATCTCGGCCTGCATCTTCGGTGTGGGGTCCACCAAGCGCCTTTCCGCCGTGCGCTGGACCGTGGCCGGACAGTTGGTCACGGCCTGGGTGCTGACTCTGCCCGCTGCGGCCACCGTGGGCTTCTGTTCCTACTGGTTGCTGCATCTGATCTGGAACTAAGCGGATACCGCCCTGCGGGCCCGTTGCTGAAAAGCCCCGTGCTGTCGTCATGGCGGCGCGGGGCTTTTGGCTGTTCCGGGGCAGGGGGGTATCTCGGGGCGCGGCCCGGCTGCGGTCAGGCTTTTTTGCGGCGCAGGGGCAGGCGGCCTTCGGAGATGACCAGACCGAGGATGATGAGGGCCATGCCGGTAAGGGCCAGGCCGGTCAGGCGTTCGCCCAGCAAAAGGGTGGCGGTGATGACCGAGACCACGGGCACGGCGTAGATATAGACGCTGGTCTTGATGGCGCCCAGGATGCGGATGGTGAAATTCCAGGTGGCGAAGCACAGGGCCGAGGCCCCCAGGCCGAGGAAGAGCAGGTTGGCCAGCATCTCGGGCTGCGCCAGACGCTCCAGCCCCCAGCGGAATCCGGACAGCGGCAGGGTTGGCAGCATGAAGAGCAGGCCCCAGCAGAAGATGCGGCGCGTCACCTGCAAGGTATTGTAGCCGTAGTCGCCTATCTTGCGGGTCAGGATGGAATAGAAGGCCCAGGTCAGGGCCGCCAGCAGGGCCAGGACATCGCCCAGCGGGTTGAGCCGGAGCACGGCATTGCTGTTGACGGCGATGCAGACGATGCCGGACATGGCGCAGACGAAGCCCACGAAAAAGCCGGGATGCAGGCTCTCGCCCAGGACGATGCGGGCCAGCAGGGCCGTCAAAAAGGGCGATATGCCCACCAGCACGCCCACGTTGGACGCCGTGCTGTAGCTCAGGGCGATGTTCTCCAGCAAAAAGTAGAGGGTCACGCCGCACAGGCCCGCCAGGGCAAAGGTCACTTCCCGGCGCCGGTCACGCACATGCAGCAGGCGGGGGCAGGCCAGCAACAGGGCACAGGCCCCCAGCAAAAAGCGCAGGAAAAGGATCTCGATGGGCGCAAAGGCCTGCAGCAGCACCTTGGTGGAGGTGAAGGTGGCGCCCCAGATGAGGATGGTCAGGATGGCGGCCGCGTGGGCGGCAAGAGTGGGATTCATGGGGCTGCCTCCTTGGGCAGACGTGCGCCGGGGCGCTCGGAACGGGGCCGCTCCCGGCACGGGCCGGAAACGAAAAAGCGCGCTGCCCGGGGACAGCGCGCCTGAAGGCAAACGGAAGGGGCAGGGATCAGGCTTTGGCGTGCTGTTCCATGCCCAGCTCGATGAGTTTTTCCAGCAGCTGGCCAAAGTCCATGCCCAGCTGGGCGGCCTCCTGCGGCACGAGGCTGGTGGGCGTCATGCCGGGCAGGGTGTTGACCTCCAGCAGGTGCAGGCTGTCGTCGGGGCCGAGGATGAAGTCGGCGCGGCTGTAGCCCTTGAGGCCCAGGGCCTTGTGGGCGGCCAGGGCCAGGCGCTGCACCTCGGCGGTGACGGCCGGGGAAACGGGCGCGGGGCAGAGCTCGCGCGCGCCGCCGCTGGCGTACTTGCTCTCGTAGTCGAAGTAGTCGCCCGCCACGGGCTCGATGAGGATGGGCGGCATGGCTTCCTCGCCCAGGATGCCGCAGGTGATCTCCTTGCCGGGCAGCTGGGGTTCGATGAGCACACCTTCACCGGCGGCGAAGATCTCGTCCATGAGGGCATCCAGTTCCTGCCGGTTGGTGGCACGGCCCAGACGCAGGGAAGAACCGCCCGTGGTGGTCTTGACGAAGAGCGGCCAGGGCAGGCGCGGTTCCCAGCCTTCGGCGGGACGCACGGGCAGGAATTCCCAGTCGGCCGTGGGCAGGCCGGCCATGCGGAAGATCTGCTTGGCGGCGGCCTTGTTCAGGGCCAGGAAGGAACCGGAAGGCCCGGAGCCCTGGTAGGGACAGCCGGCCTTTTCCAGCATGGCCTGCACCAGACCGTCCTCGCCCGGCGAACCGTGCAGGTTGATGAGGGCAAAGTCATGCTGCCGGGCGGTCTCCAGCAGCTCGTCGAAATTTTCCAGCAGGTCGAAGAAGGTCACGGCGTGACCGCGTTTGAGCAGGGCTTCCTGCATGCCGCGGGCACCGGTCAGGGAGACCTCACGCTCGCTGGACCAGCCGCCCGCTATCAAAAGAATCTTCATGGATGGCATACCCCAGATGCGCCTCGAAGGCGCGTTCGATACATTCGCCCTGCTGCCACGAAAGGCGGATGCCCTTGCGGGCCTTTTCCGTATGGCCGTAACGCACCAGCAGGTCTTCATAGCGCTGGCGCAGGGGCACGCACTGGTCGTGCTTGACCCGCTTGTCAGCGTAGATCACGAAAAACGGGATGGAGAACAGGCGCTCGGGCTCCTGCTCCGGGACGGCCCAGGGCCAGTGGACGTGCAGCAGCACGCCCTGCGCCAAGGCATGGTTGCGGGTCTCGGCCACCACCCAGCTGGCCCCCAGCTGGGCATGGCTGCCGCCGTGCAGGACGCTGTAGGTCTTGGCGATGTCGTGCAGCATGGCGCTGGCGCGCACAGCGGCCACATTGACCGGGAACCCGGCCGCGCGGGCCCGCTGGGCCAGCTCGGTGGCGATATGGGCCACCATGCGCGAATGGGCGCGGATATTGTCCAGCATGCCATATTTGTCCCAAAGGGCCATGCAGGCGGCATCGTCGGGGATGCTGCCCTGCGTGGGGGACTCCAGGGCCGGTTCGGGCAGGCAGGCCAGCGGGTGCACCAGAGGCCATTCGCCGTTTTCCGGCGTGCCGATGACGGGAGTGGATGTGGTGAAGATGGACATGGCGGCAGTATGCCACCGGCCCGGGGGGAAGGCAACGTAAAAGAGGTTCGCCGCTGCGGCAGGAGGAGGATGGACACTGCGCCGTGCCGGGATAGAGCCGCGTGACGCGGAGGGCTGCCGCACGATGAGCGGCCGTTGCCCGACATCCGGGCTGGTCTGCCTGCGCGGCGAGCGGCAAGGGGCCGGGGCTTGGGCAGCCCCAGGCCCCCTGCACCCCCTGCCCCGCCTCGGTCCCCGGTACTGCGCGGGCGCGCCGGGGCAAGGGCGGCACGACGCCTTCGGCGTACGCCGCCCGATCGGCGCGCTCAATGGATGGGGAAGAAAAGTTGCCGTGATGGCAGAACGGCCGCTGGTTGGGTGGGGGATGCGTAGAGCGTATGCGGAGAGGATACTGTTATTCAAGGCAGGACGCAGATGGCTTTTAGACAGAACGGGATAGAAGACATGCCTGTCCGTGATAGGCATACCAGGGGCGGGAGGAGGGACTTGCGAAAGTGGTGGCTGCGTTTTTAGCAGTGAAAAGAGGCTCGCTCGAATGGCGGCCTGCAAGGGGCGTGCTCGTTGCGATGAAGGAATCTACGGGCATCGAGGGCAGAGCTGACGGCATGGGGCCGGGGAAGCGCGGCACGTTTTTTATCCGCCCCGCAGGACAGAATAAAACGCGCTGGGGAGGGGGAGGGGAGTTTGAGGGGAGGGGAAGCCCCTCTCGCGTCGGCAGAGGGGGTTCCCCTCCCCTCACCTATCTTTACAGCACGTCTTTTTCCGACTTGAGGCGCAGCAGGCCGTCGAGGATGCTCCAGGGGCTGGGCGGGCAGCCGGGCACGAAGAGCTGCACGTCGCACAGGGGCGGCAGACCGCCGCAGCATTCGTCGCTGTCGGCGAAGAGGCCGCCGGAGATGGCGCAGGAGCCCACGGCGATGGCGATGCGCGGCTCGGGCACGGCGGCCCAGGTGGCCAGCACGGCTTCGCGCATGTTGCGGCTCACGGGGCCGGTGACCAGGATGCCGTCGGCATGACGGGGCGAGGCCACGAAGTTGATGCCGAACTTGCCCAGGTCGTAGACCAGGGTGCCCAGCACGTTGGTATCGGCTTCACAGGCGTTGCAGCCGGCGGCGCTGATCTCGCGCAGCTTGAGCGAGCGGGAGAACAGGCCGTTGCAGGCCCTGGGCTTGTGCAGGGGCCGGGGCTGGGCCGTGACGATGAGGTCCTCACGGGCAAAGGCGGCCACGCGATAGTCCTTGGTGAAGCGGATCAGGCCCTCGCCGCGTGCCGCGGTACAGGCACGGGCACAGGCACCGCAAAACAGGCAGCGCCCCATATCCAGGGCGATGCCGCCGGTCTCTCCGGCGGGGCCGGGTTCGGCGGGCGAGAGCTTGCGCAGGGCCCCGGTGGGGCAGACGTCGAGGCAGGCGCGGCAGGAGCCGCAGTCCCCGGCCGCGATCTCGGGGCGTCCCATGTAGCGGGGCGAAAGGCCCGGCGCCTTGCGGGGGAAATCCAGCGTCCTGTATTTCTGGTGCAGGCGTTCCTTGAAGATGTCCAGCATGTCAGTCCTCCTGCCTACAGGTCGTGGCCGCAATAGGAAAGGTTGAAGCTCTTGTTGCAGAGCGGGAAGTCGGAGATCTGTTCGCCGCGCAGGGCCATCTCCAGACCGCTCCAGTTGTGCCACGAAGGATCATAGATCTTGTAGACGCCGAAGCGGCCTTCCGCATCCGTGACGGCCACATGGCACAGCTCGCCGCGCCAGCCTTCCACCTGGGCCACGGCCAGCATGCCGCCGGGCAGGGTATCGGGCATGGGTGCACGCCAGAGGGCGGTATCGCTTTCGCCCTCGCGGAGCTTCTCCTCCTCGCCCAGACGGGCCAGATGCTGGAGATCGGCTTCCACCAGACGCACGGAATCGGCCACTTCCAGACGGCGCACCGTGGCGCGGCCCAGCACGTCGCCGCCCTGGGCGGTACGGATGTCGGTATCTTCCAGCGGCAGGCGGGAAAGGGGCGCATGGCGCCGGGCATCGCGCGGCAGGCCGCAGGCACGCGCGGCCACGCCCACCATGCCGAAGTCCTCGGCGGTGCGCAGGCTGACACAGCCCGTGCCGGTCAGACGGTCCAGCACGCTGGGCGAGGCGAACATCACGTCCACGGCGCCCTTGACGTCACGCCAGCCCGCACGCAGGCGATCCAGCAGGCCGCGGCAGGCAGCGGGGTCCAGATCCCAGTTGACGCCGCCGGGGCAGACCAGGCCGCGCCCGAAGCGGTTGCCGCAGATCTCGGCGGTCATGTTGAGGAAGTCGCCGCGGATGCGGCCGTTCCAGGACGAGGTGGGCAAAAAGCCCGTATCGCCCGCGATGGCGCCCAGGTCGCCGGTGTGGTTGGCCAGGCGTTCGAACTCCAGGCCCATGCGCCGCAGCAGCTGGGCGCGCAGCGGCACGCTGACGCCCGCCAGACGCTCCAGCACCACGCTGTAGGCCGTGCAGTGGCCCACGCTGGTGTCCCCGGCCACGCATTCCATGAGCGCGGCATCACGCAGGTGCGGGCCGCCGGCCAGCATCTTTTCCACGCCGCGGTGCTGGAAGCCCAGGCTGATCTCCAGATTGAGCACGTTCTCGCCGTAGCACTGGAAGCGGAAGTGACCGGGTTCGATGATGCCCGCATGCACGGGGCCCACGGCCACTTCGTGGACCTGGCCGCCTTCCACGCGGTAGTGGTCGCACTGGGCCGGGCCGGGACGTTCCGCGCCCGAGGCGGGCGTGGTGTAGCGCACGGGCTTGAGCCAGGGGTGGCCCTCGGGCACGATGCCCCAGGCCTCGCAGACTTCACGCTCGAAGCGCTGGAGCTGCGGGCATTCCTGGCTCATGGACGCATAGCGTTCCAGCGGCAGGCAGCGGGAGGCCCACAGCTCCTGCCGCTGGTCATGGGCCATGACGCAGCACAGGCCGGCGGCGGCCGTATTGCCCGCCACCAGCGCCAGTTCGCCCTGGGCGTACAGGGCCCGGGGCAGGCCAAAGAAGGCCAGCACGCGCCAGCCGTGCGCCACCTGCGTCAGGATGGCGGCCCGCAGGGAGGCCGCGTCAAGACAGGGGATGTCGGCCAGTCTGGCCGGGGAAGCATAGGAAAAACGCATGGTCTAGCCTCCAATGAGGGCCGCGCTGGCGCGCAGCAGCTTTTCGACGCCGTCGGGCATCCAGAAACCCAGCAGCAGCACGCACAGGCCCAGGGCCATGGGCGGCAGCACGCTCAGGGCGGACTCACGCGGGCACTCGGGCATGTCGGTGGGGCGGGTGCCCTGGAACATGCGCAGCACGGCCACGGACATGCCCACGAAGATGATGGCCAGGGCCAGCATGTACAGGGCGGCCACCAGCCACTGGCCCTGCTGCAGGATGCCCTTGAGGATCAGGAACTCGCTGACGAACAGGCCGAACGGCGGCGAGCCCACGATGGCCAGGAAGCCGCCCATCCACAGGGCGCCGGTGACGGGCATGGTCCAGCGCAGGCCGTGCACGTCGTAGCTGGAATAGGTGTGGTAGCGGGCCAGGATGTTGCCGGCCAGCAGGAAGAGCATGCACTTGGTCAGCGAATGGCACATGGCGTGCAGCATGCCGCCGAAGGCCGCGGCGCCGCCCAGGCCCACGGCCAGGGCCAGGATGCCCATGTGCTCCACGCTGGAGTAGGCCAGCATGCGCTTGTAGTGGCCCTGTCCCACGATGAAGATGGCGGCCACGAACATGGAGACCAGGCCGAAGAAGACCAGCAGCGTGCCGCTGAACCCGCCCAGGCCCGCGCCCAGCATGATCTGATGTCCGCGGAGGATGCCCAGGAAGGCACAGTTGAGCAGGGCGCCGGACAGCAGGGCCGAGACCAGCGAGGGGGCCTGGCTGTGGGCGTCGGGCAGCCAGTTGTGCAGGGGCGCCAGGCCCATCTTGGTGCCGTAGCCCACCAGCAGGAAGATGAAGGCCGCCTTGAGCCAGGGCAGATAGGTCGCCGCGCTCTGGGGCGCATCCAGCACGGCCAGGGCTTCGGCGCGCTGCCGGGCCAGATGGCGGAAGGCCTCCACCTGGTCCATGCTCTCCACCGGCGGCACGCCGGGCTCGTAGAAGGCCACGGAAAGCAGGATGTTGCCCAGCAGGGCCAGGGCGATGCCCACGGAACAGATGATGAGGTATTTCCAGGTGGCTTCCAGCGACTGCTTGTGGCGGTGGAAGTAGATCAGGGGCGCGCTGGACAGGGTGGTGATCTCGATGCCCACCCACAGGGCGCCCAGATGGCGCGTGGTGGTGACCAGCGTCATGGCCGAGAGGAAGAAGCACAGGCAGGCCGTGAAGCGGCGTTCCGGGGCATTGGTGAAGGCACGGCCGTCCAGGATGCTGGTGCGTTCGGTGATCAGGGCCTCGTCGCGCAGGTAGCCCACGCCGTAGACCGAGGCCACCAGGAAGAGCACGCTGGCCAGCACGAGGAAGAGCGTGCCCAGCGCGTCAGGCGCCAGCAGACCGGCCAGGGCCTGCGGATGCAGGCCGCCGCTCACGTCGGCAGCCAGTTTGACGGAAAGAGCCGTGTGCAGCACGGCCGTGAGCAAGAGCAGGCCGCGGCAGACGGTGGTATTGCCCAGCAGCAGCATGAGCAG
This sequence comes from Desulfovibrio piger, assembly GCF_951793255.1. NCBI lineage: Bacteria > Pseudomonadati > Thermodesulfobacteriota > Desulfovibrionia > Desulfovibrionales > Desulfovibrionaceae > Desulfovibrio > Desulfovibrio piger. The sequence continues at coordinate 1,503,571 of NZ_OX636706.1, forward strand.
TCCGGCGCACAGGGGCGCAAACAGCAGACATTCCAGCATGGTCGCCCCCTAGTCGCGCAGGTCGTGGAAGCCCACGTCGATGGATTCGAACGTGTGGCTGATGTGGTTGATGGCGATGCCCATGACGAAGACCGCCACGAAGATATCCAGCAGCAGGGTCAGCTCGAACCAGACGGCACCGGCCGTCATGAGCGGGATGCCCAGCAGGAAGATGCCGTTTTCGGCCACCAGATAGCCCATGACCTGCGAGAGCGCCGTGGCACGGCCCACCACCAGCAGAAGGCCGCAGAACAGCGTGGTCAGGCCGGCGGGCAGGAGCAGAGGCGGGAAAAGGCCGGGCGTCATGGGCAGGCGGCCTTCCAGCCAGAGCGAGAAGACCAGGCAGGCCAGGCCGGTGAGCACGGCCAGGCCAAAGCCCAGACGGGGCTTGATGTGCGGATCGGCACCGATCTGGCGCCGGGTGCGGTGCAGCAGCCAGGGCAGCAGGCCGCCCTTGATGAGCAGCACGGCCACGGCCAGCAGGGCATGGTCATGGATGAGCAGCAGGCCGCCCAGCAGGATGCCCTGCGCGGTCACCAAATTGATGAGCGTGCGCAGGCGGCCCATGCCCAGCAGGGCCAGGTTGTTGAGCGTCAGCAGGAAGAGGAAGAACTGGAAAAGAGCGCTCATGATTTACCTCACCTGGGTCAGGATCAGGGCCAGGGCCGAAAGCACGGCCGCGCCGCCCAGCAGCACGGGCACCTTCTGCATGCGCAGACGGGCCATGACGGATTCCACGATGCCCACCAGCACGGCCACGGCAAAGATGCAGGCCAGCCAGCACAGGCTCTGCTGCCACAGGGGCAGGTCGGGCACCAGGATGCCCGCGGGCAGGGCCGCGAAGAACCACAGCTTGAGGGCCGCGCCGTACTCGATGAAGGAGAGGCTGGGGCCGGAGTGGTCCAGGATCATGACCTCGTGGATCATGGTCAGTTCCAGATGGGTGGTGGGGTCATCCACGGGGATGCGGCTGTTCTCCACCAGCAGCAGCACGAAGAAGACCACCGGCACCAGCAGCAGCTCGGCACGTCCCAGCAGCCATTCGTGGGCCGGACGGCCACCCAGCATGCCGGACAGGGAAAGCGCATCGTGCATGCCCAGGGTGGAACCCACGCCCACCAGGGTCAGCAGGCAGAGGAAGAGCACCGGCTCGGACAGGGCCGAGAAGGCGGCCTCGCGGCTGGCGCCCATGCCTTCAAAGGACGAACCGGTATCCAGGGCGGCCAGCATGGTCAAAAAGCGGCCCAGGCCCAGCAGGTAGGCGGCCAGCAAAAAGTCGCCGGAAAAACGCAGCGGCGAGGCCATGCCGCCCAGGGGCAGCAGGGCAAGGGCGCAGAGCACCGTGGCCAGGCCCACCACCGGGCCCAGGGTGAAGACAGGCGTGGTCACCTGGCTGATGACCTCGCCCTTGCGCAGGCCCTTGAAGATGTCGAAGTACAATTGCAGCACAGGCTTGCCGTGCCTGCCTGCCACCTTGGCCTTGATACGGGCTATGATGCCCGGCAGCAGCGGCGCCAGCAGCAGGGCCAGCGCATACTGGAAACAGTAGAAGGCGAGATCGCTCATGCGTGCAGCCCCCAGGCCAGCAACGCCACCAGCGTGGCGAGGATGTAAAGGATATAGAGATGGATCTTGCCGTGTTGCAGGATCTTGCACATGTTGCAGAGCTTTTCCACGCCTTCGAACAGCGGCGTGAACAGGCCCGTACGCAGACGGTCAGGGGCGGAGATGGCCACGGACGCCTTGCCGGGGAAGTAATGGGCATCCAGCTCCTGATGCACTTTCAGGCCCATGGCGCCGCCGAAGATGCGGCCCAGCGGCTCGGAGAAGGAAGCGTCCGTGTACTGCACGCGCGGGGTCCCGTACTGGTAGCCGCAGCCCCAGGTCTCCTCACGGCGCAGGCGGCCGGCGATGCAGACCTTGCGCAGCAGCCACAGGGCGGCCACCAGGGCCAGCAGCACCATGCCCACCAGCGAGACCGTGCCCAGCATGTCGGCCACGCGCAGCATGACCTGCTGCCCGGCTACCGGATCGGGCAGGGGCGCGTTGACCGTGCTGATGAGCCAGCGGAAGCAGTGGCCGGAGGCCAGACCGCCGGCCACGCAGAGGAAGGCCGGGATGGCCAGGGGCCAGAGATCGCGGGGACGGGGGCGGTGGGCTTCTTCCACACAGCGGCTGCGCGGCGCGCCCAGGAAGGTGATGCCGTAAGCCTTGGCATAGGTGGCGGCGGCCAAACCGGAGACCAGGCCCAGCACCACCAGCGCCATGAGCAGGCCCAGCTGCTGTTCCACGCCGGGCAGGCTGGAGCCGTCCAGCAGGGAAAGGGCCAGCACGAACTCACCGGCAAAGCCGTTGAAGGGCGGGAAGCAGGCGATGGAGACCGCGCCGATGCCGAAGGCCGCGCCCACCAGGGGCATGCGCTGCTGCAGGCCGCCCAGCAGTTCCATGCGCACGGTGCCGGTGGCGTGCAGCACTTCACCGGCGGTGAGGAAGAGCAGGCCCTTGAAAGCCGAGTGGTTGAGCATGTGGAACATGGCACCGGCCAGACCCAGGGTCCCGATCCAGCTGTTGCCGCTGTGGCTGCCGATGAGCCAGGCGCCCACGCCCATGAGCATGAGGCCCATGTTCTCCACGCTGGAGTAGGCCAGCAGGCGCTTGAGGTTGCTCTGGGCCAGAGCCTTGAGGATGCCCATCAACGCCGTGCCCAGACCCAGGAACAGGGTCAGCCAGCCCCACCAGGCCGGGGCGGCGCTCAGGGGGGCCACGAATTCGCAGCTGCGGATGATGCCGTACAGACCGGCGTTGATCATGGCGCCGGAGAGCAGGGCCGAGATGTGGCTGGGCGCGGCCGGGTGGGCCTCGGGCAGCCAGACGTGCATGGGCGCGATGCCGGCCTTGGCGCCGAAGCCCAGCAGGGACAGCACGAACAGGACCGAGGCCAGCGGCACCACGGGGCCTTCCTTGAGGGCCAGGGTAGCAAAGGCCGTATCGCCCGCGTTCTGCCAGAGCAGGCCGAAGAAGGCCAGCAGCAGCACGGCACCCAGGTGGGCGGCCACCAGATAGACCCACGAGGCGTCGCGCACGTTGCGGTCGCTGTCGTTGAAGTCGATGAGGAAGAAGGGCGACAGGGACATGACTTCCCAGGCCAGCAGGAAGAGCACGGCGTCACGGGCCATCATGACCACGGCCATGCCCAGCACCAGCAGCAGATAGAAGAGCCAGTGGGCGGCCAGGTTATGTTCGCTGGCGCGGGTATGGCGCAGCGAGATGCCCCCGGCACAGGCACAGACGAAGCCCAGGCCGAAGACCGGCAGCAGGAAGACGCGGGAAAGGGCGTCCAGCCCCAGACTCAGACCGCCCACGGGCAGGCCCCAGGCCTGGGTCCACAGCAGGCTGCCTGTCCAGCTGTCCGTGAACAGGCCCGCCATGCCCAGGGCACAGCCGCAGGCGGCCCCCAGAGGGCCGAACAGATCGGCCAGCCGGGTCGTGGCGGGCGTGGGGCGGGCAAAGGCCAGCAGCCCCAGACCGGCGGCGCTGACCGCCAGTACACACAGAGCCAGTAAAATCAGAAACATGAGCACACTCCGACATTCAGACCGTCAAAGTACACGATGCGGCCCTGCCGTGGGCAGGACCGCATCTGTGAAAACTTTTCTGGCGGCATGGTCCGAGCGCTCCTTCCCCGGAGACTTGCAGCGCCCATGCCGGACGGACAGACGGACTCCCTATCCGTCAAGGGTTATGGTTGCGCGTCCGTACCGGCCGGTACGGATCCCCCTGCGTCGCCTTCCCCGGGCGGCGCATCCATATATGAATTCGACCGGAGCGGGGGCGGCGGCGCGCTGCATGCGCAAAGGCGGCTGCGTGCTCGCCGCTATCCCCTGTTCCGGACACGGACATCTAGGCCAGACCCTTGCGGATCTGCTCGTCGAAATAGGCGATGGTCTTTTTCAGGCCTTCTTCCAGCTGGACCTTGGGCTCCCAGCCCAGGACCTCGCGGGCCAGGCTGATGTCGGGACGGCGCTGTTTGGGGTCGTCGCCGGGCAGGGGCTCGCAGATCAGCCTGGAGCTGCTGTTGGTGAGCTCGATGACCTTTTCGGCCAGCTCGCGGATGGTGAACTCGCCGGGATTGCCCATGTTCACGGGGCCGGTGAAGTCGTCGGGCGTGGCCATGAGGCGGCACATGCATTCCACCAGGTCATCCACATAGCAGAAGGAGCGGGTCTGGCTGCCGTCGCCGTAGATGGTGATGGGTTCGCCCTTCAGGGCCTGCACGATGAAGTTGGAGACCACGCGGCCGTCGTTGGGATGCATCTTGGGGCCGTAGGTGTTGAAGATGCGGCCCACCTTGATGTTCACATTGTTCTGGCGGCGGTAGGAGAAGAACAGGGCCTCGGCGCAGCGCTTGCCTTCGTCATAGCAGGAGCGGATGCCGTTGGGATTCACATGGCCCCAGTAGCTCTCGGGCTGCGGATGCACGTCGGGGTCGCCGTAGACCTCGCTGGTGGAGGCCTGGAAGATGCGTGCTTTCAGGCGCTTGGCCAGACCCAGCATGTTGATGGCACCGTGGACGCAGGTCTTGATGGTCTGCACGGGGTCGTGCTGGTAGTGGACGGGCGAGGCCGGGCAGGCCAGGTTGTAGATCTCGTCCACTTCCACGAACAGGGGGAAGGTCACGTCATGGCGCAGCAGTTCGAAGCGCTTGTTGTCCATGAGCTCTTCCACATTGGAGCGGGCGCTGGAAAAGAAATTGTCCACGCACAGGACTTCGTGCCCCTCGTCCAGCAGACGCGCGCACAGATGCGAGCCCAGAAAACCCGAACCACCAGTGACAAGAACCCGTTTTCGCAAATGCATGATAGCCTCTCAACGTAAAATGACCAATAGGCGCAGAGAGTGTACGCCCTTGTCCCGGGACTGGCAATGCCTGAAACGGGGCTTTTTCGCGGCGGGGCAGGGGCTTGCGTCTCGTGTCTGCCCCTGCTAGAAGCCATGCCAGACGGACGTCCTGCCGGGGATGGGGCGGTGCCCGTCCACGGGGCAGTGCTGCCCGCATCCCGCATCCTCTCCATCCCGGATCCGCCATGAGCCACAAGAAAGTTGAACGTATCGATCCCCTGACCCAGGCCCTGCCCTGCGTGGGCTGCGACAGCCACGCCCATCTGGACGGCGAGGAATTCGACGCCGACCGCGAAGAGGTGCTGGCCCGCGCCCGTGCCGCCGGTGTGGCCACCATCGGCAACATCTTCCTCGATCCTGACCGCTGGCGCCGTCGCCGCGGCTATTTCGATGCACATCCCGAGGTCTTTTTCGTGCTGGGCATCCATCCCTGTGACGGACAGCAGTGCACGCCCGAAGTCCTTGCGGACATCCGTGAAGCCTTTGCCGTGGATGACCGCCTGCGCGCCGTGGGCGAGATCGGGCTCGATTTCTACTGGGACGACTGCCCCAAGGAGATCCAGTACCAGGTCCTGCACGATCAGCTGCAACTGGCCCGCGAGCTGGAAAAGCCTGTGGTCATCCATTGCCGCAACGCCGAGGCCGAGACCCTCATGACTCTCGAAGCCCGCGGTTTTGTCGGCTATCCGCTGCTCTGGCACTGCTTTGGCGGCGATGCCGACATGGCCCGGCGCATCATCCGCAACGGCTGGCACATCTCCATCCCCGGACCGGTCAGCTACCCGGCCAACAAGGCCGTGCGCGAGGCCCTGGCCGTCATCCCTGACGACCGCCTGCTGCTGGAGACCGACAGCCCCTACCTTTCGCCCGTGCCCTGGCGCGGCAAGCGCAACGAGCCTGCCTTCACGGTCTTCACCGTACGCCATATGGCGGCCGCCCGCGGCATGGAGCCCGAAGAGCTCTGGCAGCTCTGCGGCGACAACGCCCGAAGGTTCTTCGGGCTATAGCCAGCCTCTGTTGCCGGGGCCGCAGCGCTGGGCGTCGCCAACGGGCACAGCCCTGCGGGCTGCCTTGCGGTCGCACGTTCATGAGGAAAGGCCTTTCCCGGCCCGGCTCCCTTCCCGATGCACTTTGGCGGGGAGGCTGGAGCATCGTGCCGTGGACGGTTGGGACATGATGCTGTTCCCCGGCGTTACGTAAAGACGGTATTTGCAAAGAAAGGACGGACGGTCGCTCAACTGGCGGCCGTCCGTCTTTTTTGATGTCCGGGTGATGCGGGCCGGAAAAGGGGAGCTTCGCCGGTGCGGTCGAAGGTCGTGCCTTTTCCGTCATACAGACCGGAAGCGGCTGGCAGTCTTCCTGCCAGCCGCCGTACGTCATGGGAGTGAAAGGATCACGTCAGAGAGGTCACATCAGCAGGGTCTGCCCAAGCTCGAAATGGGCGGCACATACGATGTCGATATAGCGCGTGATCTCCTCCTCGAGGATCTCGGTATCGCTGAAGCACTCGATAGCGACACGGATGAAGAATCTTTCCTCATCCTGGTCGAGGAGCATGCACTTCACGCATTTCAGCTTGCATTCAAGGCGGTTCCCCTCCCTGAGTACAGCGAGCTCGTCAGCCTTGTCGGCCGGGACGGTCAGGTCCGTGAAGATACGGAGATAAGTGGGATCGTCTTCCGAAAGGGTCATATAAAGGGTGCGGCCCTGGGCTTTGAAGGTCAGGTCGCCGTCATCATCCACACGGGCGATGTAACCTTCGGTCTGAAGTATCTTTTGCAGTTCTTCTGTCGTCATGGGTACCTCGGGGGCTGGCAGCTCCCGTGCGGGGCAGGGGAGCAGACGTTGCGGGAGCGTCTCCCGGTGGTGCCTGCCGCCGTAAGACACGGCCTTGTTGCAGGCAGGAAGGGCACATCGCCGGAGCTCCGCCTGTTGCGGGGGAGTTGGCCGCGTACTGTTGCCCTCGTCGTCATATCTGACCAGCGTACTATTATTGCGGAACAAGGCTGTTTTGTGAAGAGGGGAGGGAGCACCCTCCTGGCGCAGGCATGGATCCCCCTCCCCTCAAAAATCCCTGCTAGTCCCAGCTGTAGGGGATGTCTTTCGTATCGGCGGGCAGGCGTTCGCCTTCTTCGGGATCGTGGGGCAGGTCGGCGCAGTTGCAGATCAGGGCCGGTTCGTCCGTGGCGGCGGTGAAGCCGTACCAGACCCCCGTGGGGATGCGCAAAAGGCCGTAATGGTCGGGGCGGCCCAGATACAGTTCCCGCAGCACGCCGCAGGTGGGCGAATCGGGGCGGGCGTCATAGAGCACGAGTTTCAGCAGGCCGTGGGGCACGGTGTAGTACTGGGTCTGGCGGCGGTGGCGTTTCCAGGCCTTGATGGCCCCGGGCAGGACCTCGGAGAAATAGACCTCGCCCAGATGCAGTTCCCCGTCCGCCGTCTCGGCGTGGGGGCGCAGGGGAGAGTCGGGGCGCAGCATGTGCATCACCGGGCCGCCGGGGGTAGTGATGACCTTCAGGGGCTGGAAGCTGACACCGTCGATGCCCATGTCCGGGCACGGATGTTCGGAACGTTCCATGGGGATGTCCTTTCTGGACGGCGGACCCGCCCGGAAGACCGGGCGGGCGGCCTTATTTCGTCCAGAGCTGCTCGCGCTGTTCGGCGGCGTTCACATAGGCCGCGATCTGGCCCAGGCTGAAGTCCAGCATGGAGCCCTGCTTGGCGCCGTCGCCGCGATAGAAACGATGGTACCATTCGGCGGTGAAGCGGATGGTCTCCTCAAAGGTCAGGGTGGCTTTCCAGCCCAGATGGGCCAGGGCCTTGTCGCAGCAGAGCTTGAGCAGGGTGCATTCCTTCATGCCCGCCTGTCCGGCCTTGTCCATCTCGCTGCGGAAGCCGGGCCAGTGCAGGGCCAGGGCCTCCACCACTTCCGCCACGGTATTGTTGACGTTGGCGGCAGGGCCGAAGTTGTAGGCCTCGCCGCGGGTCTCGAAGGGCCCCTTGCGCGCACCCAGCAGATGGGCGCCCAGCCACAGATAGCCGGACAGGGGCTCCAGCACCAGCTGCCAGGGGCGGGTGGCCCAGGGGCTGCGGATCTGCACGGCCTGACCGGCGGCCCAGGCGCGGGCGCAGTCGGGCACGATGCGGTCGGCGGCCCAGTCACCGCCGCCGATGACGTTGCCGGCACGCACGGTGGCGCAGGCCGGGCCGTCCTTGAAAAAGCTCTTGAAATAGGAATGGGCGATGATCTCGGCGCAGCCCTTGGAAGCGGAGTAGGGGTCGTCGCCGCCCAGATGGTCGGTCTCGCGGTAGCCCCAGACCCACTCGTCGTTGCGGTAGCACTTGTCCGAGGTGATGAAGACCGCGGCTTCCACGCTGGGGCACTGGCGCACGGCCTCCAGCATGTTGAGGGTGCCCAGCATGTTGGCTTCGAAGGTCAGGGGCGCGTCTTCGTACGATTTGCGCACCAGGGCCTGGGCGGCCAGATGGAAGACCACATCGGGGCGGAATTCCTTCATGGCGCGGACCACGGCATCACGGTCGCGGATGTCGCCGCGCATGTCCTGCACGTGCTGTTCCAGATGCATGGCCTCGAAATGGGACGGGCTGGTGGGCACGCAGTCGGCAAAGCCGCAGACGGTGGCGCTCATCTGGCTCAGCCACGCGGCCAGCCAGGAGCCCTTGAAACCGGTATGGCCGGTGATGAACACACGGCGGCCTTTATAGCAGTTGGCAAACATGGTCTTCTCCTGCCGGTCGTGTTCGCGCCGGCGTCATGACGGGAAAAGGGAGGGTCGCCGGACGGCGCCCGGAAGGAAGGCGGGGCCGCAGCCCCGCCGGGAGGATCTATTTCCAGAAGGCCTTGCCGCTGTCCCACAGCTCGTTGAGCTTGATGGAGTCGCGCAGGGTGTCCATGCACTGCCACTGTCCGGGATGCGGGTACATGGAGAGCTGGCCTTCGGCGGCCAGGCGCTGCAGGGGCTCTTTTTCCAGATCGCAGGATTCGTCTTCGTCCAGATAGTCCAGGAACTCGCGCTTGAAGACGAAGAAGCCGCAGTTGATGTACTCGTTGAGCACGGGTTTCTCTTCCCAGGACAGGATCTTGCCGTTCTCGTCGGTGCGCACGGTGCCGAAACGCGAGGGCATGCGCACGCCGGTGAAGGTCCCGATGGTGCCGGACTTCATGTGGAAGTCGATGAGCTTGTCGATGTCGATGTCGGCCACGCCGTCACCATAGGTGACCATGAAGCGGTCGGTATCGATGTAGCGGGCCACGCGCTTCAGGCGGCCGCCCTTGAGGGTCTCCTGGCCGGTATCGCACAGGGTCACGCGCCAGTCCTCGATCTCGCGGGGATGGGGGGTGATGGCGCCGCTGCGCAGGTCCACGGTGAAATCCGTGTTGCGGATGTTGTAGTCGTGGAAATACTGCTTGATGTATTCGCCCTTGTAGCCCAGGGGCAGGATGAAGTCCTTGAAGCCGAAACGGGCATAGATGTTCATGATGTGCCAGAGTACGGGCCGCCCGCCGATCTCGACCATGGGCTTGGGTTTGATGACGGTCTCTTCCCGCAGCCGGGTGCCCTTGCCGCCGCACATGATGATAACTTTCATACAGCCTCCGCCTGTCCGCCACGGAGCGGGACAGCAGTTGCCAAAGGTTTCGTATCCCGACCGGCCGGGATGGCACGGTCAGCCGGCGGCGATGCTAGCAAAAGGCGTGACGGAAAAAAAGCCCCTGTTTCCCGGCCATTGAGGCGGGGCGAACGCTTGGCAACCACCGGCGTCTGCGCTATCTTGTATGTCGCCCAAAAGTCATTTCCTGCATGGAGGATCCTATGCGCAAGAATTGCAGATCCCTGTTGCTGGCGTCGCTCGCCCTGACCTGCGGCCTGCTGGCGTCCTGCCTTTCGTCCGGCCCGGAAAAACCGCTCGGCGCCATGGCCGACGCCATGGAAAAGAACGACAGCGCGGCCTTCCTGGCCCAGATGGACATGCCCCTGTTCGCCGCCAACGAGGCGCGGAACATGACCAATGAGAACGAGGCCCTGAACATGCTGGATTCCCTGGGCCAGGATCTGGGGCTGGGCGGTATGGACCAGCTGCTGGGCAGCGCCCTGAACATGGAGGACAAACTCCGCAAGAGCCTGACCCGCGGTGTCTCCACCGGTGAGCTCATGGCCCATTGCCGCAAGGCCGAGCGCCCCGACTGCCCGTGGGTGCCGGAATCACTCAGGAACGCCAAGGTGGTGGAGCTGGGCCCCGATGCGGCCGTGGCTTCCGTGACCACGCCTGCCGGCATGACCTCCTGGCTGGCTCTGCGGAAGCAGGGCGAGACCTGGCGCGTGGTGGGCCGGGCCGTCATGGAGAACATGGCCCGCGCCTTTGCCCAGGCGGGATCGCAGACCAAGGCCGCGCCCGCCGCTCCGGCCAAGGCGCAGCAGCCCGCAGCCAAGCCTGCTCCCAAGCCCGCTCCCAAGGGCGATGGGGCCGTCACGCTGTAGGCATCTCAGCGTCGCTACTCTGCAATGATACAAAAGGGACCGCTGGCAGCAGCGGTCCCTTTTTTGTTATGGGCTTTAGCCTGTTGAGCGCCTGACAGGCGCGAAACAAAAAACCACCCGCTATGCGGGTGGAGACAATACGTTATACACACAAAAACACCTTTCCGCTACGATGAAGTTGTTCAAGCCCATCGCAACATTAACGGAAAGGTGTTTTTGTTATGGGAACCAAGGCTCATAGCCTAGCGCATACGAAATGGTTGTGCAAGTATCATATCGTCTTTACTCCAAAATATAGAAGAAAAATAATCTTCGCACAGCTCCGTGAAAGTATAAAAGAAATTCTGCAATGCCTCTGCAAATATAAAGGGGTTGAGATTCTGGAAGGGCATCTGATGCCGGATCATGTCCACATGCTGGTGTCCATTCCTCCTAAAATCAGTGTGGCAAATTTCATGGGCTACCTGAAAGGGAAAAGTTCGTTGATGATATTCGATAAGCACGCAAACCTTAAATATAAGTTTGGCAACAGAAAATTTTGGGCCGAAGGATATTATGTCAGTACGGTGGGGCTTAATGAGGCAACGATCAAAAAATATATCCAGGATCAGGAACGTCACGACATTATGAGAGACAAGCTGACATCACGCGAATATCAAGACCCCTTTAAGGGGTAGCCAAGGCGGCAAGGGCACTGGGCTTGAACAGCGTGAAAGCCAGCGTCTTTAGGCGCAGCCGGTAACAGGCCCTTACAGGGCCAGAGCAAACCACCCGCTTTGCGGGTGGTTCTGATTTTTGACAACTATCGAACCCTCTGCCGGGAGACCGGCAGGCAGGGACACGCCCGCGTGAAGGGCTGCCCGTCATCCTCCATAATGAAACGCGTTGGGGGAGGGATGGGGCGAGGGGGAAGGGGCCCCCTTTGCGCGTCAGTCAAAGGGGGCCCCTTCCCCCTCATCATTCATCAGAGCTTCCTGTAGGGGGCCTGACCGGTCTCGTAATAATTGTCGCCGGTGCTGTCGATGACCACGATGGCCGGGAAGTCTTCCACTTCCAGCGCGGCCACGGCTTCGGGGCCCAGGTCGGGGTAGGCCAGCACCGTGTATTTCTTGATGCGCTGCGAGATGAGCGCCCCGGCACCGCCCACGGCCGCCAGATAGGGCACGCCGTGCCGCTTCATGGCTTCCACCACTTCGGGCTTGCGGTAGCCCTTGCCGATCATGCCGCGCAGGCCCCGGGCCAGCAGGGTGGGCGTGTAGGCGTCCATGCGCCCGGCCGTGGTGGGCCCGGCCGCGCCGATGGCCCGGCCCGGTCTGGCCGGACTGGGGCCCACATAATAGATGACCGCCCCGTCCAGATCCACGGGCAGCTCTTCGCCCCGGTCAAGGGCCTCCACCAGGCGCTTGTGGGCGGCATCGCGGGCGGCGATGATGGTGCCCGTGATGAGCACCCGGTCACCGGCACGCAGGGAACGGGCCGTGGCTTCGTCGAAGGGGGCGCGGATACGTTTCACATCGGACATGGCAGCCTCCTACAGACGCACTTCGGCGTGACGCGCCGCATGGCAGTTGATGTTGACCGCCACCGGCAGGGAGGCGATGTGGGTGGGGGCCCATTCCACATGCACCTTGAGGGCCGTGGTCTCGCCGCCCAGGCCCTGGGGGCCGATGCCCGTGCGGTTGATGAGCTCCAGCAGCTCGTCCTCGAAGGCGGCGTAGCGGGGATCGGGGTTGCGGCTTTCCAGATCGCGGGCCGCGGCGCGCTTGGCGCACAGGGCGGCCACTTCCATGGTGCCGCCCAGGCCCACGCCCACCACCATGGGCGGGCAGGAATTGGGCCCGGCCGCCAGCACGGCGTCCAGCACCACCTTGCGCACACCTTCGATGCCGTCGGCGGGCACCAGCATCTTGACCACGCTCTTGTTCTCGGAACCGGCGCCCTTGGGGGCCAGACGCAGGGTCAGGCCGTCGCCGGGCACGATGCGGGTGTGGATGACGGCCGGGGTGTTGTCGCCGGTGTTCTTGCGCTCGAACAGGGGCTCGGCCACACAGGACTTGCGCAGATAGCCGTCCACATAGCCGCGGCGCACGCCTTCGTGGATGGCGGCTTCAAAATCGCCGCCCGTGATGTGCACGTCCTGCCCCACCTCGGCAAAGACCACGGCCAGACCGGTGTCCTGGCAGATGGGGATGTCGTCCCGCGCGGCGATGTCCGCATTCTCCAGCAATTGTTCCAGGATGTTGCGCCCCACGGGCGAAGGCTCTTTGTCCAGCCGCTGCCGGAACGCGTCCCGGACATCGGCGGGCAGATGACAGCAGGCCTGCACGGCCAGCTTTGCCACGGCGGCACTGATGGTCGCGGCGTCGATCTCTCGCATGGTGTGCCTCGTCAGAATGGAATTTGCCTGACGGCCGCCCGCAGGGGCAGGCATGGTCAGGAGATGAACAGGGCCCCGGGCGCCCCCTCTGTACTGGGGGCGCTCCTTCCGGAGCCGTGAGGTGGCGTTATCATCCAAGGGGATGGACTGTCACGTCTCTTGTGTCAAAAAAACAGACCGGCACTGGGTGTGCCGGTCTGCGGGATCGCATTGGCGAAGGGGCCGTGAGGGGAGGGCGTGGCCTGCCCCGGCCGTGACATCGTTAGTCGCCGGCAGGCACGAAGGCGCCGCTGTTCACCAGATCGGCCACCTGGGCCACGTCCTTGTCGCCGCGGCCGGACAGGTTCACCAGGATGATGGCGTCCTTGTCCATGGTGGGGGCCAGTTTCATGGCATGGGCCAGCGCGTGGGAGGATTCCAGCGCGGGCAGGATGCCCTCGTTGCGCGACAGGGCATAGAAAGCCTGCAGGGCCTCTTCATCGGTGATGCTCACGTATTCGGCACGACCGGCATCCTTGAGTTCGGCCAGTTCGGGGCCCACGGAAGGATAGTCCAGACCGGCGGAGATGGAGTAGACCTCGCCGGCCTCGCCCTTTTCGTCCTTGATCATGTAGGAATTGAAGCCGTGCAGCACGCCGGGCTCGCCGTAGCAGAGCGAGGCCGCATGCTGGCCGTAGCCGTTGCCGCGGCCGCCGGGCTCCACGCCGATGAGGCGCACGCCCTCGTCATGCACGAAGCCGGAGAACAGGCCCACGGCATTGGAGCCGCCGCCCACGCAGGCCATGGCCACATCGGGCAGGCGACCGGCAAATTCCAGCATCTGGGCGCGGGCCTCGCTGCCGATGACGGACTGGAAGTGGCGCACCATGAGCGGGTAGGGGTGCGGGCCCACGGCGGAACCCAGCACATAGAAGGTCTCGGGTTCGTTGACCCACATTTCCAGGGCCTCGTCCACGGCTTCCTTGAGGGTGCGCTGGCCGCTCATGGCCGTATGCACGCGGGCGCCCAGCATCTCCATGCGGGTCACGTTGAGGTGCTGGCGGACGACGTCCACCTCGCCCATGCAGATGACGCATTCCAGGCCCATGAGGGCGGCGCTGGCCGCGGTGCCCACGCCATGCTGGCCCGCGCCGGTCTCGGCGATGACGCGGGTCTTGCCCATGCGTTTGGCCAGCAGGCACTGGCCGATGGTATTGTTGACCTTGTGGGCGCCCAGATGGTTGAGGTCTTCGCGTTTGAGCCAGATCTGCGCGCCGCCCAGCTTCTTGCTGAGGTTGCGGCAGTGGAAGACCGGGCTGGGACGACCGGCAAAATGCAGCAGCAGGCGCTGCATCTCGCGCGTGAATTCGGGGTCGGCCAGAGCCTCCTTGAAGGCCTGGTCCAGTTCGTCCAGGCGGGCTTTGATGGCGTCAGGCACATACTGGCCGCCATACGCGCCGAAGAAGCCCTTGCTGTCAGGCTGGCAGAAGGCTTTGATATCCTTGCTCATGGTCGCTCCTTTACGCACGCAGCGGCGTGCGGATTATTCAGTATTGGAAGCTATCTACACTATGCTGTCCGCGGGCGGGCGTCAAGAAAGCACAGTATCGGGCCCGCCCCGGCCGGGCGCCGGCTCCGGCAGGGGCGCTTGAGACACGGGGCATTTTCGTGTAGGTTCAGCCTTCCATTTTACAGGAGGCGCACATGCTGGATGAAAAATATACCGGGAACGGCAAAGTGGTGCTGCTGGCCGGGGGCGGCAAGATCTACACGGACATCGCGGCGCGTTTCGTGCGCAGTGAGCGCAGCCTGGAAGAGATAGTGGCCTCGCCCTATTCCCGGCAGATCGTGCGCAATATCCTGGAAAGCGGGCATCGCGCCGCGCTGGAATTCGACTTTTTCCTTTTCGGCGTGGAAGGCTATTCCCGCGTGACCGAGACCCAGCTGGTGCGCAAGCGCCTGGCTTCCTACCTCATCAAGTCCGGTCGTGCGGAGCTGGGCGGCAAACGGCGTTTTTCCGTGGTCTATCCCGCCAGCGTGCGTGACTTCGGTGCCGAGGTGACCCTGCCTGACGGGCACACGACCCGTCTGACCGGCCGGGACCTGGCCGACCTGACCCGCCAGTGGTACGACGCCGGGCTGGAAGCCGGACTGCCGGAAGAAGACCTGCGCTACCTCAAGCCCCAGGCCACGGAGTTCAAGGCCATCATCGGCATGAACGCCCATGCCCTGCTGGACTGGTTCTCCATCCGCTGCTGCCGCAACGCCCAGCACGAGATCCGCCATCTGGCCTGGCAGATGCTTTCCCTGTGCCGCAAGGCCGCACCGGACCTGTTCCAGGGGGCCGGGCCCAGCTGTGTGCATCTGGGCTACTGCCCTGAGAATCGCCTGCAGAACCCCAAATGCCGCGGCCGTATCCTGACCCAGGAAGAAGCCCTGGCCATCCTGCGCGAGCACCGGGGCGGCTAGATCGCCCGTGCCGAAGAATTCGAAGCGGAATAACCGCCGGACACATCTATAAAAAAAGGCCGCCCTCCCTTGGGAGTGGCGGCCTTTGCTTTTTGTTACGGAAGCAGGTCCTCACGTTTTGTGGTGATGCTGCATCCCTTGCAGCAGGCCTGCTGTTTGCCATCCCCGCAGCCGCAGGAGCACTGTCCTTTGCGGGCGGAGATGAAAATTTTCCTGGCCATGAAGATCACGGCCACAGCCACGATGACGATAACGGCGATGCTTTGGCCATCCATACTGGTGTCCTCGTTTCGGTCGATTTTCGGCAAGTATGCCCTAAATGAAAATGAAAATCAACTTTAATTAGCACGGGCCCACAAAAAAGGGCGGAAAGATCCGCCCGCTGTCATGCCGGCCGGAAAAGGTCATTGCTGCATTTTTTTCTGGCAGTCCGCGCAGATACCGGAAAGGATGTGCACATGCCGCAGCAGCAGGAAGCCGTGCTTCTTGGTCAGCTCCTGTTGCAGCTTTTCGATGCGGGGATCGTAGATCTCCACGATCTTGCCGCAGGACTGGCAGACGATATGGTCGTGATGACTGTCGGGAGCGGCCACTTCGTAGCGGGTGATGCCGTCGCTGAAGTGGATCTCTGTCGCCATACCGGCATCACACAGGAGTTTGAGCGTCCGGTAGACGGTGGTCTGGCCGATGCGCGGGTCCAGTTTCTGGACATGCTGATAGAACTCCTCCAGCGAGTGGTGGCCGGGGAGCTCAAAAAAGGCATCGGCGATGATCCGCCTCTGGGCCGTGGTGTTCAGGCCTTTGCGGCTCATGAACTCCAGGAATGCCAGCAATTCTGATCGGTCTTTGTTTTCTTCTTTCATAATTAGCCTTCCCCCGGGATTGTCATAGCATGGCAGACATTGCCTGCCAAGTCTGAAAGCTCTGTCCCGCATCATGCGGGCAGGGTCGCGGCATCGGGGCAGGCCTGCCTGCCCCATAATATGGGGAATAATGGCGATGATGCAAGTATCCGTCTGTATTTATTTATGAAAGATGGTGATTTTGTTCCATCTCTTGACAGTTTGCAAAACTATGATACTTGGCCCCTATATCGTTGAGGAGGGGGCGCGCCTATGCCTATTTCGCAAAAGTCCCTGCACGTCATGCTGCACCTTTTCCTGGTC